>NZ_JBEYJA010000043.1:0-72536 GCF_040703815.1 Streptomyces sp. NPDC006743 | reverse complement strand
GTCCAGCAAGACCACCCCTGACACAACACCAGCCGACTACACTCCAGACGACGCCTCTGACCAGGCCAGATAGCGAAACGCTGCTGGAGTACTAGGACTTGTCCGGGCGATCAAGTTCGTAGCCGCCGGGTTCCTCGGCGGCCTTGGTGGTCCCGGTCCCGTCGGGGGTCTCGGCCGCCTGCGCCAGGCCGCTGGTGGCACGCAGCGGGACCTCCTTGATGAACAGGGTCACCAGGAAGGCGAGCAGGGCGACCGGCGCGATGTACAGGAAGATGTCACCGATGCCGTGTCCGTAGGCGCTCTCCAGCCAGGTGCGGACCGGCGCCGGCAGCAGGTGCAGGTCGGGCAGGGTGCCGCCGCCGGAGGCCTTGGCGGCCGACACCTGGTCCTGCGGGCTGAGGGTGCCGATGCTCGCGCGGGCGTAGTGGCCGATCCGTGACGTCATGACGGAGCCGAGCACCGAGACACCCACCGCGCCGCCCAGGGACCGGAAGAAGGTCACGACGGAGGAGGCGGCGCCCAGGTCGCCGGGGGCCACCTGGTTCTGGGTGCACAGCACCAGGTTCTGCAGGGTCATGCCGACGCCGAGGCCCATCAGGGCCATGCAGCACGCGATCTGCCAGTACGGGGTGTCGTGGCGGAGCATGCCCAGCAGGGCCACGCCCGCGGTGAGCAGGACGCCGCCGGACAGCAGCCAGCCCTTCCACCTGCCGGTGGTGGTGATGACCCGTCCGGAGACCGTGGAGGAGACGAACAGGCCGCCGATGAACGGGATCGTCATGATGCCCGAGCGGGTCGGGGAGTCACCGCGGGCCAGCTGGAAGTACTGGCTGAAGAAGACGGTGCCCGCGAAGAGCGCGATGCCGACGAGCAGCGAGGCGAGCGAGGCCAGGGCGATGGTGCGGTTGCGGAACAGGCGCAGCGGGATGATGGGTTCGGCGGCCCGGGTCTCGACGAACAGGAAGACCAGGGTGAGCAGGACCGAGCCGCCGACCATCGCGTACGTCTGCCAGGACAGCCAGGCGTACTTGTCGTCGGCGAAGGTGACCCAGATCAGCAGCAGACAGACGGCCGCGGTGACGAAGAAGGCGCCGGCCCAGTCGACCTTCGCCCGGCGCTTGACCACCGGCAGGTTCAGCGTCTTCTGCAGCACGAACAGGGCTATGAGGGCGAAGGGGATGCCGACGAAGAGGCACCAGCGCCAGCCGAGCCAGGAGGTGTCGGTGATGACACCGCCGAGCAGCGGGCCGCCGACGGTGGCGACGGCGAACGTCGCGCCCAGGTAGCCGGAGTACCGGCCGCGCTGGCGCGGGGAGATCATCGCGGCCAGGACGACCTGGGCCAGCGCGGACAGCCCGCCGCCGCCCAGCCCCTGGATGACGCGGGCGGTGATCAGGGTGGCGGGGTTCTGCGCCAGGCCGGCCACCAGGGAGCCCGCGATGTAGACGACGAGCGCGGCCTGGACGAGGATCTTCTTGCTGAACAGGTCGGCGAGTTTGCCCCACAGCGGTGTCGACGCCGTGACCGCGAGGAGCGAGGCGGTGACCACCCAGGTGTAGGCGCTCTGGCCGCCGCCCAGGTCGCCGATGATCCGGGGCAGGGCGTTGGTGACGACGGTGGACGAGAGGATGGCGGCGAACAGTCCGAGCAGCAGGCCGGACAGCGCTTCCATGATCTGCCGGTGGGACATGTTCACGGCGGCGGGGTCCGAGCCGGGTCCGGGGTGTGCCCGTACACCGTCTGGTGTGGTCGTGGTCATGAAACTTCCTCAGTCTGTGTGGTGTCGCGGGAGGTACGGACGGCGGCGGGCAGGTGCGCGGGCCGGGCGGCGAGCCCGGCCGGTTCACAGGCGCCGCCGAAGCTCGTCCGCAGCCGTGCCATGAGCCGGATCAGGGCGCCGACCTCGTCGTCGCTCCAGCCGCTCAGCCGGTCGGCCAGCAGCCGCGTGGTCCGGTCGGACAGTTCGTCGAGCTGGGCCCGGCCGGCGGGGGTCAGGCGCAGGATGCGTGAGCGCCGGTCCGCCGGGTCCGGGGAGCGGTCGATCCAGCCCTGCGCGGCCATGTGCGCGATCTGGCGGCTGATGACCGACATGTCGACGGAGAGCAGTTCGGCGAGGCTTCCCATACGTATGTCGCCGTACCGGCTCAGCAGGGCGAGCACGGTGGCGGACGCGTGGGAGCAGCCTTCCGGCAGACTCCGGCTCAGCTCACGTTTCACCGCGCCGAAGGCGCTGAACTGGCGGACCAGCTCCTCGTACTGGGCCCTGTCGGCCACGGCGGTCTCCAATGTCATTGCTTCAAGCAACCATATTTGTTTGGTTGCCGCAGGCAAGCAGATTCTCGGGTTTGTGGTGCAAAGTTTCGACAAAGACACATATCTAGCACGAGCACACGTGTGCTGCACCGGTGCCGGGGTCACACGTCACGGGTGACAACCCCGCGGCCGTGCCGTGTATGCCCGCTGCGCACACATTCGGCGCCGCGGAGCGTCCGACGGCTCCCGGGGGCCTTCCGATCGGATCAGGCGCGGATCACGGTCCGGCCCAGGGCCGGACCGAGGCGAGGGCCGGTCAGTGCCCTAATCGTCTTGACCGCCCACGGCAGGCGGTGCTGGAGTCGGCACGTGGACAGCATCCCCGCCAACCGGCGGCTCTGGAATCGGATCAGCAGCGACTACCAGCACGAGCACGACCCGCAGATCGGCGCCTCACCCCGGCTGTGGGGCATGTACTCCGTCCCCGACGCGCACCTGCACGCCCTGGGCGACGTCACCGGCAAGCGCGTCCTCGAACTCGGCTGCGGCGCCGGCCAGTGGTCCAGGGCGCTCGCCGCCGAGGGCGCCACCGTGGTCGGGCTCGACCTGTCCGAAGCCCAGCTCGCCGCAGCGGCCCGCGCGATGGGAGCGGCCCGCTACCCGCTGGTCCAAGGCGCCGCCGAACACCTCCCCTTCGCCGCCGACAGCTTCGACCTGGTGTTCTGCGACTTCGGCGGGCTCAGCTGGGCGCCCCCGCACCTGGCCGTCCCGCAGGCCGCACGCGTCCTGCGCCGGGGCGGACGCCTGGTGTTCAACGTCGCCAGCCCCTGGTTCGAAGCCTGCTACGACGAAGCCGCCGGCCGCGTGACCACGACGCTGCGGCAGGACTACTTCGGGCTGGACACCATCGCCGAAGGCGACGGCGCGACCAGCTATCAGCTCACCTACGGCGGCTGGGTCAAGGTCCTGCGCGGCGCGGGTCTCGTCATCGACGACCTCATCGAGCCGCGGCCCGGACTCGGAACACCCAACGGCTACAACGAAACCGACCCGCCCGACTGGGGACACCGCTGGCCGGCGGAACTGCTCTGGGTGACCCACAAACCGTGAGGCGTGCCGGTCCGGGACTCGCGGGCGATCGCGCCGGCTGTCCGAGATGAACTTCTCCGGCGCGGCCGGCCTCACCCGTGCCGTGCTGCCCGGCATCGCGCCCGGCGCGGCCGGCCACGCGGTGCTCTGAGCGGCTTCGGCGCTGCGGTGTCACCTGCATGGCGCGAGAGCGGCGGCACCACGCGCCCTCGCCGTGTCTTCGACGCGACGGCCCAGCGGCCGGTCCGATCCCGGGGTGGCGGTCCCCGTATGCTCCTGCGCATGAGTACTCAGCAGGCCGGCCGCAAGCGGGACGGTGCCGTGACCAGGGAGGCGATTCTCCAGGCGGCGGTGGTGGAGTTCACCGAGCACGGTTACGCGAGGGCCGGCGTCCGGCAGATCGCCGAGCGGGCCGGGGTGACGGCGATGATGATCAATCGCTACTTCGGTTCCGCAGCAGCCCGGCCAGCCGGGCACCCACATGCGCTTCTGGACACCATGTGTGAACACCTCGCGTGCACACCTCGTCTGCTGGATGCAAGGTGCACGTGCTTCCAGGCCGTCCCCTCCGGTCATGGCTGCGCGCCCTCACACATGGCAGGACATGTGTGAGGGCGCGCAGGTGTACCCGGCCCGGGTCTCGTGTCAGCGGGCGGAGTGCGGACCGCCGGTGCAGTCCAGAGCGGTGAGGTCCACCGCGTCGGCCATCGCCTGCATCCCCTTGTCGTTGGGGTGCAGATGGTCGCCGCCGTCGAGGAACGGCAGGATGCGCTCCGGGTCGTACGGGCTGCGCAGGACGCGGTCGAAGTCGGTCACCGCGTCGAACTCGCCGCTGTCGCGGAGGAAGGCGTTGACCTCCTGGCGTACCGACTCCGCGGCCTGGTCCCACTCGCCCCAGCCCTTGAACGGCCCGACGGTCGCACCGACCACGCACTTCCCGGCGGCATGCGCCCGCGCGGCGATCTCGCGGTACCCGGCGATCAGGTCGGCGGCCGTGACCCCGGTGTGCGCCTTGATGTCGTTGACGCCCTCGAAGAGGAAGACGGTCCGCACCCCCGGCTGGGACAGCACGTCACGGTCCAGCCGGTTGAGGGCGCTCTGCCCGGCCCCGTCGGCCAGCACCTTGTTGCCGGAGATGCCCTCGTTGGCCACCCCCCGGACGTCGGTGCGCGCCTTCCCCAGGCGGCGCGCGAGGTAGTCGGGCCAGCGGCGGTTCAGGTCGGTGCTGGAGTGCCAGCCGTCCGTGATGGAGTCGCCGAGCGCGACGACCGCGGCGGTGCGCGCAGCGGTCCGTACAGAGACGGAGTCCAGGTAGAACCAGGAACCGGTGGTGCTCGTCCAGTGGCCGGCGCCCTCCTCGGCGGTGTGGTCGCCCTGCGTGGTGTACGACGTCTGCATGGCCATGCCGTGCCCGGTGGCCGGACCGGCCGCGTCCGGGCTGTGCAGGCTGACGACCAGGCCGGTGCCGGCGGGCAGCCGGCCGGGCAGCGGGTCGCTGAGGACGGTCCGCCCGGCCGGGACGGTGACCGTGGCCGCGCCGCCGAAGGTCAGCCTGCGGTTGCTGCCGGGGCGCAGGGCGGCGCCCGACTCCTGGACACCGGCCCAGACGCTGTCGAAGGTCAGCGGCCGGTCGCCGAAGGCGTTGCTCAGCCGGATCCGCGGGTCGCTCCCGGCCACGCTGGTGTGCACGACGAGCCGGTACGCGCGGTCGGGCACCCCGCTGCCGACACGGTCGGCGCTCGCCCCCCAGGTCACCACCTCGTGCGACCGCGCACCGGACGCGGCCCGGACGGACACGGCCGGCCGGGAGGCGGCGTGCAAGGACTCCGCCTCCCCGGGCGCCCGCTGCACGCCGGTGGTCTGCGCGCCGGTGGTCTGCGCGAGCGCGGGCCGCACGGCCGTGGTCCACGCGAGCACCGGCTGTCCGGGGGCGGCGGCGCGCGGGGCGGCGGCGCCTGCGGGCGCGGCGGCATCGAAGGCTCTGGAAGGGACGGCGGCCGTGCCGTGCGCGGCGGTCGCGGTGGCGGCCGTCGCGGTCAGGAGTACGGCGGCCAGGGCGGCGGCCCGGGTGAGCTGGTCCCTCATCGGTCGAATCCCTTCAGCGTGACGGATCTTCCCGGTTCCAGGGCGACGGCGCGCGAGGTGCCGCCGTGGGCCACCGTAGTGGCGCGGCCCCCGGTGCTGTGGATCCGCACCGACACCGGCGTGCCGTCCTTCCAGCACAGGTCGACGGTGAACCCGCCGCGCACGGGAACGCCGCTGACCTCGCCGGAGGCCGCCCACGCGGCGGGCAGCGCCGGGAGCAGTTCGATGTGCCCGGGGCGCGCGTACAGCAGCATCTCGACGACCGCGGCCGGGGTGCCGAAGTTGGCGTCGATCTGGAAGATGCCCCGGCCCGGCCCGGTCTCGTAGATGTCGAAGAGGTTGAAGGCCGTGCCGTTGGCGCCGCCGGTGGAGGGGCGGAGGTTGTTGACGACCAGCCGGTAGGCCTTCTCGGCGTCCTTCAACCGGGCCCAGCACAGGGCGCGCCAGGCGTTGGCCCAGCCGAAGCTCTCCGTGCCGCGCGCGGTGAGGAGGGCTCTGGCTCCGTCGACGATGTCCTTCGGGGTGGAGCCGTCGGGGCGGATCCGGTCGCCGGGGAAGAGGCCGACGAGCGGGGACAGGTGGCGGTGGGTGGTCTCGCCGAGGTTGTCCGGCGACATCCACTCCTCCAGCCAGCCCGTCTTCGGGCTCACCCGGGGCAGGTACAGCCGCTCGCGCAGCGCGCCGATCCGCTCCGCGTGGGCGGTGTCCTTCTTCAACTCGGCGCAGGCGGACCGGTAGTTGCCAAAGAGCGCCCACACCAGTTCCTGGGCGTAGGTGATGCCCTTGGCGTCCAGCGGGCCGTGTTCGGGCGACCAGTCGCTGTCGGCGACGAGCACCTCCTCGGTGCCGCCGGGCAGAGTTGTGGTGACCAGCCGGGCCTCCCAGAACTCGCAGGCGCCCTTGAGCAGCGGGTGGATCTTCTCCAGGTGGGCGCGGGAGAGGGTGTACTCGTAGTGCTCGAAGAGGGTGTTGCACAGCCAGGCGTTGCCCGCCGGGTGCCACCACCAGCCGCCCCCGCCGTACGGGTTGGTGGAGATGGCGACGGTCCATCCCGCGTTCTCGCCGCTGGAGTTGCGGTAGCGGTTGCGCGGGTCGTCGAAGAGCCGGCGGGTCAGGTCGGTCCAGGCCGGGAGCTGGGCGAGGCAGTAGTCGGTGAGGGCGTCGAAGCAGGGGGACAGGGCGGTCCGGTCGGCCATCCAGTAGTTCATCTGGAGGTTGATGTCGGTGTGGTAGTCGCCCATCCAGTCCGGGTCGTTGCCGTCGAGCCACAGGCCCTGCAGGCCCAGCGGGAGGCTGCCCCGGGATCCGGAGATCATCAGATGGCGGCCGAACTGGACGTAGGCGGCCTCCAGTTCGGGATCGGGGACGCCGCTCTGCGCGCGGTGGCGGACGCGCTCCCAGGTGTCGAGGGAGCGCTGCTGCGGGGTGGAGGTGCCGAGGTCGAGTGCGAAGGCGTCGTACAGGGCGCGGTGGTCGGCGGTGTGCGTGCGGCGCAGGACGGCGGCCGGGTGCGAGGCCGCCGCGCGCACCTTCGTCCGGGCGAGCTGTTCGGGGTCGAGGGAGGGGTCGCGGTACGCGGTCCGGGCGTCGGGGGTGTAGTTGGTGCCGCCGCTGAGCACGACGGTGAGGTCGGGGCAGCCGGTGAAGTCGACGCGGCCGCCGTGGACGCGTACCCGGCCGCCGCCGCTCGTGTACGCGGTGACGGCGGCGCCGTAGCGCAGTCCGTTGGGGAAGGCGCCGCCGAAGGAGACCGCCGGGGCCTCGCCGTGGGTGCCTTCCAGGGTGACGGTGCCGGTGTGGTGGCCACCCCCGCTCTGGGTGAGGTGCACGACGATCACGTCGTCGGGACGGCTGGCGAAGACCTCGCGGCGGTAGGTGACGCCCGAGCGTACGTAGGAGGTGGTGATCAGGCCCTGGGCGAGGTCGAGGGTGCGGCGGTAGTCGTGGACGGCGGAGAGGTCGTGGCCGGGGAGGGCGACGGTGAGGCGGGCGAGGAGGGTGAGGGAGCCGAAGTCGTCGCGGCCGTAGGGGAACTGGCCGTCGGCGTCGAGGGTGTCGTTGAGGCCGCCGGTCCACATCGTGGCGTCGGTGACGAGCAGCAGTTCACGGGCCGGGTCGTTGCCCGCGAGGGCGCCGAGGCGTCCGTTGCCGACGGGCAGGCCCTGTCCGATCATCGAGTGCTCGTCGGCGGGGGCCTGCCACCACAGGGTGTGCCGCGCGTCCCCGGGGGCGTCGGACGCCTTCGGGGTGGCGGGCGGGCGCTGCGGGGCGGCCGAGGCGGTGAAGGCGGGCAGGGCACCGAGGGCTCCGGCGAGGGAGGCGGTCGCGGCGGCGGACAGGAGGGCTCTTCTGCTGGGAGTGGAGGCGGCGTGCGCTCGGGGTGACTCGGGCGGGCGGGGCTGGGCGGGGGACATGGCGGCTCCTGGGTCGGGGCGGGTCCCGGCCGGGACGGGGTCCGGCCGGACCTACGGGGTTCGCCGGGGCACGGTCCGGCCGGGACCGAGGGGATGCGGCGGGGGGCGGTGGGACCGCGACCGCGTCAGAGGGACTTCGGTACGTCGATCCGGTCGATGTCCGGGGCGTAGTCGGAGCCGCTGTCGAAGGTGAGGGTGTTGGTGCCGGCCTTCAGCACCACGGGGACGGTGACGGTGGCGACGGTGCCCCAGTCGCCGGTGGCGGGGAACGTGTGGCGGACGGCGCCGCCGTCGTTCGCGAAGACGGAGGCGGAGCGGGCGTCGCCGCTGACGTAGGCGACCTTCACCTGGTAGGTGCCCGCCTTGCCGACGACGATGTCGTCGACGGTGAGCTTGCCGCCCAGGTAGAGGTTGCCGACCTTCTTGCCGCCGGAGCAGGCGGAGCAGTCGGCGACGGAGGCGCTGCCGCTCAGGGTGTTCGTGCCCGCCTCGGCCTCATGACCGGTGTAGGTGACGGGGGTGGCGCCGCGCGGGGTGAGGGTGAACAGGCGGGAGCCGTGCGCGGGCAGGGCCTCGGTCACCTTGTCGCGGTGGGTGCCGAGGTTCTCGTGGTTCCACAGGTCGCGCACGGCCGCCCGGCCGGTGAAGCCGAGGGCGGAGAAGTCGGCGGTGACGGCGGCGGGGGCGTCGGCCAGGTTGAACAGGGCGACGGTGTAGGTGCCGTCGGGGTTCTCGGCCGCCCAGACCTGCTGCGGGTCGGCCGGGGTGACGGGGTGTGCGGGCGGGGCGCTGCTCTGGTCGACGGCGATGACCTCGCGGTTGGTGAGCAGGGACAGGCCGTAGGAGTCGAGGCGGGTGAGGTCGTCACCGGTGTAGAGGGGGGACTTGGCGATGGCCCACAGGGTCGCGTAGGTCTGCCGTTCGGCGTCGGTCAGGCCGTCCATGCGGCCGTTGCCGACGTCGAGGGAGTCGAGGTCGTTCCAGCCGCCGGGCCCGGCGTGCCGGGTCCAGGCGGGGGTGTCGGCGAAGCGGTCGTCGACGGAGTTCTCCCAGCTGACCAGGGTGTTGCAGTAGCACTCGACGTCGGTGTCGATGCGCCAGCCGTCGGAGTACTTCTTCCAGTCGGCGGCGTGTGCGATGTCCAGGGACCAGGAAATCTCCAGGTGGACCGGGCGTCCGGCGGCGGCGATGGCCTGGTGCCAGGCGGCCACGTCGGCGACGTTGTCGTACTGGTCGCCGCTCTTGCCCGAGCCGGGGCCCACGCCGTCCAGCTTGAGGAAGTCGTAGCCCCAGTCGGCGAGCAGCCGGGCCTGGGAGTCGACGTACTTCTGGGTGCAGGGGCGGGAGAAGTCGAGCTTGTAGGCGCTGTCCCAGCCGTTGGTGGTGCGCAGGTCGCCGTAGACGATGTCGGCGGTGGTGCAGCCGTCGGCGTGCCAGATCGGGGACTTCCCGCCGTTGTACGCCTCCTTCTCCAGGCCGGCGGGCAGGTAGATGCCCGCCTTGAGGCCCTTGGCGTGGATGGCGTCGGCGACGGCCTTCATGCCGTGCGGGAAGCGGACCGGGTCGGCCTGCTGGCGGGCGTACCGGTCGAACCCGGGTTTCCAGGTGTCGTCGCGCCACCAGCCGGCGTCGATGTTGACGTGGTCGTAGCCGTACTTCTTCAGCTTGGCGGCCAGGGCGCCGGTCTGCTTGAGGACGTTGGCCTCGGTGAGGTAGCTGTAGTCGCCGTCGGGGTTGAGGCCGGGGTACTTCGAGGACTGCATGCTCCAGCTGGACCAGCCCATGTAGGGCTTGGCGGCGAGGGCGGGAGCGGTGGCGCCGTCGGTGTGCGCGGCCGGGGTGAGGTGTGCGGGTGCGGCCGGGGCGGTGGTGTGCGCGGGTGCCGCCTGGGAGCCCGTGTGCGCGTGTGCCGCCTGGGTGGTCGTCGCCAGGCCGGCGGCGACCGCCAGGACGACCACGGCTCTCAGGCCGCGTGCGGGCAGGGCGGGGTACGAGGATGACCGCATGGGTCGTGCCTCCTGAAGGGGATCGGGGGACTCGGTGGTGTCCTTGCGTTGCCCGGGGCGGCTCAGCCCTTGCCCGAGCCGATGGTGAGTCCGCTGATGAACTGGCGCTGGAGCGCGAAGTACACCAGCAGCGTGGGGACGGCGGTCATCAGCGCGCCCGCCGCGATCAGGTTGGGGTTGGTGAAGTACTGGCCCTGGAGGTTGGCCAGCGCGGAGGTGACGGGGCGCTTGTCGCCGGTCTCGATGAGGGTGAGCGGCCAGAAGAAGTCGTTGTAGATCCAGATGGACTCGAGCGTGGCGAGCGCGGCGAACGCCGGCCGGCACAGCGGGAGGATGATCTGGAAGAACTGCCGCCACACGGGCGCGCCGTCGACGAGGGCGGCCTCGGAGATCTCCTTGGGGATCGTCTTCATGTAGTTGCTGAGGACGAAGGTGCAGAAGCCGCACTGGTAGGCGATGTGGATGACGACGATGCCCCAGGCGGAGTTGTACAGCAGCAGCGAGTCGCTCATCCACGCGGGCAGCGGCATCTGGAGGTAGAGCCGGTACAGCGGGGTGATGAGGACCTGGGCGGGCAGCAGGTTGCCCGCGGTGAACAGCATCAGCAGCGCCAGGTTGAGCCGGAAGTCGAAGCGGGTGACGAAGAAGGCGACCGCGGCGGAGAAGAGCAGCGTGCCGAGGACGGCGGGGACGGTGATGAGGACGGAGTTGAGGAAGAAGTGCGGCATGCCGGACTGGGACCAGGCGTCTTTGAAGTTGCCCGGACCGAAGCTGTGCGGCAGCGAGAAGTAGCCGTGGCGCGCGGTGTCGTCGTAGGAGCGCAGCGAGGTGTACACGGCCCACAGCAGCGGGAGGAGCCACAGCAGGGAGACGGTGCCGAGCAGGAGGTGGCGGCCGGTGTCGCGGGGCGGGCGGGAGCGGGCGCCGGGCGGGGCGGGCCGCCGGGCAGGGCGGTTGCGGGTGCCGGTGCGCGTGCGGGCGCGGGTGTGCGCGTCCGGGCCGGGGGCGATCGTCGTCATGTGTCCTCCTTGCGGAAGGTCTGCACGAGGAACGCGCCGATCGCGGCCAGGGAGACCAGCAGCAGTACGACGGCGAGCGCGGAGCCGTAGCCGATGTGGCCGGACTCGCCGATGATGTTGTCGGTGATGAGCAGGGACAGCAGTTCCATGCCCGGCTTGCTGCCGGTGCCGCCGCCGAGGACGTAGACGATGTCGAAGGCGCGCAGCGACTCCATGACGGTGACGACGACGATGATGACGTTGACCGGCTTGAGCGCGGGCAGCACGATGCGGAAGAAGGTCTGCCGGCCGCTCGCGCCGTCGAGGGCGGCGGCCTCTTTGAGGGCCGGGTCGAAGCTCTTCAGGCCGGCCAGGTAGAGGATCATGATGTAGCCGGTGTGCCGCCAGGCGGAGGCGACGAGCACGGCCCACAGGTTGAGGTCGGGGTCGCCGAGCCAGTCGATGTGGTGGGAGGAACCGGCCGCGCCCAGGAGGCTGTTGAGCAGCCCGGTGTCGGGGTTGTAGATGATCTCCCAGATGAAGCCGACGACGGCCAGGGAGAGCACCATCGGCAGGAAGACCGCGGTCTGGTAGAAGCGGGTGAACCGCATCTTCTTGTCGAGCTGGTAGGCGAGGAAGACCCCGAAGGGTGTGGGCAGCAGCGCCGTGAAGAGCAGCCAGAGCACGTTGTGCTCGACGGCGGGCCAGAAGGGCGGGTAGTTGGTGAGGATCTCGGTGTAGTTGCCGAGTCCGGTCCAGTGGATGCCGGACAGGTCGAGGCCGTCCCAGGTGGTGAAGGACAGGGCGACGGAGGCGAGCGCGGGCAGCCAGACGAAGACCAGGAGGGCGGTGAGCGGCAGGCCGATGACGGCCGCCAGGAAGAGGCGGTCACCGCGGCCGAGGCGGGAGGAGGGGGGCGTCCGGCCGGGGGCGCGCGGTGCGGGGGCCGGGGCGGCGGAGCGGGTCACGGAGGGCACGGCGGGAGCCTTTCCGGCCGGGGTCAGGCCGTGAAGAAACGCGAGCGCTGGGACTCGATCTTCCTGAGCGTGCCGGAGCCGTCGTCGGGGTGGCTGAGCCACTCGGTCAGGCCGGGCACCAGGACGGTGGAGACGAAACCGGGGTCGCTGTCGCGGTCGGCGAACTGGCTGATGTGCTTGGCGTCCGCGATGAGCCGCGCGGACTTCTTCTGCAGGGCGTTGTACGAGCCGGTGCCGGCCTGTTCGTGGACGGCGAGGTTGCTCGGGTCGACGCCCATGTAGGTGTGTTCGGCCCGCGCGGTGCCCAGGAACTCCAGGAACTTCTTCGCCCCGTCCGGGTTCTTCGGCCTGCGGCTGAGCATGAAGCCGTCGGTGGGGGCTTCCACGGTGTCCTGGCCGTGCGCGGCGTCGACCTCGGGGAACGCGAAGAAGTCGATGTCGGCGCGGAGGGACTCGTCGGTGATCTGCTGGCCGAGGAAGAGGCCGATGACCGCCATGCCCGACTTCTTGTCCAGCAGCGACTGGGCGGCGTCCTGCCAGGACCGGCCGCCGCCGCTCGCCTGGTAGTACGGCGTCAGTTCGCGCCACAGGTCCAGGACGCGGGCGGTGCGCGGGTCGGTCCAGGACACCTGGCCGCGCAGCAGTGAGGTGTGGAAGTCGTAGCCGTTGGCGCGCAGGTTCAGGTAGTCGAAGGCGCCGAGGACCGACCAGCTGTCGCCGCCGCCGTATCCGGAGGCCACGGGGGACAGGCCGTCCTTCTTCATCCGCTTGGCCAGCGCGACGAACTCGTCCCACGTGCGCGGGACCTGGTAGCCGCGTTCGGCGAAGAGGCTCTTGCGGTAGAAGACGGCCCACGGGTAGTTGTACAGCGGCACGAAGTAGTACTTGCCGTCCGCGCCGCGCGCCAGTTGCCTGGTCGCCTCGCTGAATCCGCCGCCTATCTTCTCCCAGACGTCGTCGAGCGCGGTGCACAGGCCCTTCTTGGCGAAGTACTGCATGCGGTACCCGGCGAACCAGGTGAACACGTCGTCCGGGGTGCCCTGGAGGTAGCTGGTGATGGACTTCTGGAAGGTGTCGTGGTCGACGGTGTTCGTCTTCACCTTCAGGCCCGAGCCGGCGGTGAAGGCCTTGGTGAGGGCGGCGTAGGCGGACTTGGGGGTGGCGTCGGCGCCGTTGGAGCCGAACGTGACCGTGTTCGGGTCTGCGCCCGCTCCCCCGCCGCAGGCGGTGAGGACGGGGGCGGCCAGGGCGGCGGCGCCCAGCCCGAACAGTCCGCCGACGACCCTGCGCCGCCCAGGGCCGGGCGCAGCCAGCGGGGTGCGGATCTGCTGCGTCATGGTTGCTCCTCGTACGTGCGTGTGGGAACGGTCGGGGTGCCGGGGACGGCGCGGTGTGCCGGGGACGGCGCGCTGTGCGGGTGCGGGTGCTGTTGCCTGCCGGCCCCGTGTGTGCCGCCCGGGGGGCGCTGGGGTGTGCGCTGTCCTTGTCAGGTGTGCGGTGCCGGGGCGTGGGCCGCCGTGTTCGGGGGTGCGGCCGGGGTGTGTGCTGCCGTTGTCGGATGTGCGGTAGGTGGAGGGGTGTGGGCTGTCCGGGTTCGGGTGGGCCGTCAGTGTGTGTGCTGGGCGGTGAAGGACTGGATGGCGGTGGCCGCCGCCCCGCGGGCCCATTCCTCGAAGGGCAGCGGGCGGGTCTGTACGTCGCACTGGGCGGCGGAGCCGAAGGCGGCGGCGGTGAACGCCTCGCGGATCTGCTCGGCGAACAGATCGTAGGCGGCCAGGCCCTCACCGGAGATGATCACGCGTTCGGGGCCGAGCAGGTTGGCCACGGTGGCGATGCCCCGGCCGATCGCCTCACCGGCGCGCGCGTAGGCCTCACGCGCCCCGGCGACGCCCTGGCGGGCCAGGGCCACGGCCTCCGCGGCGTCGGCGACCTCACGTCCGGTGGCGTCGCTGATCCGCCGGACGATGGCGGCGTCCCCGGCGATCGCCTCCACGCAGCCCTGGTTGCCGCAGCGGCACGGCGGGCCGGCCGGGTCGACGGTGACGTGCCCGATCTCGCCGGCCACGCCGTGGGCGCCGGCCACCACCCGGCCGTGCACGACCAGGCCGCAGCCGATGCCCGCGCCGACCGTCACCACGGCGAAGTCCGACAGCCCGACACCCGCGCCGAACCACTGCTCGGCGACGGTCAGGGCGCGGACGTCGTTGTCGACGGTGACCGGCAGCCCCGTGGTCGCCGCGGCGAGTTCCGCCAGGGGCACGTCACGCCAGTCCAGGAACGGCGAGTAGCGTACGACGCCCTCGGCGCGGTCCACGTCGCCGGAGACGGCGACGCCGAGTCCCATGACGTGGACGCCGAACCCGTCCGCCTCGGTGAGGAGTTCCCCCACCAGGCCGGCGGCCGAGGCCAGGACGGCCCGGGGGGCGCGGTCCTCGAGGGGCAGGTGCCGGGCGAGCAGGATGCGGCAGCACAGGTCGGTGAGGACGCCGATGATCTCGTCGCCGGTCACCTTGATCCCGATGAACAGGGCGCGTCCGCCGTCGACCCGGACCAGGTTCGCCGGTCTGCCCAGCGCCGGGCGGGCGTCCTCGTCGGCGTCCTCCACCAGGTAACCGGCCTCGATCAGCGGCCGGACCGCCTTGGTGACGGCGGCGGCGGACAGTCCGGCCCGGCGGCCCGCCTCCGTGCGGGTGAGGGGGCCCTGGGAGAGGAGCGTGGTGAAGATCTGCGCGGCGGCGGGGGTGTTCGCCGGGAACGTCTCGGCGGACGGCCGGGTGGCGGGTGCGGCGGTCCGGGGCGAGGCCAGGAGCGGGGGCGGGGACAGGGGCGAGGACATGGCCGGGAACCTAGGTCTCTTATTTTCTGCTGTCAATGAAAGAAGCAGGAATCCTCCGAAGATTGCCTGAGCGAGGTGATCGTCTTTCAAAGCCAGGCGTTGAGCGGGGTGTTGACACCGGGTCGAAGGTCACGCTTGGCTCTTGCGAGCACGCCGCCTTCTGCCGCTGTCACCCCTTCTCGCGAACGTGAGGCCCGATGCCGACGATCTCCCACGCCCCGGACCGCGGGGTCTGGCTGCTGACCACGCCCCGCACCTCCTACGCCCTGCGCGTCGACGAGACGGGTGCGCCCTGCCATCTCGCCTGGGGGCCCCGGCTGACCCTGCCGGAGGCGGTGGACCTCGCCGTCCCGCTCCCGGCGGCGGCGAGCAGCTTCGAGGGACGGCCGCCGGTGGGCGAGGAACTCCCGGTGGACGGCGGCACGCGCTACGGCCCGCCGTCCCTCCAGGTCCGCTACGCGGACGGCTCACGCGCCTTCGAGTGGGAGCCCGCCGGCCACCGCGTCCTCGAACCCGCGCCCGGCCGCGCGGAACTGGTCCTGGAGTTCCGCGACCGCCTGTACCCCCTGCACGTGGCGCTGCACTACACGGTGCGCGCGGACACGGACGTCATCGAGCGCCGTACGGTGCTGCGCAACGCCGGGGACCGGCACCTCGCCCTGCTGCGGGCCGACTCGGCGGCCTGGTCGCTGCCGCCGCTGCCCGGCTGCCGGATCAGTCACGTGACCGGCCAGTGGTCGGCGGAGAACCAGCTCAGCCGCGACCCGCTGCCGCCCGGGGAGACGGTGCTGACCAGCAGGCGCGGGATCACCAGCCACCACGCCGGCCCCTGGGTGATGCTGGACGACGGAGAGGCGTCCGAGGAGCACGGCAGGGTGTGGAGCGCGGCCCTGGCCTGGAGCGGGAGCTGGCGCATCACGGTGCAGCGGACACCCGACGGGCGGGCCGGGTTCACCGGCGGCGCCGGCCACGAGGGCACGTCCGTGCCGCTCGCGCCGGGCGAGGAGTTCACCACCCCGGTGTTCGCGGGGCTGTTCACCGAGGGCGGCTTCGGCGCGGCGAGCCGGGCCTGGCACACGTATGTCCGCCGCCATGTGCTGCCCCACGCGCAGGAGGTGGCACCCGTGCTGTACAACTCCTGGGAGGCCACCGGTTTCGACGTCGACGAGCGGAGCCAGAAGGCGCTCGCGGAGCGGGCCGCCGCGCTGGGTGTCGAGCTGTACGTCGTCGACGACGGCTGGTTCGGCGCACGCCGCAGCGACCGGGCGGGGCTGGGCGACTGGACGCCGTCCCCGGACCGCTTCCCCGGCGGGCTCGGTCCGCTGGTGGACGCGGTGCACGGGCTCGGTATGCGCTTCGGTCTCTGGGTGGAGCCGGAGATGGTCAACCCGGACAGCGACCTGTACCGGGCGCACCCCGACTGGGTGCTGCACGTGCCCGGCCGCGACCGCACCGAGCTGCGCCACCAGCTCGTGCTGAACTTCGCCCGGGACGACGTCGCCGACTGGGCGTACGGCTGGCTCACCCGGCTGGTCGGCGAGCACGGCATCGACTTCCTCAAGTGGGACATGAACCGCCCGTTCAGCGAGGCCGGCTGGCCCCGGCGGGAGGGCGCGGGGCACCCGGGCGGTGACGGCCCCGGCGGCGATGACGGTGACCGTGGCGACCGGCTGTGGACGGCGTACGTCAGCAACCTGTACGGCGTCCTGGACCGGCTGCGGGCCGATCACCCGGGGCTGCGCGTGGAGACGTGCAGCGGCGGCGGCGGACGCGTCGACCTGGGCATCCTCGCCCGCACCGACCAGGCGTGGGTGTCGGACAACACCGACGCCGTCGACCGTCTGGTGATCCAGCACGGCTTCGGCCAGATCCATCCGGCGCGTGTGCTGTCCGCCTGGGTGACGGACGTGCCGAACCAGCTCACCGCGCGCACGGTGCCGCTGCGCTTCCGCTTCCATGCCGCGATGGCGGGGCTGCTGGGCATCGGCGGCGACCTGACCCGCTGGTCGGAGGCCGAACTGGCGGAGGGCGCCGAGCTGGTGGCCGCGTACAAGAAGGTGCGTCACCTGGTCCAGCAGGGCGATCTGTACCGGCTGTCCGGCCCGCACGGCGAGGGCCCCACGGTCGTGCAGTACGCCGCCGGGGACGGCGCGGAGACGCTGGTGCTGGCCTGGCGGCGCGGGCCTCGGCACGGAGTCCCGCAGCTCCCGGTGCGGTTGCGGGGGCTCACCCCCGGGGCCCGCTACCGTGACGCGCGGACGGGCGAGGTCCACCATGCCACGGTCCTCGCGGAGTACGGGTACCGCCCCGGCCTGGCGCCGGGCGACTGGGCCAGTTGCGCGGTGCACCTGGTCCGGCTCCCCTGACGCGCTGCCGGCGGACCGGCGGCCGGGCGGGTGCGACGGCGGGGTCCGCTCGGGCCGGACGAGTCCCCGCCGATCAGGCCGCACGAGATTCTGACACTCGTACCGCACGCGACTCAGCCACTCGTACCGGCCGCGACTCAGCCACTCGTACCGGCCGCGACTCAGTCGCTCGCGCCGGACGGGTCCCCGTCGCTCGCGCCGAGAGTCCGCGCCAGCGCGTCGAGGGTCACGTCGACGACGGCGCGCAGCTGCTCCGGGCTCGCTCCGGCTCTGCTCATGACGGCGAGGGACTGGTTCACGGCCGCGAGGTGGGCCGCGAAGGAGTCGGCCGCCTCGTCGCGCAGGCGGCCGGCCTTCAGCGCGGCGCGCAGCCGGGTGTGCTGGAGGCCGATCGCCTCCCGTGCGCGCGCCGCGACGCTCGCGCTCAGCGCCGGGGTCGCCATGACGGTCTGGGCCACCAGGCACCCGTCGGGCAGACCGGGGTCCGCGATGCGTTCCAGGGTGATGTCGAAGAACGCCCGCGCGGCTGCCAGGGGGCGGTCGGCGGCACAGGACAACGCGGCGTCGTACTTGTCTCCGTACCGCGTGCTGTAGCGCTCCAGGCAGCGCAGGAAGAGCGTGTCCTTGTCGCCGAGGGAGGAGTAGATGGAACTGCGGTTGAGTCCGGTCGCCCGGGACAGGTCGTCCACCGACGTGTCCGCGTAGCCGGCCCGCCAGAACTGGATCATCGCGGCGTCGAGCGCCGTGGCGATGTCGAACTGCTTCCTGCCCGCCATGCCGCACTCCCTCCTGCTCCGCCTTGTGGGTGGAGACCATCATCCCATCTTGAAACGATCAGTTCAAGATGGGTTAGGGTGAAGACGTGATCAGGGCCCCATGCCCCGCGGCCCGCACAGCGCGGCGACCCGCGCACCACGTGCTCGCGGTCGGCGCCGTCGCGTTCGTCACGCCAGTGGAGGAGAACCATGAACGACCCCGCAAGCGCCCCCCGCGTCCTCGGCAACCCGGTCCGCGGCCTGCCGCTGCCCGACCTGGCCGGCTTCACCCACCGTTGGGTCGACGCGGACGGCGTCCGGCTCCACGCGGTCGAGGGCGGCCGGACGGACGGTCCGGCCGTCGTGCTGCTCGCCGGATTCCCGCAGACCTGGTGGGCATGGCGCAAGGTGATGCCGCACCTGGCCGGCCGGTTCCACGTCATCGCGATCGACCTGCCGGGCCAGGGCCACTCCGAACGCCCTGACATCAGCTACGACACGCACACGGTCGCCGCGCACGTCCACGCCGCCGTCGAGGCGCTCGGAGTCCCGGCATACTGGCTGGTCGCCCACGACATCGGCGCGTGGGTCGCCTTCTCCCTCGCCCTGAAGCACCAGAGCCGGCTGCGCGGCCTCGCGCTGCTCGACGCCGGCATCCCGGGCATCACGCTCCCCGACGCCGTTCCCACCGACCCCGAGCAGGCGTGGAAGACCTGGCACTTCGCCTTCCACCTCGTGCCCGACCTGCCCGAGACCCTGCTCGCCGGCCGCGAACGGGAGTACGTCGGCTGGTTCCTGAAGGCCAAGACCCTCTCCCCCGACACCTTCGACGACGCCGAGATCGAGCAGTACGCCGCGTCCGTGGCCGCCGACGGCGGTCTCCGCGCCTCTCTGGCCTACTACCGGGACGCCGCCGAGTCGGCGCGGAAGAACCACGAGGCGCTGGACCGGCAGCGCCTGACGGTCCCGGTTCTCGGGATCTCCGGCAGCCACGGCTCCATCCCCGACATGGCGGCTTCCCTCAGGCCGTGGGCCGGCCACGCCACCGGGATCGCCGTGCCGGACTCGGGACACTTCATCCCCGACGAACAGCCCGGTGCCGTCGCTGCCGCACTGAGCGGCTTCATCACCGAGGACGAGTGAGACCGGGCGGAAGCGGAAGCGGCAGTCCACCGCACCGGCCCGCTCTCCTCTCTCTCAGAGCTCCCGCCCCTCCCGGCCGCCGCACACGCCGTTCTCCCAGGCCCAGGCGGCGATCTCCACCCGGTTGCGGGCGGCGAGCTTGCGCTGCACGCTGCCCAGGTGCGTCTTCACGGTGGAGAGCGAGACGTGCAGTTCGGCCGCCAGTTCCTCGTTGGTGCGGCCCCGGGCGACGAGGCGTACGACGTCCGTCTCCCGGGCGGTCAGCGGGAGTTCGCGGGCGGTACGCGACTCGCTCGGTGGCCGCCGCCCGGCACGCTCAGGGCGCCCGGCGCGCGTCACGGCTTCCGAGGCCGCGTCCGTCATGTGTTTCAGCAACCGGACCGTGATCGACGGCGAGATGAGGGCGTTGTCCGCGGCCACCGCCCGGACCGCCTCGACCAGCAGCGCGGGCGAGCCGTCCTTGAGCAGGAAGCCGCAGGCCCCGTTGCGCAGGGCACGGTACACGTACTCGTCGACGTCGAAGGTGGTCGCGATGAGGACGTTCAGCGGCTCGTCCGCCTCCGGGCCCGCCAGCAGCCGGGTCGCCTCCAGACCGTCGAGGCCCGGCATGCGGATGTCCAGCAGACACACGTCCGGGCGCAGACGCCTGGCCTCCTGGACCGCGGTGGCACCGTCGGCCACCGACGCGACGATCTCCATGTCGGGCTGCGAACCGAGGATCATGCCGTAGGCCGAGCGGATCATCTGCTGGTCGTCGGCGATGAGGATTCTGATCGTCATGGGCCCAGGGTGTCAGCAGCCCGGGCGGCGTCCGTGCCGAGGGCGGGCGGCCCGGGCGGGGAAGCGGACGAGGAGCCGGGCGCGGAGGAGGACGGGGAGGAGGCGCCGGGCGGGGAAGCGGACGAGGGGACCGGCAAGGGGCCCGGCAGCGGGAGGTCCGCTTCGACGACCCAGCCGACACCGGGGCGCGGGCCCGCCGTGACCGTCCCGCCGACCATGGCGGCGCGTTCGCGGAGCCCGACCAGGCCGTACCCGGATCCGCTTGCCTGCCCGGCCCCGTGCCGCCCGCCGCGCGCGGGCCGGGCGGCGCCGGCCGCGGCCCCGACGGCGGCCTCCGTGTCGTCGCACACCGAGACCCGTACGACCGGCCGGGCGGTGTCGCCGCCCAGCCGGACGTCCACCGTGACCGCCTTCGCGCCGTGCGCGTGCCGGCGCACGTTCGTCAGCGCCTCGCGCACGACCTGGTGCACGGTGGTGGCGATGCCGGGCGGCAGCTCCGCGGCGATCAGGCGCGGGTCGAGCGTGAGTCCGGCGGCCGGGCCCGCAGCGGAGAAGCGCGCCGTCAGCGCGCGCAGGTCGGCGAGACCGGCGCCCGGCCCCGCCACGGCCCCGGGCCCCCGCGGATCCCGCAGGACGGCCACCATGCTCCGCATCGACTGCATCGCCTGCGAACCGGCCTCCTCGATCTGCGCGAGCATGCCGTCCAGTTCCCCGGCGTCCGGCGGCCGCCCGGCGGCCGAGGCGAAGCGCACGGCCTTGGTCTGGGCGATGATCGCGGTCACGTGGTGGCCGACGAAGTCGTGCAATTCCCGCGCGTAGTCCAGGCGTTGCTGCTGAAGGGCGGTCTCGTGCTCCCGCTCGCGGAACCTGTCGAGCAGCCGCAGGTACAGGCCGAGCACCGCCGCGAGGGCCGCCGCGCCCCACAGGACGGGGACGGCGAACGAGCCCGCCCGCCCGTACTCGGCCGGCGGCAGCCGCAGGAAGATCACCGTGAGGGCGGTCACCGCGCCCCCGGCCAGGGCCGCGGCCCGCAGCGGCGGCCGCAGGCGCAGCGCGCGGGCGACGACCAGGAGCAGCGCGCACGTCTCGACGACGCCGAAGGTGTGTTCGGCGTGGACGCCCGTGCGCTGGGTCACCAGGGACACCAGGCAGGACGTGACGACCGCGGCGAGGGCCGTCCGGCCGAAGCGGCCGCGGGGGACGGCGAGGGCGGCCAGGGCCAGCCCGCCGGACACCGTCCAGGCCGCGGCCGACGGCACGGACCCGGTGTCGGTCCCCTCGGCGGCCACCGCGGCCAGCAGGACGGCCCCCGCGCAGACCGCCGCGATCCGCCGGCCCGCAGGGGCACCGATCCGGCGGGTCACCGGGGCAGCGATCCGGCGGACGGCCGGGACGTCGAAGAACTGCTTCATGTCTGTGCAGGTTACGGGCCCGCAGCGGGCCGCGCCTCGACCGTTCGGCCGAGGCGCGGCGCCCACCGGCCGGCGGGTTTCGGTCCTCCGGCCGATCCGGCGGCGCCCCGCCGGCGGCCAGGATCGGGACACCTGCCCCTTCTCCCCGGGCGTCCCCCTCCCCGGCCGCCGCACTGGAAGGCCTCATGTTCCGTACCGTCCTGCGCTCCGTCCGCCGCGACCTGCGCCGCTTCGCACTGCCCGCCCTGGCGGTGCTGATCGGTGTCGCCTGTGTCAGCGGTTCGCTGCTGTACAGCCGTTCCCTGGCCGCCGGCGCCGACCGGCTCCAGCGGGCCTCGCGGCCCGACGTGTCGGTGGAGGTGCGCGCCACGGGCGCCCCGGGGCCGTCCGGCACCGCCCCGGTACCGGACGAGGCGCTGCTGCGCCGGCTGTCCGCCCTGCCCGGGGCGGCCTCGGCGCGCGGCACCCTGGCGGGCCCGGCGTTCCTCGTGGCGCGGGACGGCACCCTGGTGGGTCCGGCGTCCGAGGCGGCCGGGGTGAACTTCGTACCGGACCGGCGTGGACGGGACCCCCGCTACCCCCTGACGGACGGACGCGGCCCGCACGGTCCCGGTGAGGTCGCCCTCGACCGCTGGTCGGCCCGGCGCGGCGGGTACCGGGTCGGGGACCGGGTGCGGATCGTCGTACGGGGCGAGGTCCGCTCGGTCCGGCTCACCGGCGTCTTCACCGTGTACGACCCCGCCGTCGCCGCCGGCGGTACGGTCACCGCGTTCGACCAGGCCACCGCGCGCTCGCTGTTCGCGCCGGCGCCGGGCGCGTACGCGTCGGTGACACTGACGGCCGCCCCCGGCACCCCGCCCGCCGTGCTCGCGGACCGCGTGGCGCGGGCGCTGCCCGCCGGCCTGGAGGCGGTCACCCGCGCGGAGCTGGACGCGCGGGCCGCGGCGGCGCCCGACCGCGCCAAACTCGGCACGCTGCTGCTGGTGTTCGCGGGCATCGCCCTGTTCGTCTCGGCCTTCCTGGTGGGCAACACCTTCACGATGCTCAGCGCCGCACGCGCCCGCGAACACGCCCTGCTGCGGGCGGTGGGCGCGAGCCGCGGGCGGGTCCTGCGGACGGTGCTCGGCGAGGCGGTGCTGGTGGGGGCGGCCGCCGCCCTGGCCGGGTACGCGGCCGGGATCGGCGTGGCCGGGGCGCTGGGTGCCCTGTTCGGGCGCGCGAGCGGACCGGCGGTCGCGGCCCCGCTGGAGCCCCTCGCCGCCGTCCCGCTGCTGACGGCCCTCGCCGTCGGGGTCGCCGTCACCGCCGCGGCCGCCTGCGTGCCCGCCCTGCGCGCCTCCGCCGTCGCCCCGGTCGCGGCGCTGCGCACCGGTCTGCCCGCGGCGGCGCCCTCGCTGCGCCGCCGCACCCTCGCCGGGCTGTCGGCCTCGGCCGTCGGCGCGCTGCTGCCGGCCTTCGCCGGCGGGGACCTCGGGGTGCTCGCCGTCGGCCTGCCGGTGCTGCTCGGCGGACTGGTCCTGCTCGTCCCGGTGCTCGCTCCGCCGCTCACCCGTGTGCTGCGCGCGCCCCTGCGGCGGGTGTCCGGGGTGCGGGGTGTGCTGGCGCTGGCCAACGTGTGCCGCAACCCCCGGCGCACCGCGGCGACGGCGGGGGCGCTCACCGTGTGTGTGG
Source organism: Streptomyces sp. NPDC006743 (assembly GCF_040703815.1). Classification (NCBI taxonomy): domain Bacteria; kingdom Bacillati; phylum Actinomycetota; class Actinomycetes; order Kitasatosporales; family Streptomycetaceae; genus Streptomyces; species Streptomyces sp. NPDC006743. Next base: position 49,751 of record NZ_JBEYJA010000043.1, on the reverse strand, counting down.
CGCTCGTCAGCGCGGTCACCGTGGCACTGTCGTCCCTGAGCGCCACGGCGGACCGCAAGGCGCAGGCTCAGATGCCGACGGACCTGCGGATCACCGCCGTCGACTTCGCCCAGGTCGGTGCTGACACGGCGCGGAAGGTCGCGCGGCTGCCGCACGCGGCGGCGGTGACCTCGGTGCGGGAGGCGGCGTTCCGCCTGCGCGACGGCTCGACGCTGTGGACGGCCGTCGTGGATCCGGACGCCGTGGGACGGGGGCGCCTCGGCGACCTGACCGTGCGCGCCGGGTCCCTGGACGACCTGGCGCGGGGAGTCGCCGTCAGCTCGGCGCTCGCCGCCGAACACGGCTGGCGCCCGGGTGACCGCCTCACCGGCCGGGAGCTGTCCGACGCCGGCGTGCCGGGCGGGCCTTCCCTGGACCGGCCGGTCGTCGCGGTCTACGACGGCCCCGAGGCCCTGGGCCCGGCCCTCCTCCCGGAGAGCGCCCTGGCGGGGGCAGGTGTGGCGCGCGGCGGCCCGGTCACCTCCGTCCTGGTGCGCGCGCGGCCGGGTGGTATCGCCGCCCTGAAGCAGGAGGTCCGCCGCGCCCTGGACAATCCGCTGCTGGTCGTCCAGGACCGGGGCGACGCCGGGCGGGAGGCGGCCGAGGCGTTCGGTCCGTTGTTGTCGGTGCTGTACGCGATGCTCAGCGTCACGGTGGGCATCGGGGCGCTGGGGGTCGCCAACACCATGGGCATGGCGGTGTTCGAACGGGTGCGGGAGATCGGGCTGCTGCGGGCCGTCGGTCTTGACCGCGCGGGGGTGCGTTCCATGCTGCGGGTGGAGTCGGTCGTGGTGTCCCTGCTGGGCGCCGGACTGGGGATCCTGGCGGGCGGCGCCGCCGGGGTGGCGGCGGTGTCCGGCCAGACGGGCGCGGTGATCTCCGTGCCGTGGGCGTCGCTGCTGCTGTTCTTCCTCGGCGCGGCCGTGATCGGGGTGCTGGCCGCGCTGGGCCCGGGGGCGCGGGCGGCGCGGGTGCCGGTGACGCGGGCGGTGGGGGAATAGGGCCGGGGGCGGCGGTGACGCGGGCGGCCGGTGAGTAGGGCCGGGGGCGGCGGGGGCGCGGACGGCCGGTGAGTAGGGCCGGGGGCGGCGGGGGCGCGTTCGGGTCGCCGCCTGCCAGGGATGTTCGGGGCCCCGCCTGCCAGGGGTGTTCGGGGCCCCGCCTGCCAGGGAGCGCGGGTTGCCCACCTGCGGGCGGGGGGCCGTAGAGCCGGGGCGGGGGCGGCGCGTTCGGTCCCCCCTGCCTGCCGGGCGGGGCGCGTCCGGCCCCCGGCCGGTGACACCGGCGGCCGTAGGATGAAACGCACCGGTCCGGTGAAGGGGAGCTGGAGTATGGCCCATGTGCTGACACCCAAGGGGCAGGCGACGCGGCGGCGGATCGTCGCCGGTGCCGCCGAGGTCCTGCGGGAAGCGGGGATCACGGCCACACTGGACGACATCCGCGAGCGGACCCGGACCAGCAAGAGCCAGTTGTTCCACTACTTTCCCGAAGGCAGGGACCAACTCCTGCTCGCCGTCGCCCACTTCGAGGCGGACCGGGTCCTGGACGACCAGCAGCCGCATCTGGGGCACCTGGACGACTGGGACGCGTGGGACAGGTGGCGGGACTCGGTCGTCGCCCGGTACCGGGAGCAGGGCGACACGTGTCCCCTCGGCTCACTGCTCCGACAGGTCGGTACCGCCTCTCCCGGGGCGCAGGCCGTGGTCGTCGAGCTGATGCGCAGGTGGCAGGAGCACATCGCCGAGGGGATCAGGGCCCTGGTGCGCACGGGCCGTCTGCCGGACGCGTTCGAGGTGGACACCGCCTCGGCGGCCCTGCTGGCCGGCATCCAGGGCGGAGTGGCCCTCCTGCTCGCCACCGGCCGCCTCACCCACCTGGAGGCCGCCCTGGACTGGGGAATCGCCCAACTGCGCGCCGCGGACCCGACGGCCGTCTGAGCGGTACGGGGTCGCGGGCGACGCCCCTTCACCGGCCGACGGGCGCCGACCGGGAGCCGTACCGCCGGGGCGGAGGGGTCCGGAGTCCCGAGTGTCCGGGTCCGAGGGTGTCCGGTCCGGTGGCCCGTCCGGGGGCGTCGGTCCGGTGGCCCCTCGGTCAGGGCAGGGCGTCCGCCTTGGCCCTCATCTGCTCGGCGCGCGGGCTGCCGAACGCACGCAGCAGCTCGGCGGCCCGTGTCCAGCTCGCCCGCGCCTCGTCCGTGTCTCCCAGTTCGAGCTGGGCGGACGCGAGGTGGTCCAGCACTTCGGCCTGGTTGTAGTCGTCCTGGAGTTCCTCCAGCAGGCTCAGCGCCCTGCGGTAGGTGGCGACCGCATTCCCGGACTCGCCCAGGCGCTGCCGGGCGTAGGCGATGCTGTCCCACGTCGCCGCCTCGTTACGGCGGTTGCCGCTCTCCTGGAGGATGGGCAGCGCCTCCTCGCACATGGTGATCGCCTCCCGGTACTCACCGAGCAGGGCGAGGTACCAGCCGACGGCGTTGAGTTCCCGCGCGAGCAGGGCCGGCCGGCCGAGGGTGCGGTACAGCGCCAGGGCGCCGCGCGCGTGGTGCAGGGCCTCGCCGTAGCGTTGCTGCCGCCCGCGCACCCACCCGATGCTCCGCTCGGTGGCGGCGCGCTCCGCGGGATCCAGCCGGTGCACGTGCTTGAGCAGCAGGCCGACCTGTTCGTCGGCCTCGGCCGACTGGCCCGTCTCGGCCAGCGCACGCGCCAGGTTGGCGCCGGCCCTGGCGACGGCGGCCGGGTCGTCGAGCAGGAGGGCCGCGTCGAGCCCGATGCGCTCGGCGGAGATCTCCTCGGCCCAGCGGCCCGCGACCGCGTTGTACCCGACCCACGCCGTCGGGAGTGCGGCGAGCCGGGGCAGCAGCCGCGCGTCGTCGACGGTCCGCAGCGCGGCGGCGGCGACCGCCTCCTCCTGCCGGAACCAGGCCAGCGCCTCCGCCCGGCCGTCGATCGCGACCGACACCACGCCAGGAGCCGGGGTGCCGGCCGGTTCGGCTCCGAGCCGCGCCTCCAGCGCGTGGCCCGCCACCTGGGCGTTGTGGTGCAGGTAGTCCAGCAGGCGGGTCCGGGCGCCGAGGCGGTCGTCGTGTTCCCGCTCGACGAGTTCGCCGCCGTAGGCCCGTACCAGGTCGTGCAGGACGTACCGGCCGTCGGCGTCGCGGGACAGCAGGCTGACCGTGGTCAGTTCGCGCAGGTGGCGGCGGGCCTCGGCCATCCCGACGGCGGCGAGGGAGGCGGCCGCCTCGGCGGACACCGCCGGTCCGGGGTGCAGGCAGAGGTGGCGGAAGAAGCGTGCCGTACCGGGGGCGAGGGCGCGGTAGGACCAGGAGAAGACGGCACGGACGTCGACCCGCCGGTCGTCGCCCGACAGGGCGTCCAGGCGGGGGCTCGCCTCCCGCAGCTCACGTGCGCCCCGCCGCAGGGACATCCGGGGCGCGGCACTGAGCTGGGCGCCGACGACGGCCACCGCCAGCGGCAGGTACCCGCACAGCTCCACCAGTTCGGCGGCCGCGTCGGGCTCGGTACGGCACCGGTCCTCACCGATCCTGGCGGCCAGTGCGGCAAGGGCCTCCTCCTGGCTCCACACGTCCAGGCCGATCAGGGAGGCGCCCTCCTCCCCGGCGAGGCCGGAGAGCCGGTCGCGCGAGGTGATGAGCGTCAGGCATCCCGCCGAGGCGGGCAGCAGCGGCCGTACCTGCTCGGCGTCGCGCGCGTTGTCCAGCAGCACGATCAGCCGCAGGGCGGCCGTCCGCTCCCGGAACAGGGCACCGCGCTCGCGCGCGCCGGGCGGGATGTCGGCGCTGGTCGCCCCGAGCGCCCGGAGGAACCCGCCGAGCACCTCTCCCGGGTCCAGCGGGGACCCCGAATCCTCGAAGCCGCGCAGGTTCACGTACAGCTGGCCGTCGGGGAAACGGTCCGCCACCCGGTGCGCCCAGTGCACCGCCAGCGCCGTCTTGCCCACCCCGGCCATGCCGCCGATCGCCGAGATGACGACGTGGCGGCCCCGGCCGGCGGTCCCTTCCAGGAACCCGTGCACGGTGTCGAGCGCGTCCTGGCGGCCGCGGAACACCGCGAGATCGGGCGGCAGTTGCTGCGGGACCTGCGCGGTCCGCCGGCCCGGAGCGGCCGCCTGCACCAGCCGCCGCCGCTCCTCCTCCCCCAGCTCCAGCGCGTCCATCAGCTCGGCCAGCGTCGCCTGCCGCGGCAGACTCCTGCCCCGCTCCATGTCACTGATGGCCCGGACACTCACCCCCGACGCGTCCGCGAGGCTCTCCAGCGTCAGCAGCGAACGCTGCCGCGCCTCCCGCAGCAACCGACCGAACACACCCTTGTCCATCCCACCCCCGCAGGGCCCGGCCCGGAACCCTCGCGCCGGGAATCCCGCGAGCCTAACCGCTCCGGATCCGGCCGCAGGAACGCATCTCACATGGTGGGGCGGCGGCTGCGGCCGCAGCAGGACACGGGGGAGGGGACGCAGTGACGAGGAGAGGGCGGGCGGCAGGCGGGGAAAGGCGCTCGCCGGGCCGGGCCCGAAGGGGCGGCCGCCGGGAGCCCGTCAGTCGCCGCGGAACGCCGGGGCGGCGACGGGGGCGAGCGTGGTGCGCCGGGTGGACCGCGGCGGGTTGCGGGTGATCGGGTAGACGGGGAAGCGGAAGTAGGTGGTCATGTCCGCGCGCCGGCCGACGGTGCGGTAGCTGACCAGTTCCTGGAGGCCGAGGAAGGCTTCGAGCGGCCGGGGTGCGAGCGCGTCCACGAGGTCGCGGTAGGGGCCGGTGGGGATGCCCTCGCTCTCCAGGAGCGCCGCCACGCGTTCGGTCGTGTCCCGTTCGCTGCGGGCCAGACTGCTCATGCGCAGGTACGTCGTCGCCTCCTCGGCCTGGCGGCAGCCCTTGCGGAAGGCCAGGCAGGTCAGGGCGGCCTCGCCGGCGTCGTTGCCGTCCCCGCCGGCCAGGGCCCGGTAGCCGCGTCCGGCCCGTACGGGATCGTGCGAAAGGGCGCGTGCGGCAAGGGCGTTCAGCTCGTCCAGCGTGGCGGTGGCACTGCGGTGGTAGACCTTCGCCCGGCTCTGCGGCGCGCCGGAGAGGTCGAGGGCGAAGAACTCCAGCTCGTGCCGGGCGAGGTCCATCCCGGCGGAGGTCGCGGCCCATGCCTCCCCCATGCCCAGGCGTTCCATGGCGGCTGCGACCACCGCCTCGCGTTCGCTCGTCCCCCAGCGGTACAGCCCGAAGTACGCCTTCAGGGAGGGCGGTTCGCCGGGGCGCAGGACGAGTGAGTGCCACAGGGGGGCCGGGACGCCGAGCCGGCCGTCGAGGAACAGGTCACCGGTGCGCTCGAAACCGTCGAGCGAGGCGCCCAGTCGCCCGGCCAGCCGGACGGTGGCGGTCAGGGCGGTCACATCGGGCCGCGCGTCCGCGAATCCGATGTCGAAGAGGACCCGTATCTCCGGGCGGGAGGCCGACCACTTGACCGACATCTCCGCCGGGAACCCGTCCTCGGCCACGTACGACGGACGGCGGCACTCAGCGCCGATCTTCAGGGCGAACCACGGTTCAAGCGCCTCTCTGAGCAGGGCACTCGCCGTCCGCGCCTCGCCGGCGGGGACCACCAGGGCGTCACAGGCCCGGTCCCACTGCGTGCACAGGAACTCCCCCACCGATTCGTTCCACGCGTCATAGAGACCGAAACGAGCCATTCCATTCCCCCGATGTACTGGATTTCCCTGAATTCCTGGGCTTTTCAAGATTTCGTTCATGTTCTGCAGGAATGCACCGACCCGTCGGATCAGAGCGCCGCGACGGCGGCCGCCGTCTCCTCCAGCGCCTCGTCCACGTGTTCCTTGTGCGTCGCGTACGCCACGACGCACATGCGGACGGTCTGGCGGCCTTCGACGACGGTGCTGTAGATCAGTACGCGCCCGCTCGCGTTGATGCGCCGCGGGAGCCGGCGCGTCGCCTCGTCGGCCTCCCGGACGGCTTCGGGGCTCGCGTCGCGCGGGCGGACCCGGAAGGTCACGGTGCTCAGTTCCGGCCGGAGGGGAACCTCCAGCTCCGGCATGCCGGTGAGCTTCTCGTAGGCGTACTCGGCGAGGTCGAGTTTCTCGTCGAGTGCGCGGCAAAAGGCCGACACCCCGTGCAGGTGCAGGGGGAGCCACACACGTGTCCCCCGGTTCTCCCGGCTCAGTTCGACGCCCCGGTAGGCGTAGTCGGGAAGCGCTTCGAAGGAGCCGACGTCCTGCAGGACGCTTCCGGTGCCCTGGTGCGCGGCGGTCAGCGCCGCGGGGTCCCGTACGACGAGCGCTCCGGTGCCGAAGGGCAGGAAGAGGGTCTTGTGCGGGTCGAGGGTGACCGAGTCCGCCCGCTTTGTCCCGGCCAGCCGCCGGCGTCCGCGCTCGGTCAGCCGGAAGAACCCTCCGTAGGCCGCGTCCACGTGGAACCAGACGTCCTCCTCGGCGGCCAGGGCGGCGAGGTCGTCCAGGGGGTCGATCACGCCGGCGTCCGTGGTCCCGGCGGTGGCCACCAGCAGGAAGGGCCGCAGCCCGGCCCGCCGGTCGCTGCGGATCATCCGGGCCGCCGCCGCGACGTCCAGGTGCAGCCGGTCCGTCGTCGGCACGAGACGGACGTTGTGCTCCCTGATCCCGGCGATCCGGGCGGCCTTCGCCACCGAGTGGTGGGTCTGCGCGCCGAGGTAGAGGGTCCCGTTCTCCAGGCACTCCCCCAGGCGGCTGTGCCGGGCCGCGACCACGGCGGACAGGTTGGCCATCGAGCCGCCCGTGGTGAGGATGCCGGAACTGCCCGCGGGCAGCCCGCACACGTCCTGGGCCATCCAGCGCAGCACGCTCTCTTCCATGGCGGTCAGCGCGGGGGCCGCGGCGGCCAGCCCGCCGAAGCGGTTGACCGTCCGGGTGAAGAACTCGGCGAGCGCGGAGACGTAGATCCCGCCGCCCGGGATCGCGGCCATCACCCGGGGGCCGGCGGTCTCCATCGCCAGACCGGCGGCCTCGCAGAGCCGGTCCAGCAGCGCGGAGAGATCACCGCCCTCCTCCGGCGGTGCCGCCGTGAACGGCGCGACCAGCTCCGTGACGGACTCCCCGTGCGGTGCGGGGCCGGCCGGGCGCCCCGGGACCTCCCGTACGAACTCCGCGAGCCGGGAGACCATCATCTCCCCCAGCTCCCGCACCTCCTCGGAGGTCACCTCCAGGGGAAGGTGAGGGGGGATACCCATGCCCTGTCCTTTCAGCGGCCGGCCCGGGGCCGTACGCGCACTCACACCCGTGCTCGCACTCACACTCGCGCTCACACATGTCTGTGACCGGAAACTGTCTCTGACCGGAAACGGACGGGGGGTGTGCCAGGGTTCACGGGCGTCCGGCACCGGCGCCGTCAGACGGCCCCCTGCCCGGCCGCAGCCGGCCGCGCGGACCCGGCTGACGCGCCGCGCCGGGCGCGCGAAGGCGCCCCCGTGCCGGACCGACGCTCTAGCCCGCTTCTAGGTCGGGCTGGTCAACTTGGGGCAATGCATGGGATGAACGAGGACCGGTTCCTTTCTCGGTGAGAGCGGAACCGGCAGAAGCCGCACGCTGAGCCAGGAGACGGATTCGACCCACCGTCACATCGGTACTGATAGTCCATTTCCCATTAATTCACACAGGCGAGAGTCGGGCGATGTGTCGGATATTTGGTCATTTTAATGGCGTGGTGACCCCGCGCGAACTTCGGACGGTGGGCGCGCTTCAGCGGCACGGTGGCCCCGACGGCCAGGGCAGTGCGCACGACGCGATGTGGTCCGTCGGGAACAACCGGCTGGCCATTGTGGATCTGGACGGCGGCCAGCAGCCGTACGAGCTTCTCGACGGCCGGATAAGAGTCGTCTTCAACGGAGAGATCTACAACCACGACGAGCTCCGGCAGCGGCTGCGCGCGCGGGGTTACACCTTTTCCGACCGCTGCGACGGGTCGATCCTCCCCGCGCTGTACGACATGTACGGCGACGGCTTCACCGAGCACCTGGACGGCATGTACGCGATCGCCGTCCTCGACCGGCGCGCCGAGCCACGGCTCGTGCTCGCCACCGATCACGTGGGCATGAAGCCGTTGTACTACCGGTGGGACCCGGCGTCGGGAGCGCTGCACTTCTCCTCGGAGATCCCCGCCCTGCTCGCGTTCGACGCGGTGTCGCGCACCGCCTGGACGCCGGGGCTGGAGGCCTACCTCGCGACCAAGACGCCCTTCGGCGAGCAGACGATGTTCGGCGACATCAAGGCGCTGCCGCCGGCGGCCACAGCGGTCTGCGACCGGGCCTCGGGGTTGCGCGTCCTGCGCCGGAACCCGCCCCGGCCCGGCCCGTTGCCGGGCGACGACATCCCCGGCCGGCTGCGCGCGATGCTGCGCGACGAGGTGCGCCGGCTCCGGGCGGCCGACGTCCCGCTCGCCTCCATCACCTCCGGCGGGCTCGACTCCGGACTGGTCACGGCCTTCGCCGCGGAGGACGGCAGCGACCTGCACACCTTCAACCTCTCCTACAAGGGCTCCTGGCCCGGGGACGAGCGGCGCTTCGCGCGCCAGATCGCGGAGCGGACCGGGGCGGTCTACCACCAGGTGGAACTGGATCCGGCCACCTTCCCCGACCTGGTGTCGGACGTCGTGTGGCACCTGGGCCAGCCGAACGCCGACCCGATCACGCTCAGCACCTACGCCCTCTTCCGCGCCGTACGGGACGCCGGCTTCAAGGTCGCGCTGACCGGCGACGGCGCGGACGAGGTCTTCGGCGGCTACGACCGGATGCGCGCGGCGGCGGAGGCCCGCGGAGCGTGGGGCGCGTCGTACGCGGACGCCCTCGCCGTCGCCCCCGCGCGGCTGCGGGGCCTGCTCTACACCGAGGACTACGCCGACGAGGTGGCCCGCACGGCCGCGCTTCCCGAGCGGGCGAGCCGCCTGCTGCGCGACGGCGACGACCCGCTGGGCCGGATCACCGCCTTCGAGATGGAATACCGTCTGCCCGCGTACCACCTGCGCCGTGTGGACCACCTGAGCATGGCGCACTCGGTCGAGGTGCGGCTGCCGTTCTGCCAGCGCGACGTCGTCGCCTTCGGGCGGGCGCTGCCCGACCACATGCGCATCAGCGGCGGCCGGGTCAAGCGGGCGCTCTACGCGGCCGCCTCCGGACTGCTGCCGATGGACGTCCTGAACCGCCCGAAGCAGCCCTTCACCCTGCCGCTCACCGCGATGCTCGCCCCCGGGCAGCCGCTGTGGGACTTCGCCCAGGACATGCTCGGCGCGAGCCGGCTGCGCTCCGCGGGCCAGCTCGACCCCGGCGCCGTGCGGAACCTCTTCACAGCGCAGGCCGAGCGCCCCGACGACACCGCCGCGCTGACGCTCTGGGCCCTGCTGGTGCACGAGGTCTGGCGGGAGCGGTTCCGGCCCGGCGCACGGGTGGAAGCCGCGAGGGGAGCGATGGTCGCGTGATCGGTCACATCGCCTACGCGTCCGGGAGCCCCTGCCCCACCCTCGTCCTCGACGCGCGGCAGTTCCCCAGGGAGCGGGAGCCGCTGCTGGAGGCCCTCACCGAGGTCCGCCGGCGGCTGGTCCGGGCCGGCGGGGCGCACATACTCAAGATCGCGCTGATCGAGCCTTCGCCGCATCCGCTGTTCGATCTCGACTACCGCTTCATCCAGGCGCTGCCGGACGGTCCGGCGCGGTTCGATCTGCGCGGCTCGTGCGGGCACTCCGTGCTGTGTTCCGTGATGGCCGCCGGGCGGTCCGGGATGCTTCCCCGGCAGGGCCCCGGGGACCGGGTCCGGGTGCACGTCCTCAACAACGGCGACCACCTCGTGTGCGAGACCGAGGAGGCCGACCGGGAGACCGCCCGGTGCACGATGTACTTCCTGCACACGCCCCCGGTCCCGGTGACGGGTCTGCTGCTGCGCGACGAGCCGCGCACGACTCTCGACGTGGACGACGAGAAGGTGACCGTCTCCATGGTCTCCTCCGGCAACCCGTACGTCTTCGTCGGCGCGCGTGAAGCCGGGGTGAGCGACGCCGCGGAACTGTTCGCCGGGGGTGCCGGCCTGTTCGACCGGCTGGGCCGGATCCGCTCGGCGGCGGCCCGGTTGCTCGACTGGTCGCCCGACGGCGCGTTCCCCAAGATCGCGGTGGTCGTTCCCGACGGAGCCGGACGGATAGCGGCCCGGGCCGTGACCGTCCCCGGCTGGCACCCCACGCTGGCACTGACCGGCGCGGTCTGCCTGGGGGCGGCGAGCTGCATCCCGGAGACCGTTCCCTGGCTCGCCGCACGCGAGGCCGGCTGTCCCGGCGGCCAGGTGGACATCCGCACCGCCGGCGGGAGCACGGCGGTCACCGCCACGACCCGGATCGGTGACGGCCGGACCGAACTCGCCTGGGTCGCCGTGGGCAACAAGACCGTCCGGTACCACGGCCCGTTCTTCCCCGAATCGCTCACCCGTTTCCGACCCAGGGAGTTCGGAGAATGTCTGTCGCTTCCAGCCTGATCCGCACGGAGGACGTCGTCCGCACCGTCGGGCCCGTCCTCGACCCGCCGATCCTGGAGATGCTGCGCGCGTCCGATGCCCGGACCGCCGTCAGCGGCAAGCCCGACCCGCAGGCGCTGGCGCGGCTGCGGGCTTCGGGTCTGCTCGCCACCGCCGTCCCGGAGGCGTACGGGGGCGCCGGGGGTGACGCGGCGGCCGTCAACCGGGTGGTGGAACAGGTGGCGACGGTGAACCCGTCCGTGGCGATCATCCTGTTCCAGCACTTCGCGGTGTGCGCGCGCATCGACGAATGGGGGACCGACGAGCAGAAGGCGAGGTACCTGCCGGCCCTGGCCTCGGGCGAGTTCCTCGCCGCGTCCGCGTGGAGCGAGACGGGGGCGGGGGCCGCCAAGAAGCGGCTGGCCTCCACCGCCGAGCGGCTCCCGGCCGGCCGGTGGCTGCTGAGCGGCGCGAAGGCGTTCACCACCGGGGCAGGGGTCGCGGACCTCTACCTGGTGCTCGTGCAGACGTCGGCGGCACAGGACGACCCGCACAGCAGTTACGGCTCGGCCGGCCAGACCTTCTTCCTCGTGCGCGGCGACAACCCCGGACTGGTACCCGACCTGAGCCTGGAACTGGTCGGCATGCGCGGATCGGCGACGGGCTTCGTCCAGCTCGGCGACTGCGAGGTCACCGACGACGACCGCCTGGGACCGCTGGGACACGCGACGGCCATCATCGCCGGCGTGCGGGAGAGCGGCGCGACGCTCGGCGCGGTGTCCATCGGCATCGCCCAGGCGGTGTACGACCTCGCCGCCGGACACCGCGCCCGCCTCGACGAGGCACGGGCGAAGACCGTCCGGCACCAGATGGTCTCGCTCAGCACGCTGCTGGAGTCGGCGCGTGCCTTCGTGGTGCGCGCGGGCCACCGGTCGTCGGACGATCCGGGCCGGACCACGCTGCAGGCCAAGCTGCACGCCTCGGCCGCCGCCGAGCAGATGTGCCTGGAGGTCTCCCGCATGCTCGGGTCCGCCGGTTACGTCGTCGATCACCGGCTGAACCGGCTGATCGCCGATGCCCGGGCGGTCACCCTGATGGGCCCGACCAACGATCTGTGCCGAGAGCTGGTGGCGGAGTCATGGGAGAACTGAGCCCGGAACGTGCCGATCTCGTGGTGAGCGGGCGCCTCGTCACGCCCACGGGAGTGCGACGCGGCGCGGTCGTGGTGTCCGCCGGCCGGATCGCCGCCGTCACCGGCGCCGACGAGGCCGCGCCGGGGGTGCCACGGCTCGACGCCGGCGACGCCTACGTCCTGCCCGGGCTGATCGACTCCCATGTGCATTTCCGCACCCCCGGCCTGGAGCACAAGGAGGACTGGGAGCACGCCGGCCGGGCCGCCGTGGCGGGCGGCGTCACCACGGTCATCGACATGCCGAACACGAAGCCTCCGGGGCTGACACCGGAGGCGATAGCGGCGAAGGCCGCGCTGGTGGCCGGGTCGTCGCTGGTCGACTTCCGGTTCCACCTGGGCGCCGACCCGCACCACCCCGAACTGCTCGCCGGCCTCGACCCCGCGATCGCCACCAGCGCCAAGGTCTTCATGGCCGGGCACCAGACCGCGCCGACGGTCGTACGGGACCGCGACCAGCTGGAGAGGATCTTCGCCGCCGCCGCTGCCGGCGGCGTCCGACTGGTGCTGCACGCCGAGCGGGACACCCTGTTCTCGATGCTCGACGGCGTGCGCGGGCGGCTGCGGGACTACGCCGCCTACGAGCGTTCACGGCCGCGCAGCGGTGCGATCGCGGCCGTGGCCGATGTCATCGGGCTCGTGCGCCGCCACGGCACCGAGGCGCACATCCTGCACGTGTCCAGCGGGGAGGAGGTCGACCTGCTCGCGGCCGCACGCGCCGAGGGACTGCCCCTCACCTTCGAGGTGACCTCGCACCACCTGTCGTTCACCGACCACGACACGCTGCGGACCGGAGCGCGTACCCGTCTGTCGCCGGCCATCCGCTCCACGGCGGACCAGGACCGGCTCTGGGCCGCCCTGCGCGGCGGCGAGGTCGCCACCCTGGGCAGTGACCACGCCCCGCACACCATGGCGGAGAAGCTCCTGCCGGTGCCGGACGCCCCGCCCGGGATCCCCGGCGTGCAGGAGCTGGCCGTCGCCGTCTGGACCGGGATGCGCCGGCGGTGGCCCGACGAAGACTGCGACGTGGCGATCACGCGGCTCGTCGAGCACCTGGCGGCCACGCCGGCGGCGCTCTTCCGGCTGCCGGGCAAGGGCCGTCTGGAGCCGGGCGCCGACGCGGACCTGGTGATCTTCGACCCGGACGATCCGTGGATGCTCTCCGCCCACGACGTGCACGCCAAGTGCGGCTGGTCGGCGTACGAGGGGTGGACGATGGCCGGCAGGGTGCTGACCACGCTCCGGGCCGGAGAGGTGGTCTGGGACGCGGCCGACCGGAGCTTCGGCAGCCCTACCGGACGCTGGCTGCCGGCCGCGATGCCGCGCGAACCGCTCACGGCGCAGAGCGCCCGCGCGTGACCCCAGCGGCTTTCCGGGGTGTCCGCCCCGCGGGTTCGACGCCCGCGGGGCGGGTGCGCCGGCGAGGGGAGGGGGCGTGCGGGGCGATGCGTCGCGCCAGGCTCCTCCGGCGCGCCACGGACGTGCGGTGAAGTGGTCGTGCCGCTCGCTGTGGCGCGCCGGGCGGCCAAGTCGCCGCGGCGCTGCGGACGTCGGGTGCTCACTCGGCACGTCTACGGGCGTGGTGACGGCCCCTCGGGCGGCGCCGCGCCGGGGAGGAAGCCGCCGTCCGTCCCCCGGGAGGCCCGCAGCCAGCCGGTGCCCGCCCGCACCGCCCAGAAGAACACCGCGAAGGCGAACGCCGCCACCGTCAGCGAGTCCCAGGGCGCCGGAAGCCGTCCGGAACCGCCGAACGAACCGAGCCAGGACAGCAGCGTGAGCACCGCCAGGAACACCACCAGCCACGCCCCCGTGCGCAGTTCCGGCAGGAGCGGCCGGCCCGCCCCGGCGGTGCGGTGCATGGCGAGGAACACCAGCAGGCCGGCCAGCACCAGGGGCAGTGCCAGCCGCAGATCGTGCCAGCCCGACCAGTACACGAACTCGGCCGCCACCGTGAAGCTCACCGGAGCGATCCAGCGCAGGCCGGGCACCCATCCCGCGGTGCCGCTGCCCGGATCGGCGAGGAACACCGCGGCCGCCACCGCGGAGGCCGCGTAAGTCAGCAGGTACATGTCCCCCATGACGCTCACGATGTCCTGCCAGCCGCCGAACGGCAGCAGGAACACCATGATCACCGCGAGGTTCAGCACCAGCGCTCGGCGCGGGATGCCCGAGCGCGCCTCCACCGTCATGAACCAGCGCGGCAGCGTGCCGTTCTTGGCCAGTGCGTACGTGTGCCGGGCGTCCAGGGCGACACCGACGTAGGCCGAACCGCCCGGCGAGACGACGGCGTCCGCGTACAGCAGGACCGACAGCCAGTGCAGGTTGAGCAGCAGCGCCAGCTGGCCGAACGGCGACTCGAAGTCCACGCCGTGCCAGCCGTGCCCGAGCGCGCCCTCCGGCACCGTGAACAGGAACGCGACCTGCAACGCCAGGTACATCAGGACGGCCAGGGCGATCCCGGTCAGCACCGAGGCCGGCACGGTGCGCCGCGGGTTGCGGGTCTCGCCGGAGAAGTCCAGGGGCGCCTGGAAACCGTTCACCGAGTACACGATGCCGCCACCGGCGAGGGCCGACAGACAGGCGGCGTATCCGTACGGCGCGAATCCGCCGTGGTCGGTGAGCCGCCCGGCGTGCCAGCCGGACGCCAGCAGCGCCACCACGGTGACGACGGGCACCGCGATCTTGAAGACCGACAGCAGGTTGTTGAGCCGCGCGAACATCCGCACCGCGAACCAGTTCAGCACCGTCAGCACCACGCTCAGCGCCGCCGCGACGCCGAGACCGACGACGGTCAGGGAGCCGTCGCGGTAGATCCCGGACAGGTAGTGCCCGGCGTACTGCATGATCGCGCTGATCTCCGCCGCGGTACCGCCCACCGACAGCAGCACCGACCAGCCGATCAGCGTGCCCACCAGCCGCCCCCCGGCGTACAGCGGCCAGCGCACCGTGCCACCGCCCTCGGGCCGGGACGCGCCCAGTTCGATCATCACCAGCGCCACCAGGAGGCACAACAGGCCCGCCGCCACCCACGACAGCAGGGACGCCGGGCCCGCCGTCCGCGCCGCGTACATCGCGGCGAACAGCCACCCCGAGCCCACGATGTTGGAGAACGCGATGGCTGTCAGCCCCCAGAAGCCCAGGTCCCGGCGCAGCCGGCGTTCCTGGGCCACGGCCGCCGGGGTCACCTCCCCGTCGGCCGACCCGTCCCGAGGCACGTGACCGTCTCCTCCCGCTCGTCGTACGTGCGTTGAGAGTAGCGGGCACCGCAGGACACCGCGCAGCGCACGCGCGGCGGGAGAGACCCGGCCGCCGGCCCCTCAGTCCGCGCCGGTCGAGAGGTAGCGTTCACCGGAATCGGGGAACACCGCGGCGATCGTCGCCCCGGACCATCGCGGCTGCCTGGCGACGACACGGGCGGCATGGGCCGCGGCCCCCGACGAGATCCCGGCGAGCAGGCCGGTGGCCCGGGTGATCTCCCGGCTCGTGCCGGCCGCGTCCTCGTCCGACACCGCGATCACCTCGTCGATGAGCGCCAGGTCCGTGATCTCCGAGACGTAGCCCGCCCCGATCCCGGGGATGCAGTGCGCTCCCGCCTCGCCTCCCGAGAGGACGGCCGACCCGGTGGGCTCGACGGCGACCACATGGACGTCACGCCGTTCCTTGAGGAAACGTGCGACCCCGGTCAGCGTGCCGCCGGTGCCGACGCCGCACACCAGCACGTCGATCTCGCCCGCGGTGTCCCGCCACAGTTCGGGGCCGGTGGTCTCGTAGTGCGCCAGCGCGTTGGCGGGGTTGGTGTCCTGGTGCGGCAGCCACGAGCCCGGTATGGACTTCTGGAGCCGCTCCGCGTACGCCCATGCGGCCGGCAGCCCGTCGCCATGGGGCACGAACCGGATCTCGGCCCCCAGCTTGCGCAGGATCAGCTGCCGTTCCACGGTGGCGTTGTCCGGCATGACGATGATGCAGCGGTGACCGTGCCGCAGGCAGAGCGCGGCGAGGGAGATCCCGGTGCTCCCGGAGGAGCACTCGATCACCGTCCCGCCCTCCGCGAGCTCCCCGGACCGCTGGGCGGCGCGGAACATGTAGAGCACCGCCCGGTCCTTGACGTTGGCGAGCGGGTTCAGCATCTCGAGCTTCGCCAGAGTCCGCACTCCCTCGGGGACGCCCGGCAGCCGGTACTGAAGCAGTGGGGTGCCGCCGACCAGTTCCTCGACGGACTGGTGGATCCGGCCTTCCGCGCTCACGAGACCCCCGCCCCACGGGCTGCCGCCAGGTGCGCGGCCGCGACCTGTTCCAGGTGGGTGATGTCGCTGGAGACGGTGGCGAAGGTGTAACCCTCCGA
The DNA here is from genome assembly GCF_040703815.1 of Streptomyces sp. NPDC006743. NCBI lineage: Bacteria > Bacillati > Actinomycetota > Actinomycetes > Kitasatosporales > Streptomycetaceae > Streptomyces > Streptomyces sp. NPDC006743. The sequence goes on along the minus strand of NZ_JBEYJA010000043.1, from coordinate 33,702 downwards.
CAGCCACCGGGCCGCGCTCTCCCCGTCCATGCAGTGGATGCCGCTCGCGACACCCGCGTGCCGTGCGGCTTCGGCGATGGCGTTCGTCGCCTCCAGCAGGGCCGGCCGCACCGCGGGATCACCGAAGTACCGTCCGCCGAGCGCCACGGACAGGTCGGCCGGTCCGAGGTAGACGGCGTCCAGGCCCGGGGTCGCGCAGATCTTGTCCAGGTCGTTCAGGGCGGCCATCGTCTCGATCATGACGATGCAGACCACGCCCTCGTCGATCTCGGCCGGGACGTCACCGAGCCGGAACTGCGCCCGCACGGGGCCGGCCAGGCTGCGGGTCCCCGCGGGCCAGTGCCGGGTGGCCCGCACCGCGGTCTCGGCCTGCTCCGGCGATTCGACCATGGGCACGATCACACCGCGGGCTCCGGTGTCCAGAGCGGCGCCGATGGCGACCGGGTCCACGGAGGGGACCCGGATCAGGCCCGCGGCGCGCTGTCCCGCGTCCACCGCCATCATCGCGGCGTTCCAACCCGGCTGCGACAGCACCCCGTGCTGGCCGTCGACCCCGATGTAGTCGTAGCCGAGCCGGGCGATGCGTTCGACCGCGACGGGGTTGTCGCACGAGATCCAGTAACCGGTGAGCTGCTCGCGGGCGCGGAGCCGCCGCGCGAACGAATCCGGCAACGACATGTCTACCGCCCTTCCTCGTCGCCGTCGCCGGCGTGGATCGCGTAGCTGTGTTTCCCGTCCAGGCCGACCGGCACGTCGCCGGTGACCGAGACCCGGTGCAGCAGCCGCCGGTGGCTGTCGTAGTCGTCGACGCCGTAGTGCTGCGTGCAGCGGTTGTCGAAGATGAGCACGTCTTTCGGCCGCCAGGTCCAGCGGACCTGGTTCTCCGGACGCAGCGTGTAGGACTGCAGCACGTCGATGATCGGCCGCGACTCCCGGAGGGTCATTCCCACCAGGCGCTGGGCGAAGCCGCCGAGGAACAGGGCGGGTTCGCCCGTCCGCGGGTGGACGCGGACGACCGGGTGCGCGGTCTCGAACCGCTTGGCCAGGAAGGCCCGGCGCACCTTCTCACCCCGCTCCGTGCCCAGGCGCGGCTGCTCCGCACGGTTGGTGTGCACCGCCCACAGCCGGTCGGCGATCTCCCGCAACTCGGCGGGGAGGTCCCGGTATCCGGCCTCGCCGCTCGCCACCAGCGTGTCTCCGCCGTACGGCGGCAGCACCACACTGCGCAGCGTGGTGCCCAGTGACGGGGTCTCGGTGAAGCTGATGTCGCAGTGCCAGTGGTTGGCCCGCTGGTCCTCCCCGTCCACGACGAGGACCTGCGGGCTCTGCTCGGCGGTCCGCATCAGCGGATGCCGGTGGGTGAGCGGGCCGAAGCGGCCGGCGAAGGCCAGCTGCTGTTCGTCGGTGATGTCCTGATCGCGGAAGAACAGCACCTTGTGATCGAGGAACGCCTGCTCGATCTCGGAGAACAGCTGATCCGAGATCGTGGCGCCCAGGTCGATACCGGTGATCTCGGCGCCAATGCGGCCGCCGATGCGCCGGATGTCGATCGTGCTCATCTACTCAACCCCCCTGTGTGTCGCGGACTCCTGCGCGGCCTGCTCGTGCCATCCGCGTGCCAGTGCGTCCTCCAGGCCGTTCAGCACCGCGTACGCGTCGTGCACGAGGGTCACGGGATCCGCGGACTCCAGGTAGAGGACTCCGCCCAGTACCATCTTTCCGCCGCTGCGCTCGTACTTCGGCATGGGCGTCCCGTCCGGGACGGTCAGGCTCGGCACGGTCTCGATCCTCGAACCGGGTGTCACCAAGGACGCCCAGTCGACCACGCGGCTGTCCCAGACCAGGTCCTTCGACCAGGGGTCCCCGGCGGCGTTCGTGGCGAGAAGGGACAGCGTGCACGCGGCCCCCTCGGCGTCCTGCCCGGTCAGCATGGAATCGGGCGGGCCGGCCGGGAGCCCGAGCAGCGCGTCGGCCAGCATCCCGATCAGATCGAGGCCGTAGACGTGCTCGATCTGCGCGAGGATCGCGGCGCCGCCGAAGCGCGCGGCGGACTCGATCAGCGCCAGCTCCCCGTCCGCCATCAACTTGATCTCCGTGTGCGTGCCGCAGGTCCGCAGCCCGAGGGCGTCGACCGCGGCGCGAGCCACCGATTCGATCGCCCGCTGCAGCGGCAGCGGGAGTTCGCACGGCGCTATGTTGCACAGTTCCATGTAGGGCGGGATAGTCGGCAGCCTCGACGTGATGCAGACCGGGTGGTACACACCCTCGACGACGATGCCCTCCACGCTCAGGTAGTCGCCGTAGCCGCTTCCCTCCTCCCACCAGGACCGCGTCGTCCCCGGGATGATCTCCTCGGCGAGGAAGTCGTCCTCCGCGCCCGGGACCTCCAGCATGAGGACGTTCGCCGCGTCCGCCGCCTTCATCACCGCGGACGCCTCCTGCCACGCCGGGCCGATCTGCTCCTCGGCGGAGATGACGAGCTGCGCGGTCGAGCCGGCGCCCCACGCCGACTTCAGCAGCAGCGGCGGCCGCAGTTCGCGAAACGCCCGGCGCAGGTCCGCCGCCGAGGTCACCGTCCGGTACGCCGGTTGCGGCACCCCGGCCTTCTCCCAGGCGGCCCGCATCAACCGCTTGTCGCGCGAGGACACCGCACCCGGGCCCGGGCCGGGAAGGCCCAGCCGTCCGGCCGCCAGCGCGACCGGGACCACCGTGTACTCCGACAGGCCGCACACCGCGTCCGCACCGACCCGGAGGGCCGCCTCCACGATCGCGTCGACCAGTTCGTCCCCCTTCAGCCGCCGCTCGTGGGCGGGGACGACCGACGCGCAGAACGCCTCCGCCCCGGCCGGCAGCGGCCGGAACGCGAGCACGTGGAGTTCTCCGCGGGCGGCCAGCCGGGGCAGCGCGAAATCAAGGGGCGGACCGGACCGGCTGTGCACCAGCAGGATTCGCTTTTTCACCGGCTATTCCTTCACTCCGCAGAGAATGCTGTGCACATGGATCATCTCGGGAGGCCGCAGGTCCGCCTCGTGCGTGATCGTCTCGATGGCGGTGAAACCGCACTCCTCCATCCACTGCCGGTAGGTGGAGACCTTCTGCGGACCACCCTCGGCCGTGCTGCAGCCGAGGAAGTACGCCGGGAAGAAGTCCGCCTGGCTCGAGTCCTTCACGTTCTCCGGGTAGGTCGGGACCAGGGCGTAGATCCGCCCGCCGGGCTCCAGGCAGTCGTACACGGCGCGCAGCACCCGGAACACGTTCTCCTTGCCGAGCTGATCCAGGAAATGCTTCACCAGGACGACGTCGAAGCCTTCGGGAAGGCCGTCGTACACGTCGCCGCCGATGAAGGAGCAGGACTCCTCGACACCGTGCGCACGGAAGTTCTCCAGCGCATCGTCCCGCTTCTCCGGAAAGTCGAAGCAGGCCACCTGGAGGTTCTTCTCCGGGTTGTGCTCGCACGTCAGGATCGCGCCCAGCCCGGTGTGCCCCGCCAGGTCGAGCACCCTGCTGCCGTGCTCGATGGCGACGTTCTCGAAGAACCACGGGTCGATGAGGGACGTCGTCTGGTCCATCATCGCGGACCACGCGGTACGGAGCTGCTCGTGTTCGGCGCACGCCTCGTAGAGGTTGCCGTGGAACCCGAAGATCTCCTCCAGGCCGACCACCCTTCCCGTCCGCACGCTGTCGGCCAGGTGGTAGAGCTGCCGCAGACAGACCTCTTTGATCATGGTCATCAGGCGCATGGCCCGGGCGAACTCGTCCTCGGAGAGGCGGGCGAGGCCGCCTGCCCGGTAGCCGCCGGCGCTCTCGTCGTGGATGACGAGGTCTTCCTTGACGAGCAGGTGCAGCAGTTGCTCGACGGCGTCCGGCCGGACGCCGGCCGCCTCGGCCAGGTGCGCGGCCGACACCCCGGTGCCGTCGTTCTTCCGGAGGTGGTCCAGGAGGCCGAGCTCGTAGCAGGCGTACACGGTCATGAACCTGGTCGGGCCGACCGCGATGTCCCGGAACTGACCCAGGACGTGTTCAGGACTCCCCGGCTGCCCCGCGGACGTGGTCATGCGCCTATCGCCTTCCACTGTTCGGGATTTCCGGCGTCGGCGAACATGGTGACCACCAGTTCGTCGGACGGCAGCTGCGCGGCGATCTCGCGCGCGACCAGCCAGTTCGCCGAGGCGGAGGTGCCGATCCGGGTGCCGGTGAGGCTGTAGAACTCCGCGGCCCCCTCCAGCGCCTCCGGATAGGAGACCTGCCGGTGCGCGGCGACGTGGTGCTCGTACGCCTTCACGAACGGCTGCTTGAGGCCGTACCCGAGTCCACCGGTGCCGCACAGTCCTTGGGGTGTCGCCGGAGCCCCGCCGTGCCCGTAGGGGGATTCCGCCGGCGTCACACCCACCGCGCGGACGCCGGGATTGACGGCGCGCAGCATGTTCAGCACGCCGATGAGGGTGCCGCCCGTACCGATGGCGGCGACCCAGGTGTGCGGCTTGCGGCCGGCCAGCTGCTTCACGATCTCGGTGCCCGTGGTCGCCTGATGGATCGTCAGGTTGGCGGGGTTGACGTGCTGGAAAAGGAGCTGCCAGGAGTCGCCCGTGTCCGCGATCCGCAGCGCCTGCCTGATCGTGCCGAGGAAGCCCTCCTCCTGCGGGGCGATGTCCACCGCGGTCCCCCGGGACCGCAACGTGTCCAGCACGCTCTCGGACGTGAACGACGCCACGACCAGACGCAGCGGGATCTCCGCCTCCGCGCACAGACAGGACAGCGCCAGCCCCAGGTTCCCGCCCGAGTACTCCACCAGCCGGAGATCCTCGGCGGGCCGGTCCCCGTGGCGCCTGATGGCGTCGCACACCAGCGCGTAGGCCACGCGGTCCTTCAGCGACCCCGCCGGGTTTCCCCATTCGCACTTCGCGAGAATGGTCGCGCCACCGGGGGCCGACGGGACCTCGATGAGCGGCGTGTCCCCGAGCCGTTCACGGAATCTGGCTATTCCTGGATATCGTTCATGAATGGCGGCCATGCTCTGCAGCTCGGTTTCGGCGACCTGGCTGAACGGCTTCAGCAGTTCGTCCACCACCGGCGCCAAAATCTTCCGGACCTCGTCCATCAGGATTCCTCTCCGCCGTCTCGTTCACGCCGACGGCTTCCGCCGGCGGGGATGACGGGCGCCTCGCATGCTTCTCAGCGTGCGCCGGGCGCACAGTCCGAGCCATATCCCATATTGCTGACACCCGGTCTGCCGCGGCCCGGCCCACCCCGGTTCGAGCCGTGCTCGAGCCGTGCTCGACCGGAGCGATATCGCGGCGGCGCAGAATGTCGGTCGTGACAGCAGCCAGGTGCCGGGCAGCGCCGGAGGTCCACGAGGGCACCCCCCGCGAATCCATAGAACGGGCGATCGCGTACATCTGGGAGCGGTACAGCGAGCCGGTCTCGCTGGACGAACTCTCGAAATGCGCCCTGCTCAGCCGCTTCCACTTCGCTCGCACATTCCGGGACATCACCGGCGTCACCCCTGGCCGATTCCTGTCCGCGGTACGCATCCATCAGGCGAAGCGCCTGCTGATCAATACCACGAGAACCATCACGGACATCTCGTCGGCCGTGGGATATCAGAGCCTCGGGTCGTTCACGAACTACTTCACCCAGAGTGTCGGCATGCCGCCGAGCCAGTTCCGTCATCTCGGGGAAGGCACCGTACTCGATCTTCTCCCGCCGGAGAACCACGTGCACGCGTCACGCGGTACGGCGACCGTGACCCTCTCCTTTCCCGGCGGGTGCTCAGGCCTGCGGGCGTACGTGGGGTTCTTCCCGTCCCCCATCCTCCAGAGCCCGCCCGTCGCCGCGAGGATCATCGACGCGGCCGGGGACCAGCCCCTGCGCTGCGTCCTGCCGAACGTCCCGCCCGGGACGTGGTTCGTCCACGCCGTCGCGGCCGCGCGCGCCACCGGCCTGGACCACGGCCCCCGCCCACTGCTGTTCGTGGACCGGCGCGAGGCGGTCACGGTCGGGCCGCACACGGTCCTGAGCGTGTCGCTGCGCCTGCGCCCGAGCAGGCCGACCGATCCGCCGGTCCTGCTCGCGCTGCCGGATCTGCGTTCGCTCCCCACGTCCCGTCCGGCCGCGGGCCGGGCCGGCTGAACGGCGTGTCCGGCCCGCCGGCACCGGCCCGGGGCACCGGCTCCCCCCACCGCCCGACCAGGATTTCGAGGTATACATGATCACCGCCGACGTACACCGGAACTTGAAGCTGCGCATCGGAGTCGGGTTCGTCCGGAAGTTCCTGGACATCATGCTCGCCCCGCTGATGGTGATCCACTTCTCGCACCTGTACGGCGCGGCCACGGCGGGCCTGATGACCCTGTCGATCGCCGTCGCCGTCGTCGGGTGCACGTTCGTCGGCGGCCACATGTCCGACACCCTCGGCCGGCGCCCCACCCTCCTGGTCGGCGAGACCGGCAGCGCCGCGGCCCTCGTGCTGCTCGCGCTGGCGAACTCTCCGTGGTGGCACTCGGGAACGGCGACCTTCTGCTGCTATCTGCTGAGCACCAGCCTCTTCGGCATCGCGGTCCCCGCCAACGACGCGATGATGGTGGACGTGTCCACGCAAGAGACGCGGGCGCAGATCTACACGATCAACTACTGGTCGATCAACCTGGCGTTCCTCATGGGTTCCCTCGTGGGCGGCTTCGTCTACGGCCGGTACTTCTTCTACCTCCTCGCCGGCGCCGCGGTGCTGGCGAGCGTCATCGCACTCGTCACCCTGGTCGCGATCAGCGAGACCGCGCCGCGCGGCCACACGGCCGCGGGAGGGGACCGCGGCTGGCTGAAGACGCTGCTGGACGGCTACATGGCCGCGGTGCGCGACAGCGTCCTCGCCCGCCTGATCCTGTCCGCCCTGCTGATCCGGAGCATCGAGATCCAGATCTCGTACTACATCGCCGTGCGCCTCAGCGACGACTTCGGCCGGCGGCAACTGCTCGCCGTCGGCGGGTGGCGGCCGACCGTCGACGGCGTCGAGATGCTCGGCATCCTCCGGGCGGCCAACACCCTCATCGTGGTCTGTCTGGCGCTGTTCGCCGCCTGGCTGTTCCGCCGCCTGTCCGACCGGCAGCGCATCTTCGGCGGCATCGGCCTCTTCACGGCCGGATACATGGTGTGGGGGGCGAGCAACGCCCCCTGGCTGCTGCTCGCGGCCGCGGTGGTGCTCACCATCGGCGAGATCATGTCGGTGCCGATCCGGCAGGTCCTGCTGGCCGATCTGGTGCCCGTGGAGGACCGCAGCAGGTACATGGCCGTGTACCAGATCAACGTGCAGCTGGGGATGATCGTCGGCTCGCTCTGCGTGACCATCGGCGTGCTGGTCCCGGCGGTCGGGATGAGCGTGCTGTTCGGGGTCTTCGGGGCCGGCGCGATGCTTCTGTACCGGTCGCTCTTCCGGGTGCGCGACGCACAGGCGGCCGCCCAGCCCGCCCTGGTCGCCCAGGAAAGCGCGCAGCAGACGTGAGGGCGGTCCGCCGGGGGACGCGGCACCCGGCCCGCCGGCGCGCACGGCCGCGGGCGCGGAGCGTCGTCGCCGGCGGCACCGAGATCCTCCCGGCACACGCCTCGTCCGCCGACGGCCCGCGGGCGCGGGTCCGCCGTCGTGACCGGCCCTCCGGCCGCACGGAGTACGGCGGCCCGCTCACCGCACAAGTGAATGGAGCGCAGCGATGACAGACAAGATCCTCATGGTGATGCCGTGGCGCGCGTACGTGCGCAAGGCCACCGAGGAGGGCTTCCGGGTCTTCTCCATCTGGGACCCGGACCGCATCCCGCAGGACCACCGGGACGAAGTGGCGCGGTATTCCGAGGAACTGCTGTTCACCGACTTCCGGGACGTCGCCGGGCTGCGCCGGCTGGTGACCCGGACGGCCACGCGGCTGGGCGTCTCACACGTCCTGCACCTGGGCAACGAGGACACCCAGCTCCCCGTCTGCGAGGAGGCGCACGCGCTGGGGCTCGCCCCGAACCCGCCGCAGGCGCTGCGCGTCATCAACGACAAGACGGCGATGCGGCAACTGCTGCGCGACCGCGGTCTGTCACCGGTGCGGACCGCCGTTGCCGAATCGGCGCGGGAGGCCCGGGCGCTGCTGCCGCGGCTCGCACTGCCCGTCGTGGCCAAGCCCGCCCTGCTCTCCGGCAGCCGCGGCGTACGGCTCATCCACGAGGCGCGGGACATGGACGACTGGGAGGACCGGCTCGCCGACCAGGGCTACACGGGTCCCGTGCTGCTCGAGGAGTACCTGCGCGGGCCCGAGTTCAGCGTCGAGACGCTGACCGGTCAGGGAACCCACCACGTGGTGGGCGTCACGGCCAAGCGGAAGACGCCGCCGCCCGGCTTCACCGAGATCGGGCACGTCCATCCCGCGTCCCTGGCCGAACCCGACCGGGCGGCGGTCACCGACCTGGTCCTCCGGTTCCTGGACGAGACCGGCTACCGGTTCGGACCGGCGCACACGGAGGTCATCCTGACGCCGGACGGCCCGAGGATCGTCGAGTCGCAGACCCGCGCCCCCGGCGACCGGATCCACCGGGCCATCGCGCTCGCCTCCGGGTTCGACATCGAGACGGCCATCTTCCGCGCGCTCCTCGGCAAGCCGGTCCAGGTGGACACCGCCCACCGGGTGGGCTGCGTCTCCTTCTTCCAGCTCCGTCCCGGACGGCTCGTCTCGGTGGAGGGGCTGGACGCCATCCGCGCGCTCCCCTTCGTGCACGAGCTGAAGTTCCCGTTCACGCCGGGCGACACGGTCCCCGAGATCAAGAACTCCGGAAGCCGGCACGGCCACGTGGTGATCGACGCCGCGTCGGAGCAGGAGACGGACCACCGGATCGCCCTCGTGCGCGGCCTGCTGCGCGCCACGACGGTCCCCGGCCCGGCGGACGACGCCGCGAGCACCCCGCCGAAGCAGTAGGAGCCGGTCAGGTCAGCCGCGGTGGCGAAGGGGGCGAAAGGCTCGGCGCACAAGCGCCCCGGGCCCGTCAGGAGGCGGGCCCGGGGCGCTTCTGCACCGCGTTCGCGCCGCCTTCGGCGGCCGCGTGCGGGCGCGTGCGGGCGGGCATCAGTCCGCTGCGGCCACCGGGACGGCGGACCCGCCGTGGGCCGGCCGGCGCTGAGCCTCGTCCGGGACGGCGAGGCGTGCGGGCCGCAGGACGCCGTCCTCGCCTCGCACCTGGATCCGGATGGTGTCCCGCAGGACCCGGCCCGCGAGACGGACCGCCGTCTCGCTGGTGTCCGCGGTGGCGGCCACCAGCCCCAGGCGGTCCCAGGAGTCCTCGACCGGACGGACCGTGTCGCCCGGCTCGACCCACATCTCGGCCGTGAGGACACCGGGCTCCGCTCGCGCGTCCTCCACCCCTGTGATCGATTCCACCCGTCCCGGGCCGCCGACCAGGAAGCGGACCGCGGCGGCGTTCCGCGCCCGCGGCGGCCGGGAGAGCTCGGGCACCAGACCGAAGGGCCAGCCGAGCGCGTAGGTCTCCAGGTCGATCGCGTAGGCACCGCGCACGAGTTCGTTGATGGCGCCGCCGCCGAAGCGGTTGTGCGACTCTATGACCACCGGTCCCCGCTCGCTGAGCCTGAACTCGGTGTGCGCGGGCCCGTCCCGCAGCCCCATCGCATCGAGGAACAGGCTCGTGGCGTCGAGGACGCGGGCGTGGTCGGCGCCGTCCAGCCGGGCGGGCATGGCGTGGGAGAAGGCCGCGAAACTGTCAACGGCGAGATGCGTCTCGGTGATTCCGACGACCACGTGACGGCCGTCGAAGCTGAGGGATTCCGCGCTGAACTGAGGACCGTCGACGTATTCCTCCATCAGGAAACCGTCGACGGAGAACGGCATGGTCGTGCGGGCCATGGGATGCCCGTTCAGCGCGCCCACCGCGGCCCACGCCCTGTCCGCCGCTTCGGGGCCGGTGACCCGGAAGACCCCGTAACTGCCCGTGCCGTTCCTCGGCTTGACGACGAACGGGTAACCGTGCCGGTCGGCGAACTCGTCGAGGTCACGGCGGGTCGTCAGCGGCGCCGCGGCGACGGTGACCGCTGTGCCGCCGGCCGCGGCCAGGCGACGGCGCATGGCCAGTTTGTCCCGGAAGCACCTGGCGGTCTCCAGCCCGGTGCCGCCCAGCGAGAACACGTCGTTGAGCAGGCCCGCCCCTTCCAGGCCGGGCTCCGTGAGGGAGACGACGGCGGTGAATCCCGTAGTGCTCCACAGCTCGCGGGCCGCCGCCTCCAGCGCGGTCGGATCCGTGTAGTCCACGGCCCGGACGACATCGGCCGGTTCACACGGCGCCTGCGTGACTCTCTCCGGGTGCTGGAGCACGAGGACACGCAGACCCAGGTCCTTCGCCTTCCTCACCGTACGGTCGGTGGCGCCGACGAGAAGCACCGTCGCATCTGCTTGCACGCTTCCTCCGCTTCTTCCGCTGCTTTCGCTGCTTCCGCTTCTTCCGGGGTGAGGACGAGATGACGGGGAACAGGCCGGCCGGTCAGGGCATCCACGCTGTCTTCGGCAGCGCGCCATGCGCCTTCCGCACCGCCTTCTCAGCCACCACATGGGTGTCGGCCGGTACATCCGTCAGGACGAGCGCTTGTGCCCCGATCACCGCTCGGTCGCCGATGTCCACCGGTCCCAGGACGGTGGCGCCGGCGCCCAGCACGGCACCGCTGCCGACGGCGGGGTGGCGCCGTTCCCCGGGCAGCCTGCGGTTGTCCCGCCACCAGCCGACCGCTCCGAGGGTGACCTGGTGATAGATGGTCACGTCATCGCCCACCACCGCTGTCTCGCCGATCACCACGGCCGCGCCGTGGTCGATGAGGACCCTGCGGCCCAGGGTGGCACCGGGATGGATCTCCGTACCGGTGAGCGCCCGGGCGCACGTCATCAGGGCGCGCGCCGTCAGCCGGGCGCCTCGTTCGTGGAGCAGGTGCGCCACGCGGTGGACGCCCAGGGCGGGCAGTGCCGGATGCAGCAGGGCTTCCGCGACCGTGCGTATGGACGGGTCACGCTCGACGACGGTGCGGACGTCCTCGGCGAGCAGACGGATCAGCTCCGCCGGTCCGTACCGCTTCGGCCGGTCGGGTTCCGCGGCCGGATCCGGCCGCCCTCGGCCGGTCTTGAGCCCGGTGGCGAGGACCATGCCCGCCCGTGCGTCGGTGCCGTGCCGGGACGGGTCCGGGCCGGATCGTCGTTGCCTGTTCATCGTGTCCTCCCGGCCGTGTGGCTGGAGACGTCGGCGGGGTCACGCCGCGGAGGCCGGGACGGCCCACCGGGTGATGTCGTGGAGCGCCGCGTCCTTGCGCCGGCGCAGACTCATGGCGGTGTTGCGTACGAGCGACCGGGCCTTGCCCGCTCCCTGGTCCAGCAGGCCCTGGCGGCGGGAGAGGAGCACCACCCGGGTGGTGCGTTCCACCCGCTGGCGCTGGTAGGCGCGCAGCGCGGTGCCGAAGTCCCCGCGGCCGCCGTCCACGACGTGCGTGCGCAGCTCCGAGGCGAGGACGACGGCGTCCTCGAGCGCCATGTTGGCCGCTTGCCCGAGGGCGGGGGCCATGGGATGCGCCGCGTCGCCGAGCAGGACCACGCGGCCGTCCACCCACCGCGACACGGGGTCACGGTCGTGGACGTCGGTGACCGCGACGTCGGCGGGGTCGCTGCCGGCGATCAGCCCTACGATCGGGGCGGGCCACCCGGCGATCAGCTCTCCCAGCCGTCGTTGCGCCGCCTCCGGGCCGAGCGGCCGCCAGGTTCCGGGCGGCGCGGTGATCTTGGCCGTCCAGTACAGCGTGCCGTCGGCGACCGGAGCGGCGAATATCTGGACGCCGTTCCCGTTGGCCACGAATCCCTGGGGCCACGGCCAGTCGCCCGGTGTGTGGCTGCGCACCGATGTGTAACCGCAGTACCGGGGCGGCCCGTCCGCGAGCATCTGCTCGCGCACCGCCGACCAGATCCCGTCCGCGGCCACCAGCAGGTCCGCAAAGTGCGTGCTGCCGTCGGACAGCCGCAAGGAGACGGGGCCGCCGTCCGTCGCGTAGTCGCACACCACCGTGCCCATCCGGACCTCGGCACCGGCCGCGGAGACCTCGTCGACCAGCGCGTCCTGCACGGCTGTGCGCAGGATGGAGATGGGCGGAGTTCCGTCGGGCCAGCCCAGCCGGCCGATCTTCTCGCGTGCGAGGATCCGGCCGGAGGAGCTGAGCAGCAGGCGCTGCTCATGCGGCCGGATCACGTGCCCGGATTCGCGGATGCGCCGGCCGAGCCGGCTGCTGATGGCGTCCGCGGCGGCGACGCCGTTCGGGTAGAGCATCAGGCCCGAGCCCGCGGGCTCGAAGCTCGGTGCGCGTTCGAGGACCGTCACTTCGAGGCCGCTCCGTGCGAGTGCCGCCGCCGCGGCCAGTCCGCCGATGCCGCCGCCCACGACGGTCGCGGTGAACGGCCCGGCCGTCATGGCCGCACCGCCGGGGCCGCCGGATCGTCGGTGCTCCTGTCATACATGGCTACAAGCATGTGGTCTCCAGGCCGTTCGTCCATCTCTGATATTGCTCAGCCGCCGGGTGGTCCCGGGCGGGCCCGGCGGGGGATACGCGGGCCGTCCCACGGCCCGGCTCACTGCCCCGACGGGCTTGCGGCGAGCGGCAGTCGACGCTCCCCGGGCCGGCGTGGCGCCGGGGGCCGGCGGCGTGGGCTGCGGGCGGGCGACGGCCGGTAGGCCGCACCGGCTCGCAGGGCCGGACGAGCGCGGCCCGCGGTCCGGGCGGTCGCGGACGGTGGGTCCGGCCCGCCGGGTGAGGAGGAGGCCGGCGGGCCCGGGGCGCCGGGGCGTCGCCGGACCCGGCGGCCGGGACGTCCTCTCAGGCGGCCTCGGGGGCGCTGAACACCGCGACGCAGTTCTGGCCGCCGAACCCGAAGGCGTTCGCCATCGCCGTGCGCACGGGCATCCGCCGCGCGACGTTGGCCACATGGTCCAGGTCGCACTCGGGGTCGGGCGAGTCCAGATTGATCGTGGGCGGCACGACCCCGTCCCGGATGGCCAGGGCGCACAGCATCGCGCCCAGGGCGCCCGCGCCGCCGACCATGTGGCCGACGCTCGACTTCGGGCCGCTCACCGCGATCCGGTCCGTCGCCGCGCCGAGCGCCGCGCGGATGGCCTTCGACTCGGTGCGGTCGTTGGCCTTGGTGGAGGTGCCGTGGGCGCAGATGTAGTCGAGGTCCTCGGGCGCGATCCCGGACCGCTGCACCGCGGTCCTGATCGCGGCCGTGGCGTACTCGCCCTCCGGGTGCGGGGCGGTGACGTGGAAGGCGTCACAGGTCAACGCGCCCCCGCTGACGACGGCGTACGGGGTGACCCCGCGCCGGCGGGCGTGCTCGGCGGACTCCAGGACCATGATCACCGCCCCCTCGCCCAGCACGAAGCCCTCCCTGTCCACGTCGAAGGGTCGACTCGCCCGGGTGGGGTCGTCGTTGCGCCGGGAGAGCGCGCCCAGGGTGGACAGGCCGTTCATGAAGGACCGCGTGATCACCGCCTCGGTGCCGCCGCAGACGACCACGTCCGCCTCGCCGGAGAGGATCAGCCGCCGCGCGTCCAGCAGCGCGTACAGGCCGCTCGCGCAGGCCAGCGCGTTGGCGTTGACCGGACCGTGGACGCCGAGGTCGATCGCCACCTCGCAACCGGGCATGTTCGTCAGCGAGTAGGGGACGAAGTAGGAGCTGGGCTCCTTGCCGTCGACCAGCAGCCTGGTCGCCGCCTCGATGGTGTCGAAGCCCGCCGCCCCGGCGTTCACCACGACCGACACCCGGTCCCGGTTGTCGTCGTCGATGTCCAGTTTCGCGTCGGCCACCGCCTCGCGCGCCGCCACGACGGCGAACGCCGTGAACCGGGAGATGCGCCGGGTGCGTTTGGCGTCAAAGTGCTCGGAAGGCCGGAACGACTTCACTTCGGCGGCGATCCGGGTGTCCATTCCTGTGGGATCGAAAGCGGTGATGGGCCCGACGCCCGACCGGCCCGCCACGATCGCTTCCCAGCTGCTCTCCCGGCCATTTCCGACCGGCGTCAGCGCGCCTATGCCTGTGATTACGACGTCATCATGCATTGCACCGACAATACGCGGGCCGATCGGTGCGGGCAATACTCCCCGAGGGGCCTTCCGCGCCTCCGGCCTGAATCTGGACACCGGGGCGAGCCGGTGCCACAGTGGAAAAAATCGAAGATCGGAGAAAGGCCGGCGCCTCGCCGCGACCGCGCGTACGGGCCGCTTTCGGATGCTCTTCCTGGTCCGTCCGAACCCTGCCCACAGCAGAATTTACGCAGCTCACAGCAAGTCCCAGACAGTTGGCGGACGGGATCACACCCCTCGAACCCGGGGGCCGGATTCCCCCGCTCACTCCGATGAAGCACACTTCTCCCCGTCTACTCATGAGCACGATTCCAGCATTGTTCGGGAATTCATCAAGGATTCTTCCAGTGCCGTTCAAGGATTTGTCGAGTGCGACTGGAGAGAGTGTGAAAGCGCATCCAGATCGCCCGCGGCTCGCTTTCCGCGCAACCATGAGGAGAAACTCCATGTCCCAGTCCACTGAGGTGACTGCGGAGTCCGTGCACGGGCTGCTCCGCACCGAACTCGTCGCCCTCGGAATTCCGGAGGAGGACACCTCCGCACAGACCGTCATCGACACGCTGGAGATCGACTCGCTCGACCTCGCCGACCTGCTGGTCACGGTCCAACGCGAGTACGGCGTGAACATCCGTCGCGCCGAACTGGCCGGGGTCACCGTCGGCGGACTGGTGGACCGCGTCCTGGCCGGCGCCGACGGCCGCTGACGGCGACCCGCGCCGCGAAGATGGCTGACACGGACGGCCCGGTGGCCGTGGCGGCGGGCACCGACGAGGTGCTGCGGCATCCGGCGGCGGGGACGCACCTGCTCAACGCCCGGGAACGGGGGCGCCTCGCGCGGTTCCGCCGGGAGCCGGCCCGCCGGGACTTCCTCGCCGCGCACGTCCTGGTCCGGCTCTGCGCGGGACGGCTGCTGGGCGTCGCCCCGGACGAGGTGCCCTTCGCCCAGCGCTGCCCGACGTGCCAGGGGACCGGCCACGGCAGGCCGCTGCTCGCGGGCCGTCCCGACGTGCATCTGAGCCTGTCCCACACCGACGGCGTGGTGGCCGCGGCCGCCGGCCGTGTCCCGGTGGGCGTCGACGTGGAGCGTCTGGGACGCGTCCACGGCCCCGGGGTCATGGACCGTGCGCTCACCCCCGTCGAGCGTGCCCTGGTGGCGGCGGACGCGGACCCGGGCCGCGCCTTCCTGCGTCAGTGGGTCCGCAAGGAGGCACTGATCAAGATCGGCAGGACGGATCTGGACACGCTCGGCCGTCTCGATCTCTCGGAACTCCCGCTGGACGGCCGGGCGGACGGGACGCCGCTGCGCTTCGGGGACCTCTACTTCACGGACCTGACGGATCGTCGCCTGGGTGCCCTGGTCTCGGCGGTGGGCACGGAACCGGTCCGCCTGGACGCGGCGTCGCCGTCACCCGCGTCTTCTCCGCACGGACCGGGCTTCTAGGGCGTGTTTCGAAGACGGGGCTCTCTCCTGGGCGCAGGCCGGCGCCCGCCGCGTGGCGGGCACGCGTACGACGCCCCGCACCCGTGCTCACCGCGTGGCGGGCACAGGTGCGAGGCGTCGTGTCCGGATGGACGCGCGCCTGTGCGGTCGAGCAGGCGATCGGCACCGCTTTACGGTGCGTCCTTTCGCGTCGCGGCATCGCCGGCCGCGCCGGGCGGCGCGGTGTCCGGCCCGGTCTCCGGCCGCGGGAGTGCCGACGTCACCGGCCTGCCCGGCCGCCGCGCCGGCACGGGGCCGACCGGGAGGTACGGCGCGCGTCCGGGTTCACGGACGGGTCTCCGCGGCGGCCTGCAGGCACTCCTCGAAGAAGGCGAACGCGCTCAGGTGATAGGAGCGTGCGGCCAGGCCGAGGCTGATGTTATGGCCCGCGCGGGGCTGGTGCCCGATCCGGAGCACGGGTGCCTTGGACAGCCGGGAGGCCAGGTGGGCGAGGTCCTCCTCCCCGTGCACCCACCAGCCCTCGTGCTCCGCGAAGGTCAGCCGCAGCGGGACGTCGATCCGGGGCGCCAGTTCCTCGAACATCTCCGGCCACAGGTCCACTTCGGAGGCCTCGCGCTCGGGCATGGGCGCGACCAGGGCCTCGGCCGCGCGGAAGGTGCCCGCCGGATACAGGCTCAGCGGGCCCCAGTTGCGCTCCCAGTCGAGGTTGCGGCGCAGCCGCCGGCCGGCGGGCCCGGCGCTGAAGCGGTGGCCGACGCCGGAGGCGTCGAGGGCGAGCAGGCCGGGGGTGTCCGCGACGGTCGTGAGGGCGAGCTTGCCGCCGTAGGAGTGGGCGAGCAGCAGGAAGCCCCGCCCCACGGCGTGCCGGGCGGCGAAGGCGCCGAGTGCCGCGGAGAGCACGGCGGACTGCTCGCCGAGGGTCATGCCGGCGGGTATCTGCCGGGCGGACCTGCCGTAGCCGGGCCGGTCGAGGGCGAGCACGGTGAAGCCGAGGCGGGCGCCGAGGGTGAGCAGGGACAGGTCGGGGTGGACCTGCCCGTCGAAGTAGCCCGCGAGCATGCCACCGCCGTGCACGGCGACGACGGTGGCCCGGGGCGGGCCGTCGGGCTCGGCCAGCAGGCCGGACAGGGTGAGGCCCGCTGCCTCGAGGAGGATCGGGCGCACCCCCGCCGAGCGGGTCGGCTGCGGCTTCTTCTTCCGGTCCGTCCTGGACACGCTCATGGGTGGTCCTTGTCGTGTCGGCGGTGGGCGGTCGGCGGTGGGCGGGACCCGGGCCTCCGGGGCGCCGGCTGGGGGCGCCCCGGCGCGAGGGGTCAGGCGAGCTGACGGGCGAAGGTGGCCATGTCGAAGTAGAGCGTCTCGTCGATCAGTACGTCACCGTCGAAGTGGAAGAAGATCGCCACGGGGGCGTCGACGGTCTTGCCCCGGTTGGGGATGCCGCGCCAGTCCGCCTCCTGCTTGGCGCGGAACTGCGCCTCCACGATCACGGCGGTCGGCGTGTGGTGGACGTGGAACAGGCTGTGGTCCGCGACCGGGAAGGCCTTCTGCAGTTCGGCGAAGTAGCCCTTCTTGATGGCCTCTTCACCGATCAGCGGGGACTCCTCGAACGGGATGACGCGGTACACGCCGCCGCGCGGGAACGTCGCGATCACTCCGTCGATGTCCCAGGCACCCTCGGCGACGGTGTGCTCGATGACGACCGCCTCGCGCCGCTTGCGCAGGTCCTCGTCGGGCTGCGGCAGGTCCGCGCCGGGCAGAGTGAACTCGTGCTCCTCGGTGGCCATGGGGACTCCTTCAGGCAGTGGCTTGTTCGGTTCGTCCGGTGACGCTAGGCCGCTCCCCTCGCCTGTCCCTCGTGCTCCGCTGGAGCGCGTCCGCCCCTCGTGGGCGGCGGGGGAAGGGCGCAGGTCCGCGGCCCAGTGTCCCGGCGGACAAGCGGAATGAACCGCTCCGGCGGGGCAGAGCAGGAATCGAGGAGCGCTGCACCGGCCGGAGTTAGTTTTCCGGCCACGGAAGGGACGGGTGGTCTTCGATGGAGATCCGGATACTGGGATCGATAGAACTGTGGACGGGCAGCGCCCTGGCCGACATCGGCCCCGCACGGCAACGCAGCATCCTCGGCGCCCTGCTGGTCGATCCCGAGCGGCCGGTGCCGCTGGAGTCCCTCGTCGACCGCGTCTGGGGGGACCGGCCACCCGCCGGGGTCCGCAACGTCGTCCACACCTACGTCACCCGGCTGCGCCGCGCGCTGGCCCGTGCCTCGGCTCACCTGCCCGAACCGATCGGCCTGGTCAGGTCGCCGGCCGGCTACCTGGTCTCGATGGATCCCGGCGCGGTGGACCTGGTGCGGTTCCGCCGTCTGCTCAAGGACGCCCAGCAGGAGACGCTCGGCGACCAGGAACGCAGCGTGCTGCTCCAGCAGGCCCTGACCCTGTGGCGGGGCGACGCGCTGGGCGGCATGCACAGCGACTGGGCGGCCCGGGTCCGCGAGACGCTGCGCCAGCTGCACCACGAGGCACTCAGCCAGTGGGCCGACACCGAGATCCGGCTGGAGCGCCCCGGTGCCGTCCTCGCGGAACTGCGCGCCGCCCTGCTGACCGACCCGCTCTCCGAGCAGCTCGGCGAACGCCTGATGCTCGCCCTGTACCTGGAGGGCCGCAGCGTCGACGCCCTGGAGCACTACCAGTCGATGCGCGCGCTGATCGCCAAGGAACTGGGCACCGACCCCTCGCGGCGGGTGCAGCAGCTCTACGAGACGATCCTGCGCGGCGAGGCGGCCGCTGCCGCCCCGCTGCCCGAGCGGAGCGCGGAGCCGCACGGCGGCGGACCGCATCCCGTCCCGGCCCGGCCCCCGTCCGCGGTACCGCACATGCTGCCGCTGGACCTGCCCGACTTCACCGGCCGCGAGCGCGAACTCGACCTCGCACAGCGGACGTTGACGCACCCCTCGGTGACCCAGCCGCCCGCCGTGCTGGTCGTCGGCGGCGGCGGGGTCGGCAAGACCGCGCTCGCCGTGCGTCTAGGGCACCGGCTCCGGTCCGCCTTCCCTGACGGGCAGTTGTACGCGGCGCTGCGCGGCAGCGGCGCGCGTCCCGCTGATCCGCACGCGATCCTGGGCCGGCTGCTGCGCGCCCTCGGGACGGAGCCGGACGAGATCCCGGCCGATCCCGACGAGCGCGCCGAGGTCTACCGGCTCGCCCTCACCGGGCGCCGGCTGCTGATCACGCTCGACGACGCCTACGACGACGAGCAGGTGCAGCCGCTGCTGCCGGGCAGCGGGGAGTCGGCCGTGCTGCTCACCAGCAGGGGCCGGCTCAGCACGCCGCTCGGCGCCCGGGTCCTGACCCTGGCCGAGCTGCCGCACGGGCACAGTGTGCGGCTCCTGGCCCGGCTGCTGGGCGGCGAGCGGGTCACCCAGGAGCCGGCCGCGGCCGCCGCGATCGCCCGGTACTGCGGCGGGCTGCCGCTCGCCCTGCGCGCCGCCGCCGTACGGCTCAACGCCCGGCCGCACTGGTCGCTGCGCCGCTACGCGGACCGGCTGAGCGACGAGCGGCGGCGGCTCGACGAGCTGACGCACAGCTCGCTGAGCGTGCGCGCCAGCTTCACCGCGTCCTACAACGCGCTGCCCGACGACGCCCGTGAGGTGCTGCGCTGCCTGGCCGACCTGACGGTGTCCGAGTTCGACGCCGATCTGGCGTGCCCGGTGCTGGGCAAGGACTTCGCGACGATCGAGGACGCCTGCGAGCAGCTGGTGGAGGCCCACTTCCTGACCGTGGCCGAGCCCCCCGCGGCCGACCTGCCCACCCGCTACCGGCTGGACGGCCTGCAGCGCAGCTTCGCGGCCGAACTCAGGACGGGCCGCGCCGGCGAGCCGGCCGAGGCCGTCCGGCCCACCGTCTAGTGCGGTGACCGGGAAGGCCGGCCGGGAAGCTCGCGGCACCCGGTGCGTGCGATCGCGAGGCGGAGGGCCGTCCCCGTACCAGGCGTACGTGGTGATCCCGCGAACGCGGCGAGCGTGCGTGCCGGACGCCGCGGGGCGGGCGGGGCTTGCGGAACACGCCCCGGTGCCGTGGGGCGTCCGAGCGGAGCTTGCCGCGCGCGTCCCAGGGCCCCTGACCGCACCCCGCTCATAGGCGCCGACCTGGGTTTACACCCCCCGTCAAGAGGCGCTCCAGTCCCGTCAAGACCCGCTCAAGACCCGCGCCCATCCCCGTGGCCGAGGGTTGCTGTGAAGGCCCCGAAGCGACAGGGCAGGACAGAGAGGGACCGCAATGGCTCTTCCGGACGCTCCCCAGGCCGTGCTGCCTGACCTCGACCAGACCGACCCCGAGAGCACGGCACCGGCACGCACCGCGACGATGACGGATCTGACCGACGAGCTGACCGCCCGCCGGGCGGAGGCCCACTTCGGCCACGACCCGGAGGCCGACGCCCGCCATCTCTCCAAGGGCAAGCTGCTGGCCCGTCAGCGCATCGAGACGCTGCTCGACCCGGGCACGTTCACCGAACTCGGCCTGTTCGCCGAGCACCGGGCGACGGGCTTCGGCATGGAGGACTCCCACCCCGAGGGCGACGGAGTGATCACGGGCTGGGGCGAGGTCGACGGCCGTACGGTCTTCGTCTTCGCCCACGACGCCCGGGTGCGCGGCGGCGCGCTGGGCGCGACGTTCGCCGCGAAGATCCACCAGCTCCTCGACCTCGCCGACTCCGTCGGCGCGCCGGTCATCGGGCTCAACGACGGCGGCGGCGCCCGCATCCAGGAGGGCATCGACGCCCTGGCCGGCTTCGGCAAGCTCTTCGCCCGCAACGTCCGCGCCTCGGGCGTGGTGCCGCAGATCAGCGTCGTCCTCGGCTCCTGCGCGGGCGGCGCGGTCTACTCCCCCGCGCTCACCGACTACACGTTCATGGTCGAGGGCATGGCCAACATGTTCATCACCGGGCCCGACGTGGTGCAGGCGGTCACCGGCGAGAAGATCACCCAGGAGGAGCTGGGCGGCGCCTACACCCACGGCACGCGGACCGGCGTGGCGAGCTTCGTGGCCCCGGACGAGGAGTCCTGCTTCGAGGGCGTGCGGGAACTGCTCTCCTACCTGCCGTCGAACAACGCCGAGACGCCGCCGTACACCCGGCCGCTGGACGAACCGGACCGGCGCTGCGAGGAACTGCTGCGCCTGGTGCCGGTCGACGACCGCACGCCGTACGACATCCGGACGGTCATCGGCCACATCGTGGACGACGGCGACTACCTGGAGGTCCAGGAGAGGTGGGCGCCGAACATCGTGTGCGCCCTGGCCCGCCTGGACGGCCACACGGTGGGCATCGTCGGCAACCAGCCCGCCGCCATGGCCGGGGTCCTCGACATCGACTCCTCGGAGAAGGCCGCACGGTTCGTGCGCACCTGCGACGCGTTCAACATCCCGCTCGTGACGCTGGTCGACGTGCCGGGGTTCATGCCCGGCACCGACCAGGAGCACAACGCGATCATCCGGCGCGGCGCGAAGCTGCTGTACGCGTACTGCGAGGCGACGGTGCCGCGTGTGCAGGTCATCCTGCGCAAGGCGTTCGGCGGCGCGTACATCGTCATGGACTCCAAGTCGATCGGCTCCGACCTGTCGTTCGCCTGGCCCTCCAACCAGACGGCCGTGATGGGCGCCGACGGCGCGGCCAACATCATCTTCCGCCGGCAGATCAGCTCGGCGGCGGAGCCGGAGAAGGCGCGCCGCGAGCTGGTCGCGGAGTACACCGAGCAGCTGATGAACCCCTTCGTCGCCGCCCGGCGCGGTCACGTGGACGACGTCATCGACCCGGCCGACACCCGGCGGGTGCTGATCAAGTCCCTGGACATGCTGCGCACCAAGCGGGCCAGGCAGCCGCTGCGCAAGCACGGCAACGAGCCGCTGTGAACACGCCACCGGTCGCCCCGCTGTCGGTGCTGCGGGGCAACCCGACACCGGAGGAACTGGCCGCGCTGCTGGTCGTGCTCACCACGGTGCTCCGGGACCCCGCCCCGCAGGAGACGCCGCGGACGCCCGGCCGCGGCTGGGCCGGGCCGGGCGCCTGGAACCGCCCCGAGCCGGCCACCGCACCCGACGCGGCCGGCTGGCAGCGCACCCCCGCACCGACTCGTGGAAGGAGTACCTGATGACCGCTCGGACCGGCCCCGAGGGCCACGGCACGCGGACCAGCTGCCTGGCCATGTTCCCAGGGCAGGGCTCGCAACGGCCCGGCATGGCCGCGCACCTGCTCGACACCTATCCTTCGGCCCGGCGGCTGTTCGCCCGCGCCGACGAGATCCTGGACCTGCCGCTGTCGCAGATCTGCGTGAGCGGAAGCGCCGCGGAACTCGCCCGCACGGAGATCACCCAGCCCGCCATCGCCACGACCAGCCTCGCCGTGTGGGAGGTGCTGCGGACGGCCGGCTACCGGCCCGAGGCGACCGCGGGCCACAGCCTCGGCGAGTACCCGGCCCTGGTGGCCGCGGGCGTGCTGTCCCTGGAATCGGCCCTGGAACTGGTGCGGTTGCGTGGCCGGCTGATGGGCGAGGTGGCCGCCGAGGTGCCCGGCGCGATGGCGGCCGTCCTCGGCCTGCCCGCGGACAAGGTGCTGGCCTCCTGCGCCGACGCCGACGGCTTCGGCCTGGTCCAGGTCGCGAACTACAACGAGCCGCTGCAGACCGTCATCTCGGGGCACGCCCGTGCCGTCGAGGAGGCCGGCCGGGTCGCGTTGCGCGCCGGCGCCGAGCGGGTCGTGCCGCTGAAGGTGAGCGCCCCCTTCCACTGCTCGCTGATGCAGGCGGTGGAGGAGGAGTTCACCGAGGCGCTCGCCGCCCGGCCCTTCGCCGATCCGGTCCTGCCGGTGATCAGCTCGGTCTCCGGCACCTACGTCCGCTCGGGCGAGGAGGCCAGGGAACTGCTGCGGCGCCAGCTCACCGGCCCCGTCCGCTGGGTCGAGGTGCTGCGCACGGCCGCACGGCACCCGGTGAGCGCGTACACCGAGATCGGCCCCGGCCGGGTGCTCAGCGGGCTCGCCGGCCGGACGCTCGAAGAGGTCCGCACCCGCTCCAGCGGGGACCCGCGCCGTCTGACGCAGCTGTACTCCTCCCTCATGTCGGACACCTGGCAGGAGCCGTTGGCGTCCTGACCCATCCCGGCAGCCGTCGGCCCGCCGCACCATCCCGGCCCGTCCCATCGCAACAACTGTTCACGAAGGGTAAGAACACATGTCGTACGAGGAGAAAGACTTCTCCGCCATCGTCCAGGACGCCGTCGCCGTCGCGCTGGGCCTCGACATCGAGGAGGTCGTGCCCGAGGCCACCCTGCTGGGCGACCTGGACGCCGAGTCCATCGACCTGCTCGACGTCCTGTTCCGCATCGAGCGGGCCTCGGACGTGAAGATCAAGGTCGCGGACATAGCCGAACTGCTCCAGGGCGGCATCCCCGACGAGGAGTTCGCCGACGAGGACGACATCATCAACGAGGTCGGCCTGGCCCAGCTCAAGAAGTCCCTACCGCAGATCGACGTGCAGGAACTGGCCGGCAAGCTCACGGCGGACGAGGTCCTGACGCTGTTCACCGTGCAGAACCTGACGGACCTGGTGGCCGAGCGTGCCTCACTCGCCGCAGCCGCTGCGTGAGCCGGGCGCGGGGCGGTCGCCCGACCGCCCCGACCCGCCGCCGCTGCGCGTGCGGACCGGCATCGACGTGGCCGAGGTGGCCCGGGTCGAGAAGCTGATGGCCTCGCAACCCGGGCTGCGCGAGCAGGTGTTCACCCCTCGCGAGCTGGCCTACTGCGACCGCCGCAGACGCACCGGCGAACACCTCGCGGGCCGCTGGGCCGTCAAGGAGGCCGTGCTCAAGTGCCTGGGGACCGGAATGACCCCGAGCATGGAGTGGACGGACATCGAGGTCGTCAACGACCGCGGCGGACGCCCCCGGGTACGCCTGCACGGCGAGGCGGAGAGCCTCGCGCAGGCCCTCGGCATGCACCACATCGACATCTCCCTGAGCCACAGCGGAGGTCTCGCCGTGGCCCACGCCGTCGTGGTGTGCCCGGCCGACCCGCCCGGCACGGCCCCCGGCTCCGGGCCGCCCACCCGCCAGACGCCGGACACGGCACCGCACAGCACACCCACCGCAGAAGGAGACGATCGGCATGAGGCTTGACGGCCGGACCCCGCAGCCCGGTCCGGGGCGGTCCACGACCGAGGGAGGCCGATGATGCGGTCCCACCTGACCGACCGCGCCGGCCGCCGGCCGGTGCCGGGGACGGAGGCGCTGCGATGAACCGCAGGGTGGTCGTCACCGGCATGGGCGCCGTCACGCCGCTCGGCAACGACGCCGAGAGCACCTGGCGCGGCCTGGCCGAAGGACGCAGCGGTGTCGGCCGGTTGACCTCGATCGACACCACCGGTCACGACGTGACCATCGCCGGCGAGGTCAAGGACTTCGACCTCGCCGAGGCCGTGCCCGCCTCGGTCGGCCTGCGCCGGCTGCTGCGGCCGGGCACCTTCGGCGTGGGCGCGGCCTGGGAGGCGCTGCGCGACGCGGGCGTCGGCAAGGACACCTACGACGGCGCGGACATGGGCGTGGCCATGGGCGCCAGCGTGGACCGCCCGGACCTGCAGTGGCTGGTGGACGTCGGGGCGCTGCGCGAGGAGACCGGCCGCGGCGACGCGTTCTTCCCGTACGCGCCCTCGGACTCGCTGTCCTACAGCCAGAGCGTCCCCACCGCCGCGATGGCCAGGATGCTGGACGCGACCGGTCCGATGCTGGGCGTGTCCACGGCCTGCTCGGGCTCCGCGCACGCCATCGGAGAGGCCTTCCGCACCCTCCAGGAGGGTGACGCGACACTGATGCTCGCGGGCGGCTACGACTCGCTGACCTCCTGGCTCGACCTGGTGGGCTTCAGCCTGCTGGGGGCGCTGACCAAGGAGTACAACGACGACCCGACGCGGGCCAGCCGCCCCTTCGACGGGAAGCGGTCCGGGTTCGTCCTCGGGGAGGGCGGCGTCGCCTTCGTCCTGGAGGACCTGGAGGCGGCCCGCGCCCGCGGGGCGCACATCCTCGCCGAGATCCTGGGCTACGGCACCAGCCTCAACGCCTGGCGCGTCACCGACTCGCCGCCGGACGGCAGCGGGGCCGTCGAGTCCATGCAGGCCGCGATCGCGGACGCCGGTCTCGAACCGTCCGACATCGACTACGTCGCGGCACACGGCACCAGCACCCACGGAAACGACCTGTCGGAGACCACGGCGATCAAGAAGGTGTTCGGCGACCACGCCTACCGGCTGCTGGTCAGCTCGCCCAAGTCGATGGCCGGCCACCTCACCTCGGCGGGCGCCGCGCTCAGCGTGTTCGCCTCGATCGGGGCGATCAACCACGGTCTGGTGCCGCCGACCATCAACCAGGAGACCCCCGACCGCAAGCTCGACCTCGACTTCGTCCCCAACACGGCGCGCGAGCACGACGTGCGCCACGCCCTCATCAACGCCTTCGCCTTCGGCGGCACCAACGTCGGTCTGGTCGTGGGGCGTTACGAGGACGAGCGGGCCGAGAAGGCGGAGCGATGACGGCCCGAGGAGACGGAGGAGCACCGATGAGCGGCACCGGACGCCAGGTCGTCGTCAGCGGCATCGGCCTGCTGACCGCCCTGGGGGAAGGCCCCGAGGCCAACTGGAAGGCGATGGTGGCGGGCGAGTGCGGGATCGGCCCGATCCGGGCCTACGACCCGTCGCCGCTGCAGACCCGGCTGGGCGGTGAGATACCCGGCTTCGACGCCACCCGGTTCGCCACCAGGCGGCAACTGCGCACCATCAACCGCGGCGACCGCCTCGCGCTGGCAGCCGCCC
Organism: Streptomyces sp. NPDC006743; assembly: GCF_040703815.1. Classification (NCBI taxonomy): domain Bacteria; kingdom Bacillati; phylum Actinomycetota; class Actinomycetes; order Kitasatosporales; family Streptomycetaceae; genus Streptomyces; species Streptomyces sp. NPDC006743. Next base: position 8,280 of record NZ_JBEYJA010000043.1, on the reverse strand, counting down.
GGCTCGCCCTCGACGACGCGGGCCTGCCGCACAACCAGGCCGGGGGCGACGAGCTGGGCCACCGGGCCGGCCTCTACCTCGGGGGCAACAAGTCGATCGGCCGCATGGACCAGCTGATCGAGGAGCTGAAGGTCATCCGCCGCCCGGACGGCCGGGCCGACCTGGCGCACCTCGGCCGGCACGCGGACGTCATCATGCCGCCGCTGTTCTTCGTCGAAGGACTCCAGCCCGGCGCGGTGTTCAACATCTCGCAGACGTACGGCATCCGGGGCGCCAGCGCGTTCTTCGCGGGCGGCGCGGACGCGGGGGCCACCGCGATCGGCCGGGGCATGCGCGCGGTGCGCCGCGGCGACGCGGACGTGGTGATCGCGGGCGGCTACGAGGACGCCACCGACTGGTGGGCGATGACGCTGCTCGACCGGCTCGGCGTCCTGACCACGCGCAACGACCGCGGCCAGGCGGCGTACCGGCCCTTCGACCGGGAGCGCAGCGGCGCGGTCCCCGGCGAGGGTGCCGCGCTGCTGGTCCTGGAGGAGAAGCAGGCGGCGCTGCGCCGCGGCGCCCGCGTCTACGCCGAGCTGACCGGCTACGGCGCCGGCCACGACTGCGGTACGCCGCCGGCGCCGGACGCCGGGGGCCGGGGCGTGTCGCGGGCGGTGCGGCACGCGCTGCGGGACGCCCGGCTGTCCGCCGGCGACCTCGGCTACATCGCCGCCGACGGCTCGGGCACCCGGCTCGGGGACGCCTCGGAGAGCGCGGGACTGCGCACCGCGCTGGGCACGGCCGCCGCGTCCGTTCCGGTGAGCAGCGTGAAGCCGCAGACGGGTCACCTCGTCGGCGGCGCCGGCGCGCTGAACGCCGCCGTGTGCGCGCTCGCCCTGCACCACGGGGCGCTGCCCGCGACCCTCAACCTCGACGACCCCGACCCGGCGTGCGCACTGGACCATGTCCGCGGCAGCGCCCGGGAGGCCGGGCCCGCGCACGCGATGGCGCTGGCCCGGGGCATCGAGGGCCAGGCCGTGGCCCTCAGTCTGTCCAGGCCCGCGTGAGCGGCCGGACAGGCCCGTCCAGAAAGGGAAGCAGAGCATGAGTGACGTACCGGACCAGGCCGTCCGTGTCGTGGTCGCCGCCGTGGGCGCGATCACCTCGCAGGGCGGTTCCGCCGAGGCCCTGTGGGACGGGGTGCGGGCGGGGCGGATCGCGATCTCGCCCGTGCGCGGCCTGCCCATGGACGGCTACCAGACCACCGTGGGCGGCGAGATCACCGAACGCCCCCGCCCCGCCTACGACTACGCCCCGGGCTCCGGCGTCCGCGACTCCTGCCTGGACTTCGCGCTGACCGCCGCCGAGGAGGCCATGGCCGCCGCCGGCCTGACGGTGGGCACGGACATCCCGGCCGAACGCTGGGGTGTCGCGTACGGCACCTGCCACGGCGGCTGGCGCAGCGCCGAACTCGCGCTGCGGGAGGTGCAGGAGGGCCGCACCCCCGACTGGCACCGGTACACGTTCGTACCGCCGCAGGCCGCCGCGGAGGCGCTGTCGGCCGCCTTCGGCCTCAAGGGTCCGGTGCTCAGCGCGAACACGGCCTGCGCCTCCAGCGCGCACGCGCTCGCCCACGCCCTGGACGTGATCAGGGCGGGGCGCGCGGACGCGATGCTCGTGGGCGGCAGCGACGCCTTCACCGAGTCGGCGTTCGCCGGGTTCAGCAGCCTGGAGTCGCTCTCCGTGCAGCCCGCGGCCCCTTACTCCAAGGGCCGCTCGGGTCTGTCGCTGGGCGAGGGCAGCGGCATGCTCGTGCTGCTGTCGCAGGAGGCGGCCGAGCGGACCGGGGCGCCGGTCGTCGCCGAGGTGCTGGGCTACGGCCTGTCCGCGGACGGCCACCACCCGACGGCGCCACACCCCGAGGGGGAGGGCGCGGCGCGGGCGATCCGGGCGGCCCTGGCCTCCTCGGGCCTGGCCCCCGACGACGTCCGGTACGTCAACGGGCACGGCACCGGCACGCAGAAGAACGACGCGGCGGAGAGCAACGCGGTGCGGGCCGCGTTCGGCGACGCCGCCGAGAAGACCTCCCTGTCCAGCACCAAGTCGCTGATCGGTCATCTGCTCGGCGGGGCCGGTGCGGTGGAGGGCATCGTCACGGTGCTGGCGCTGCGCGACCAGATGGCGCCGCCCACCGCCTCCTTCGCCGGGGAGGACCCGCAGTGCGGGCTCGACCCGGTCGCGGGGACGGGCCGCCCGATGGTGCTGGACACCGCGCTGTCGAACAACTTCGGGTTCGCCGGGGCCAACGCCACGGTCGCCTTCGCCCGCCCCGGCGGCCCCGCCGTGCCGGCCGCGGACTCCCGCCCGGACGACGTCGTGGTCACCGGCTTCGGGGTGATCACCTCGGCGGGCGAGGGCGCCGAGGCGCTCTGGGACGCGTACGCGGCCGGGCGGCGGCAGGGTGCCACCGAGGACGGACTGCGCCTGGCCCGGGTCGAGTTCGACCCGTCGGCCGCGGGCACCCCACGGGAGCGCCGGCGCATGGACCGGGTCTCCCAGCTCGCCGTCGCCGCCTGCCGGGCCGCCCTGGGGCACGCGGACGCGGACGGCGACGCGGCCGCCACGGCCGCGACCGGCGTGGTGGCCGGCACCGGGATCGGTCCGATGGAGAGCAGCGAACGGTTCACCGCGCCGGTGCTGTCCGGGGGCGCGCAGGCCGCGAACCCGGCCGTGTTCCCGGCCACCGTGTACAACGGTGCGGCCGGCCAGGTCGCCATGGCCCTCGGCACCAAGGGGCCGACGTCGACGCTGACCTCGGGCCACGCGGCGGGCGCCGCCGCCCTGGGCGCGGCCTACGACATGCTGCGCACCGGTCGCGCCGAGCGCCTGCTGGTGCCCGCGGTGGAGGCCTTCTCGCCGGGTGCGCTGGACGCGTACCGCGCCATCCCGCTGTTCGGTACGGCGGCCGGGCGCCGGTACACGCTCGCCGAGGCCGGCATCACGCTGGTGCTGGAGCGCCGCGAGAGCGCCGAGCGGCGCGGTGCCACGATCCACGCCGTGGTCCTGGGCCACGCGACCGCCTCGGACGCCTGCGGCATCGGCCGCTGGGACCCGGCGGGCGAGGGCGTGGAGCGGGCGATGCGCGCGGCGCTGGACGGCGCCGGGCTGCGTCCCGAGGACGTCGGCGCCGTCTGGGCGAACGCGGCCGGTCTCGCCGCCGCCGACCGCCCCGAACGAGCCGCCGTGGAGCGGGTGTTCGATCTGGGGCGGGTGCGGTTCGAGACCCCGAAGCGGGTGCTCGGCGAGCCGGCCGGCGCGGGCGCACACCTGTCGGCGGTCCTCGCCGTCGGCGCCTGGCGCGACGGCCGCGCCCACCGCCCCGTCGTGGTCAACAGCTCGTCCCTCGGCGGCACCCACACCTCGCTCGTCCTCTCCCCCGCCCCCCTGCGCAGAACGGAGTCCGGCCGATGACCACCGCGTACGACGTGAAGATCCTGTCCACCGGCAGCTATGTGCCCGGTGATCCGCTGGACAACGCCGCGCTGGAGAAGTACGTCGGGCCGCTGCCGGACGACGTCCTCGACGGCATCCAGGTCAGGACCCGGTACTGGATGATCGACCCGGTCACGGGCGAGCACGTGATCAACAACAGCCGGATGGCCGAGCGCGCCTCCCGCCAGGCCCTTCAGCGGGCCGGTGTGGAGCCCGGCGAGGTCGACCTGATCGTGGTGTGCACGGCGACGCCGGAGTACACGCTGCCCAACGTGGCCACCACCCTGCAGCACTACCTGGGCCTGGAGAGCACCGCCGCGATCGAGATCCGCGGGGCCTGCGCGGGCTGGGTGCAGGCGCTGGACCTGGCCAGGCGGCAGCTGTCCGACGGGACGGCGCGCACCGCTCTCGTGGTGGGCAGCGAGTCCGTCTCGCCGCTGATGGCTCCGCTCTTCCTGGGCAAGGACCCGGCGCGGGTGCGGATGCGGGACCGGCTGACGCTGTACACGTTCGGCGACGGCGCGGGGGCCGTGGTGCTGCGGGCCGAGCCCGTCGACGACCCGGCCGGCCCGCGGGCGGACGCGTCCACCTTCGTCAACGCCTGCGTGGGCGGTCTGCGCAAGCCGGGCATGGAGATCATCGGCGGCGGTACGGACGTGCCGCAGGCGGAGCAGCTGCGCCGCCGCCAGCTGATCCAGATGAAGATCGACGTGCCGGGCACCTCGTCCTTCGGGCCGCAGGTGTTCGTCCGCGCGATCCAGGAGCTGACGCGCAAGGAGGGCCGCCCGCTCGGGGAGTTCGACGCGATCGTGCTGCCGGAGGGCAACGCCGACTACTTCGCCGGCGAGTACGAGTCCGCCGGTCTGTCCGCCGCGGAGAACCGGGCGCTCACCGGGCGGATCGTGGAGAACCTGGCCGACGTGGGGGCCACCGGCTCCGCGGCGGTGCCGCTGTCGCTGGACGCGGGCTGGACCTCGGGACGCATCCGCCCCGGCCACCGCGTCGTGCTGCTCGGCATCGAGGCCAGCCGGTACGTCTACACCGGCCTCTCCGTGACCTGGCAGGCACCGGCCCCGGCCTGACCGACCCCCCGGCAGGGCAGCGCGGCCCGCACGTCCTCGCCCCGGACACCAGACGCACCACGTGATTCCAAGGAGACACACCGCATGGCAATCGGACACCGCACGCTGGGCAAGCCCGGCCTCGACGTCTCCGCCCAGGGGCTCGGCTGCATGGGCATGACGATCGGCTACGGCGAGGCGGACGCGACGGAAGCGCTGGCCACCATCCACCGGGCCCTGGAGCTGGGCGTCACCCTGCTCGACACCGCCGACATGTACGGCCCGTACGCCAACGAGGAGCTGATCGGGCGCGCCGTCGCCGGCCGCCGCGACCAGGTCGTGCTCTCCTCCAAGGTGGGCAGCGAGATCGACAACGGCCGCCTGACGTGGCGGGTCAACAACCGCCCCGAGTACATCCGCCGGTCGATCGAGGGCACTCTGCGCCGCCTGGGCACCGACCACCTCGACCTCTACTACCTGCACCGGGTCGACCCCGAGGTTCCCGTGGAGGAGTCCTTCGGCGCGCTCGCCGGACTCGTCGAGGCCGGGCTCGTGCGGCACCTGGGGATCTCCGAGGCGGCGGCCGCGACCATCCGGCGCGCCCACGCGGTGCACCCGCTGACCGCCGTGCAGACCGAGTACTCGCTGTTCACCCGCGACGTCGAGGTGAACGGCGTGCTGGAGACCACGCGCGAGCTGGGCATCGGCTTCGTCGCCTACAGCCCGCTCGGCCGCGGCTTCCTCACCGGCACCATCCGCGACACCTCGGACATCCCCGAGGGCCTCGACTTCCGGCACATCGCGCCCCGCTTCGAGAGCGGGAACATCCGCCGGAACCTGCCCGTGGTCGACCGGCTCAGCGACCTCGCCGCCGCGACCGGCACCACGGTCGGCCGCCTGGCGCTGGCCTGGGTGCTCTCCCGCGGCCAGGACGTGGTCGCCATCCCCGGCACCAAGCGCCGCACCTACCTGGAGGAGAACGTCCTGGCGAGCGACGTGCGGCTCACCGACGACGTCCTGGCGGCGATCGACTCCATCGCCCCGTACGGCATCACGGCCGGGGACCGCTACCCGGCCGCCGAGATGCCCCAGCTGAACCGCTGAACCACCGGCTCCCCGCACCCGCCCAAGCCATCCGCCCCGACTCCCGGGAGAAGGACATGTCCGCACCAGCACCCCGCCCCATCCGCCGAGCCCTCATCGCCGGCGGCGGACTCGGCGGTCTCGCCACCGCGCTGGCCCTTCAGCAGCAGGGCATCGAGTCCGTCGTCTTCGAGCGCGCGCCCGAACTGCGCGACGGCGGCGCGGGACTGCACATCTTCACCAACGGCATGCTCGCCCTGGCCCACCTCGGGCTCGCCGAGCAGGTCACCGAGATCGCCCCCGTCCAGTCCGTGTGCCGCTTCGCGACCTCGACCGGCCGGGCCATCGGCAGCTACCCGGTGGGCGAGTTCATCGAGCGCTACGGGCAGCCCACCGTCGCCATCGGCCGCTCCGACCTGCACGGCATCCTGCGCGACGCCGTGGACGCGCCCGTCGTCACCGGCGCCGAGGTCACCGGCTACACCGAGCACGCCGACGGGGTGAGCCTGCACTTCGCCGACGGAACCTCCGAGGACGGGGACCTCCTGATCGGTGCCGACGGCGTCCACTCCGCCGTACGCGCCGGCCTGCTCGGCCACCAGCCGCCCGACTACACCGGCTACATCGCCTGGCGCGGTCACGCGAAGATGAGCGCCGAGGAGTTCGAACCCGGCAGTTTCCAGGCCCTGTTCGGCCCCGGCACCCGCTTCACGTACTACGACATCGCGCCCGGCGTCGTGCACTGGATGAGCGTCGCCAACGGCCCGGCGGGCGGCCGCGACGAGGGCACGCCCGAGCAGACCCTGGACATGCTGCGTGCCCGGCACGCCGGCTGGGTCGACCCGGTGCGGCGGATCCTCGACGCCACCGTGCCGGAGAGCATCATCCGCGGCGACGTGGTGGACCGCAGACCCGACCCGGTCTGGGGCCGGGGCCGGGTCACCCTGCTCGGCGACGCCGCGCACGCCGTCAGCTTCAACATCGGACAGGGCGCCTGCCTCGCCGTCGAGGACGCCCTCGTGCTGGCCGAACACCTCGCCGCGCCCGGCGCCACCGTCCCCGAGGCACTGCGCGACTACGAGGCCGAGCGGCAGGAGCGCACCCGGCCCATGCAGCTGCTCGCCCACCGCATCGGCGTGATGGGCGCGCTGCAGAACCCGGCCGCCATCTGGCTGCGCGACCGGGTGCTGAAGCTCGGCTGGGCCCGCACCTTGCGCACCACGGAACAGGAACACGTCGCCTATGCCACGCGGTGGGCCTCGAACACCGCCGCCGCGGCGTGAGCGCGTTCGTGAACGCCCAGGAAGAGAGGACTGCCGCTGTGACCACCGCGACCACCGTGAACCCCGCGCTGACGGCGTGGGAGAGTACCGAGGAACGCAACAAGGCGAGCATCCGGCGCGTCTTCGCCGAGTTCGTCAACCGGGGCGACTTCTCCGTCGTCGACGAGCTGTACCGGCCGGACGTCGTCGACCACGAGGGCCTGCCCGGGGCGCCCCAGGGCCGCGAGGGCGTGAAGTACACCATCGGCGGACTGCGTGAGGCGTTCCCCGACTTCCACGTCACCATCGAGGACATCAGCGCGCACGGCGACATGGTCGTCATCCACAACACCTGGCGCGGCACCCACCTCGGCGACCTGCTGGGCGTCGCGCCCACCGGCCGCTCGTTCGTCTCCGTCGGCATCGTCGTCTGGCGGTTCGACGAGGAGGGCAGGATCGCCGAGCGCTGGGCGCACGGGGTGGCGTCCAACCTGTTCTCCGCGCTCGGCATGCGGATGCTGGCGCCCCGCAAGGGCGGCCGGCGCAGCGAGAAGGGCACCCGGTCCGTGGTGCGCACCGTGCCGCTGCGCAACGGCAAGCCCATGGCCTGGCACCGGCTCACCCAGGAGCTGCAAGGGCCGCGCCTGCGCGAGTACGAGGCCTCCCGGCGGCGGCTGGGCATCACCCACGAGGTGCTGCGCATCGACCCGCGCCCGAACCGGGACCACGTGATCGTGGAGTTCGAGACCGCGGACCCGGAGCGGACCAGGAAGCGCTGGGCGGAGTCGAAGGACCCCTTCGACCTGTGGCTGCGCGAGCAGATCCTCGACATCCACGGCGAGGACCCCTGGGCCGGGCCCGCCACCGCCTGCGAGTCGACCGGCCTCACCTGGACGGCGCCGCAGCGGCTCGTCCCGGACCGCCCCGACGGACCCCGCTGAGCGGGGCACGGTCCGCCGACCGCTGTTCGAGCCGTTCTCCAGAGGCGGTCGGCAGACTGGGGCCCTCCCTCGGCCGCACGGACGAAGGCCGCCCACCCGCCGCACCGGCGCGGGCCGGCAGACCGCCGTCCAGCAGGCCGCCGTCCAGCAGGCCGCCAGGCCAGCGGACGGACAGGCCTACACGCCAGACGCTGCCAAGCCGACAGGCCAGAGGCTGCCAGGCCGCAGGCCGACAGGCCCGGGAGGCTTGTCCGCAGGGCATCAGGACCGACGGGTCCGCGCCGCACATCCCCCGACGGCGCGGGCCCGTCGCATGTGTTCTCCCCCGCCGACCCCGCCCCGCTTCAGAGCTGCGAACAAAAGGGGCGCCCGGCTCGCGACGCCCGGCACGCACGCTCGCGGCGTTGCCGAAAGGCCCTGGTAGCTCCGCTACAAGGACCTTCCGGCGCCTTGCGATCG
>NZ_JBEYJA010000042.1:0-74131 GCF_040703815.1 Streptomyces sp. NPDC006743 | reverse complement strand
CTCCAGTACCGGCCAGGCACCCTCGACGGTTTCATAGTGGGCACCGGCCTGGCTCTCGACGAACCGGCGTCACCCTGACAAGCCGAAGTCAGTAATGGCGTCGACCCGCGACGGCGTGTCCCATCGCGCCGAGGATCCACAGGATGGCTCCGACGACCGCCAGGATGATTCCGATGGTCCACAGGATGGATATCCCGGTGAGGAAGCCGATGACGAGCAGGATGATGCCCAAGACGATCATGGTATCTCCCTTGGGGTAGGGCGGGTCACCTGCGGACTGCGAAAGACCGCAGGGGCGTTGGGCAGGGGAACGGCCGGTCTCTTCCTTTACTCCGCACGGTGGGGCTTGTGGCGGGCGACGTGCAGGCGGACTTCGGTGGGCATGGCAGGGAGGCCGGTGGACCGGCGTGCCGTGCGGAGCGGGCCTTCGCAGAGGGCACCGAGAGTGGCGCCGGGCGCGCCCTCGGGGGTGAGGGTGAGTCCGACGTGGGTGTGGTGGTGGGCGGGTCGGCCGGTGATGCGTACGGTCGCGTCCTCGACCCCCGGCAGGGCACCGGCTTCGGTGGCGATCGCGTCGGCGAGAGCGCGGTCGCGAAGTTCGACGCCCTCCTGCGGGGGTGTGCCGCCGACGGGCAGTGAGCCGGGGCGGCGTCGGCTCAGCTGGGCGAGCAGCCACCACAGGGCGAGCAGGGCGGCGAGGACCAGGGCGGCGATGACCGCGGGCCACCACCACCAGCCCTGGCTGCTCCAGCGGGCCCGGTCGGCCGAGCCGAGCAGGACGTCGGCCGGGACGGTCAGGGGCCAGCCGGCGGGCGGGACCAGATCATGTCCCCGGTAGAGGTCGAACCCGGCGAAGAGGATCAGCAGTCCGCCGCCGAGCAGGGCCAGGCCGGCGCAGGCCAGCAGGCTGCGGTTGAGCGCGGATCGCGGCGTCATGGTGTGAGCTCCGGTGCTGCGGGTTTCGGTCAGTCGGTGCGTCGCCGCAGGCGTACGACGATGCGGGGAGGACGGGCGAGGGCCAGCCGGTCGCGTTCCTCGTCGAGGGCGGCGGTGAGGTCGTCCTTCACCCGCTGGGGATCGCGGAAGCGGACGCCCGCGCGGGCTTTGATGCGGTGGCGGCCTACCAGGACGTGCGCCGAGCCGACTCCGGGGACCCGCATCGCGGCGTCACGCAGCAGGTCGGCGGCTCCGTCGCGGTCCAGGGAGGCCCGCAGCCGGGGGCAGCCGACGGGTGAGCGCAGGGGCAGCCAGTGCCGCAGGCCAGGGGTGAGGGCCAGGACGATCAGCCAGACGCCGACGGCGGCGGCCACGGCGGCTCCCGTGAGCATCCACACGTCGTTCACGGGGCGGGTGGCCAGTTCGTCGGCCAGATGCCGTCGCCAGGCCGCTGCCGGGCGTCCCACTCGTACGGCGATGACGTCGACCAGCGCCGCGACCGCCGCCACGAGGATCACCGAGGCGACCAGCGCGGCCGGGATGCGGCGCGCGGACCACGGCCGGTGGGTCCGGTGCCCGCCCTCGCGCTCACCGGCCGTGCGACCAGGGCCGGACACGTCGCGTCCGGACGGATCGGGCTCCTTCGTCAGCGGCACCGTGGAGCGGTGCGCGGACGGCGCCGAGCCGCGCGCGGGAGGACCGGGGTCGGGTGTCATCGCGCTCCTCCTTCCTGCTCGGCGTGCCCGGCGCCCCGTGGCACGGGGCCGCTCACCGGACCCGCCCCCGGCTCGCTTCGGCGGTGGTCACCAGCCGCCGGACGGTGAGGATGACCTCTCCCACCCGCAAGCCGGTCAGCCGGGCCACCCGTTCGGCGACGTCCTGCTGGATCCGCTCACAGACGTGGGGGATGTCGGTGGGGTAGGGCAGGTCCAGGGCCAGGTGCAGACGCACCGATCCGGTACGGACGGCGGCGGAGGCGCTGGGTGCCGTCGGCCCGCCCCGGTCCGGCGGTACGGCCGCACACCGCGACTGGGCCGTGCGGGCCGCCTGCGTGGCGATACGGGCGACCACCCTGTCCGGGATCACGGTGGCGCCCCGCTCGGCCGGGGGCGGCAGGCCGGCGGCCGGCGCCGGGGGGTCCGACACCTCGCCGGCAAAGCCGGGCCGGGCCTTCACCGCCGCCTCCGTGCCCGGAGGTCGAGGTCGCCCTGCAGGGCGAGTCCGGTGATCAGGCCCGCCGTACCCAGGACCAGAACCAGCAGGAATGCCCAGAAGCCGCCGAAATAACCGGCGAAGCCCAGGGCCATGCCCGCCGCGAGGCCCGTCGTTGCTGCGTTCATCATGCACTCACCCGTCTCGCGCACGTACGTCATCGTGCGCGCGATCTACCGCGCCCTCACCGGGCCCGGCGGTGGATCACCTCACGCGGCCCTCGTCCGGTGCGGCCTCTTCCTCCTCGTCGGGCAGGTGGACGTCGTCGACGGCGATGTTCACCTCGACGACCTCCAGGCCCGTCATCCGCTCCACGGCGCTGATGACATTGGTGCGGACGGCGCCGGCGACGTCGACGATGGAGACGCCGTACTCGACGACGACGTCCAGGTCCACGGCGGCCTGACGCTCGCCGACCTCGACCTTCACTCCTCGCGCGACGCCTCCGCCTCCTCCACCGGGAACGCGTTCCCGCATGGCGCCGAAAGCGCGGGCCATCCCCCCGCCCAGACTGTAGATGCCCGGTACCTCGCGGGCGGCCATGCCCGCGATCTTGGCCACCACCCCGTCCGCGATGGTGGTCTTCCCCCGTGTCTCGGCCGGAGCCCCGGCCCCGGTACGGCCCTTCAGCGCGCTCACGCCCGCATCGGGCCTGCCGCCCCCGCCGACGCTGGTGATGTTCTCCGTCATGGCGGTCGCCTCGATCGGTCGGTCGGACACCGGTGCGGCGCCCGTCGAAGGGTTGGACATATCGGGCGCCACATTCCTCACGCGTGCGGTCTGTGATGTGAGTCACAGAAGCCTGGTGGGTACACGGGTGGTCCGGAGCCTCGTTGCGGGGGCGTCATGATCGAACACGCTGTCCCACCATCGCCGCAACCCGACCTGCTGGGTCGCGGCCTGCCGGACGCGCTGCTGGCCGTACAGGCGGCCGAGGGGGACGAGGACTCTTTCGCCGTCCTCGTCCGGCGGCACGGTTCGCCCCTCCTCGCCCTGGCCCGCTCCATGCTCGGCAGTCCCCAGGACGCCGAGGAGGCCGTTCAGGACGCCTTCGTCAGCGCCTGGCGGCGACTGCCGGAATTCCGGCACAGCGCGGAGTTCGGCACCTGGATGTACCGGATCACCGTCAACCGCTGCCTGACCCTGCGCAGACGCCGGCCGGCGCCCCTGTCACTGGACGCTGTCGCCGAGCCCGCGGCGAAAGACGCCTGGAGCCAGCCCGCCCGGTTCGCCGAGCAGGACGCGGCCACCGCCGCCCTGTCCCGTGCGCTGCGCGAGTTGGACGCCGGGCAGCGGCTCTGCTGGATCCTGCGGGAGGTGCAGGGTCTGTCGTACAAGGAGATCGCCCACGTCACGCGGGCCACTGAGCCGACCGTGCGCGGCAGGCTGTTCAGGGCACGCCGATCCCTGCAGGAGGCGATGGGCCCATGGCGCTAGACGACCCGCATCCGTGGCCCTCAGACCCGCCCGAAGCCGACGGACCCCCGTTCGAGGGCGATGAGGTACTCCCTTGCGGCCGCCTGCTCAGCCGGGTCTGGGAACAGGAGTATGACGCGCTGCCGGCCACGGACCCGCACACCGTCTCCTGTCCATACTGCCGCGAGGCCGTCGAGGCAGTAGCCGCGGTGGACGCGGCCACCCGCGCGCTGCGCGCCGAGCACGCCCCCCGCCTGCACGCTCTCACCGACCACGTCATGAACATCGTCAGGGCGGAGGTACGGCTCGGGCGGCTGCTGCCTCTGGCAGACCCGGACCGGGACCTGCGGATCGCCGAGAGCGCCGCGGCGAAGGTCCTGCGGCGGGCCACGGACACGGTCCCCGGTGCCAGGGCGGCGGGCTGCCGTCTCGCACCCGAGGGGGAGGGCACCGACGTACGGGTGACCATGACCCTGGCCGCCGCTCTCGACCGCCCCCTGCCCGACCGGGTCCACCAGGTACGCCGAGCGGTCCTCCACTCGGCCGGACAGGACCTGGGTCTCGCCGTGTCGGCCGTCGACATCACCGTGGTCGACGTACTGGAGCCGTGGCCGCCCCGCGGTTCCGATCTCGCGACCGGCGGGGGCACGTGATGACCGCCACCGGCACCACCGCGCTCCTCGGCGTCGCGGCCGAGGCGGCCCTCGCGGTCCCTGGCGTGGCCGGCCTGCAACCCCGCCTCGCCCACCGCCTCGCGGCAGCCGCCGCGCCCACCCGGGCGAGCACCGCGCCCCACCGAACGCCGTTCGAGGCCGACGTTCGCGCCGACCGGGCGCCGGACGGTCCCGGATGGCACATCGAGGTGCGCTGCGCCCTGACCGGGGGACGGCGGGCGCTGGACATCGCCCGGAACGTCCACGACCGGGTGGCTGCCGCCGTCATCGCCCACCTCGCCACCCACGGTGCGGCGGAGCCGGTCACCGTCTCAGTCACGGTGACCGGTGTCGCCGCCTGACACGACGCGGCATGAGCAAAGGCGCGGGCACGGACCCCGCGAACCGTCGCTCCGCCGCCTCCTGCGCTGACTGCCGCGACGGGCGACCGGCGCCTCGTGCTCCGTTCAGCCCATAGCCGCAACGGTCCGTCGCCCCCAGACGAGGAGTACCCTGGTGACTACCGAGAGCATTCCGTACACCGGCTTCCACGCTGACGTCGCTCTCGGCGATTCACGACAACCGGGTCGGCCACGGTCGGCCCGGGGTTGGGTCCTTGCCATGACCGCGACTGTTCTGTTGACGCCCGCGGACGAGGACCGGACTCCTTGTTCGTCGCCCCTCCGACTCGTCCTGGCACCCCTCGGAACCGCTCCGGCACTGATCGACGGTGCCTGGTGGCCCCGCTCCCGCGACCTGACGGCGGAGCTTCCGGCACTCATCGCGGTCCTCGACCCACTGTGGGGCCGGATCACCCGGGTAACGGTGAATCCCACGTTCTGGCCCGTCATCCCGCGAAAAGTGCCCGTTCGCGGGCACGTGGTGCACGTCGGCTGGTTCGAGGCCGAGCAAGACCCGCACAAGCTGCTGCTGCTCTCCTACACCGTCGGCCGCTGGGACCTGCTGGTCATACCGCCGGACACAGAACCGGCCACCGCGGCCCGGCTCATGGCCACGGCCACCGACCCGTCGCGGACCCTCACAGCGACCGGCCTGATCCATGAGGCCGAACGTTTCCGGACGGCGGCAGAGGGAGCGGCCGACCGGGGCTCGCTCGGGGAGGCGGTCTGGGACTCCGAAGGCGGACATGCCGCACGTACCCCTGCCGCAGAGGTCATCGAGCACGTGCCCACCCCGGTAGTAGGGATGTGACAGGCAGGGAGACCGTCACCACGGTGGGCATGCTGCGGATGCGGCTGCTCATCCGATTGCTGGCGCATCCCCGAGGTGACCAGCCGACCCTGCCCCTGGAACAGCCGACCCATGCGCCTGGAACGAGGGTTTCTGAACCGGCCGTTCGCCTCTCCGCACGCCAGTACGGCCGTGTACCGAGCGCAGGATGAGCCGCGTGTCCGGTCCTTCGCGCGCCAGGCCCGTCTTCTGATGAACCGAGGTGCAGAACGGCATTGCTGACCAGTCCGCTTAGCAGCAGCAGGACCGCCGACTCCGCACTGTCCTCGGACACCGCCCGTGCCCTCAGGACGGCCTGCGGCCGGCAGCAGGTGCCACGCACGTTCTCCGGGTGGCCGGCGAGCAGCATGCGAGCCTGCTGAGTGTTCCAGGGGCGGGGGCCGTCGGCGGGCTTCCTGCCCGGTGCGGCGTCGGCCGCGTCGACGGATGCCGGTCACGAGTGGGCGAGAAGCCGACTCCGCGTCAGCCCCGTCCAGTCCAGGTTGAGCGTCGGTTCGGACGAAATCACCCGGCTGTGGTCCGGCCATGCCGGTGTGCCGAGATCAGTGGGACGGTCGAGCAATGCCGTCCCGGACGGGGGTCTGACTCATGGGATCTATGACTGAAGCGTCCAGTCACGGGCTTGTCGACTGCCGTTGCGGGATGGAGCCAGCTGTCACCGAGCCACAGGGCGTGTCCCTATAGGGGCCTTGCCGAGTTTCGGGCGCCATCACGGTTCAGACCGCCCAAGCAGGCCGGTGCCATTCCACCCAGCACGTCACGCGCGGGAAAGGCGAACCACCATGACGACCAGACGGCGCAGTACCTCCTGCACCAGCACGGATCCACCTGTTCGCAGTACCTCCTGCACCAGCACTGGTCCACCTGTTCCCGGCGAAGTCGTCCTGGGCGTGGACACGCACGGCGAGGTTCACGTCGCCGCCGTGATCTCCCCGCTGGGGAAGGTCCTGGGCACCGAGTCCTTTCCGGCGACGGCGGCCGGCTACCGACAGTTGCTCGTCTGGGCCCGCAGGCGGGGGACGGTGCGCCGGGCCGGTGTGGAGGGGACCGGTACCTTCGGCGCGGGCCTGTCCCGCTACCTGGTGACCCAGCAGATCCAGGTGTTCGAAGTGAACCGGCCCGACCGGTCGGCCCGCCGGTTGCTCGGCAAGTCGGACCCGCTCGATGCGCAGGCCGCAGCACGAGCCGTGCTCAGCGGTCGCGCCCGAGCCCAGGCCAAATCCGGCGACGGACCCGTGCACAGCGCCCGGATCTACCAACTCGCCGAGGACTCCGCGGTCAAGGCCCGCACCCAGGCGATCAATCAGCTCAAGGCCGTCCTGGTCATCGCCGATCCCGCCCTGCGGGAACGGCTGTCCAGCCTGGGTAACCGCGAGCTGTTCCGCACCTGCGCGCGCCTCGGCCTACCCGGCGGTGAGGGTGACGAGGACGCGGTGACCCAGGCCACCCACCTGACGTTGCGCATGCTCGCCGAGCGCATCGAGCAGCTCACCGGGCAGATCAATGAGTTGAACCAACGCCTGACCCGGCTCGTCGAACTCCACGCCCCGCAGCTGCTCGAACCGGTAGGTATCGGCCCGGACAGCGCCGTCACCTTGCTGATCACCATGGGAGACAACCCCGAGCGGCTGAACACCGAGGCGTCCTTTGCCGCCCTTTGCGAAGTCAGCCCCGTCGAGTACTCCTCCCGCCGTCGGAGCACGCGCCGGCTCAACCACGGCGGCGACCGCCAGGCGAACGCGGCCCTGCACCGCATCGTCTTCACCCGGCTGTGCCACGACCCACGCACCCAGGCGTACTACGAACGCCGCACCCAGGAGGGCAAGACCCGACGTGAGATCATCCGATGCCTCGAACGGTACGCAGCCCGCGAGGCCTTCAACCTCGTCAGACCGCTCTCCCACACCCCCGCGTTACAGGGGCGTCGGTGAGACGTGAGAGGGTGCGGGGCGTGAGTGAGACACCGTCGAACACCCTGCAATACCGCTTTGACGGGCCAGAAGACGCTCCGGTCCTGATCTTGGGTCCCTCACTGGGTACCACATGGCACATGTGGGACCGGCAGGTTCCGGAGCTGACGAAGCAGTGGCGTGTCTTCCGGTTCGACCTGCCGGGACACGGCGGCGCGCCCGCCCATCCGGCCGGGTCGGTGGGGGACCTGACCGCCCGGCTGCTGGCCACCCTCGAAGGGCTCGGCGTGCAGCGCTTCGGCTACGCCGGCTGCGCGCTCGGCGGCGCGATCGGCGTCGAGCTGGCCCTGCGCCACCCGGAGCGCCTCGCCTCCCTCGCCCTGATCGCGGCCTCGCCCCGCTTCGGCACGGCGGACGAGTTCCGCCAGCGCGGGGTGATCGTCCGGACGAACGGGCTGGACCCCATCGCCCGTACGTCCCCGGACCGCTGGTTCACCGCCGGGTTCGCCGCCGCCCAGCCCGCGATCACCGACTGGGCCGTGCAGATGGTCCGCACCACCGACCCCGGCTGCTACATCGCCGCCTGCGAGGCGCTGGCCTCCTTCGACGTCCGTGCCGAACTCGGCCGGGTCGGCGTGCCCACACTGGTCCTGGTCGGTTCCGACGACCAGGTCACCGGTCCCGCCGAGGCCCGCACCCTGGTCGCCGGCATCCGGGACGCCCGTCTGGCCGTCGTGCCCGGAGCCTCCCACCTGGTGCCGGTGGAGCAGCCCGCCGCCGTGACCGACCTGCTGGTGCGGCACTTCTCCACGGCCTGGCAGCCCGCCTTCGAGTCCAGCACCGGGCAGATGGCGATCGTCGCGGCCCCGGCCAAGCCCGTCCTGGCCCCGCCGCCGCAGACTCCGCCGAGCGCGCCGATCGCCGAGATCGCCCCGGCGGCGGTGCCGCCGCAGCCCGCGGGCGGACCGGACCCGTACGACAGCGGTCTCAAGATCCGGCGTGAGGTGCTCGGCGACGCGCACGTGGACCGGGAGCTGGAGCAGGCCGACGAGTTCTCGGGGGACTTCCAGGAGTTCCTCACCCGTTCCACCTGGGGCGGTGTCTGGGGCCGCCCCGGGCTGGACCGGCGCACCCGCAGCTGCGTGGCGCTCACCGCCCTGGCGGCCGGCGGTCACCTGGAGGACCTGGCCGCCCACACCCGGGCCGCCCTGCGCAACGGCCTCACCCCGGACGAGATCAAGGAGGTGCTGCTCCAGACCGCGGTCTACTGCGGCATGCCCGCCGCGGGCAGCGCCTTCCGTGTGGCCCAGCGGGTCATACAGGAGGAGACGACTCTCACCGAGTGACGTCCCTCCCACGGGGTGACACGGCTCCTGCGGAGTGACACCGCACGGGCGAGCGGCGGGCCCGCGCCGTGGGCGGTGATCGTCCAGCCGGGCACCAGGAGCACCACCCTGGACAGGCCGTGCGCCCGGCGTGCGCGGCAAGATGGGGCGCATGAAGCTCACGAAGAAGTCGCACGCCTGCGTCCGCCTGGAGAAGGACGGCCGCACGCTCGTCATCGACCCCGGCGCCTTCAGCGAGGAGGACGCCGCGGTCGGCGCCGAGGCCGTCCTGATCACGCACGAGCACATGGACCACTTCGACGAGTCCCGGCTACGGGCGGCCCTGGAGGCGAACCCGGGTGCCGAGATCTGGACCCTGAAGGCGGTGGCGGAGAAGGTCTCGGCGGCCTTCCCGGGCCGTGTGCACACCGTCGGCCACGGTGACACCTTCACCGCCGCCGGATTCGACGTACAGGTGCACGGCGAGCTGCACGCCGTGATCCACCCGGACATCCCGCGCATCACCAACGTCGGCTACCTGATCGACGGCGGCAAGGTCTTCCACCCCGGTGACGCCCTCACGGTGCCCGGCCGGCCCGTGGAGACCCTGATGCTCCCGGTCATGGCGCCCTGGAACAAGATCGCGGAAGTGATCGACTACGTCAGGGAGCTCAAGCCGCAGCGGGCGTACGACATCCACGACGCGCTCCTGACCGACCTCGCCCGCCCGGTCTACGACCACCAGATCGGCGCCCTGGGCGGCGCCGAGCACCTGCGGCTGACCCCGGGGGACTCCGCCGACGTGTGAGGCACCGGCTCCGGAGGCGGGCAGGGGCCGTCCGGCGGGGGCTGTCAGTGCCGCCCGGTAGGTTGTGAGGCATGCGCATCGCGACCTGGAACGTGAACTCGATCACCGCCCGCCTCCCGCGGCTGCTCGCCTGGCTGGAGAGCAGCGGCACCGACGTGCTGTGCCTCCAGGAGGCCAAGATCGCCGAGGACCAGTTCCCGGTCGAACCGCTGCGCGAGCTGGGCTACGAGGCGGCGGTCCACGCCACCGGCCGGTGGAACGGCGTGGCGGTCCTCTCCCGGGTGGGCCTGGAGGACGTGGTCAAGGGCCTGCCCGGCGACCCGGGCTACGACGGGCAGCGCGAACCCCGCGCCCTCTCCGCGACCTGCGGCCCGGTCCGCGTCTGGTCGGTCTACGTGCCCAACGGGCGTGAGGTCGACCACCCGCACTACGCCTACAAACTGCAGTGGTTCGAGGCGCTGAGGGCGGCCGTCGCGGGCGACGCGTCCGGCAGCCGCCCGTTCGCCGTCCTCGGCGACTACAACGTCGCGCCGACGGACGACGACGTCTACGACCGCGCCGCCTTCGAGGGCGCCACCCACGTCACCCCGGCCGAGCGCGCCGCCCTCGCCTCCCTGCGCGAGGCGGGCCTCGCCGACGTGGTGCCCCGGCCCCTCAAGTATGAGCACCCCTTCACCTACTGGGACTACCGCCAGCTCTGCTTCCCCAAGAACCGCGGCATGCGCATCGACCTGGTGTACGGCAACGAGCCCTTCGCCAAGGCCGTCACCGACGCCTACGTGGACCGTGAGGAGCGCAAGGGCAAGGGCGCGTCCGACCACGCGCCCGTGGTGGTCGACCTGGACGTGTAGGCGCCACGGCCGCGTACCACCCGCGTGCGCGCCCTTCGTACGCGCCCCTCCCGGCGGTGAGCCCCGTGTGCGCTCTCCCGGCCGCGCGCACGCGGGAGCCCGGCGTACGCCCCGCAGTCCCGCCTGCTGTACGCGCCGGCCCGCGTGCGCCCGGCGCACCGCCGGTCTCCGGCCGTTCAGGCCGTCGCCCCTGTGGCGCGTCCCGTGGTCGCGGTGCCACGCTGAGTGCATGGCCTTCCGCTTCACGGGCACCTGGCGCAAGAAGCACGCACCCGCAGTCGGCGTCACCGTCGTCTCCGCGGGGGACGGCTCTCCGACCCCGGCGGATCTCGCCGAGCTGTTTTCCACCTGCGAACAGTTGCGCGCCCTGGCCGCTGAGGCCGGTGTCCGGCTCGACGGGTCGGCAGCCTCTCTGGAGGCGCTCGACCAGCTGTTGCCGCGCTGGCGGGACGACGCCGAGACGGCGGGCCGGCTCGGCATCGACGCCGGGCTGTATCTGGGCACGGTCATCGTGCGTACGGTGCCTGGCGCCGTCTGGGAGTTGTGGCCGAACGGGCACCCGGTCGTACGGCTCGCCTCCGGCCGGGAGATCGTCGTCGTGGAGGCCGGACACGCGTGGGCCGAGGAGGGCGTACCGGAACTCTCCCAGCTCTACGCGGAGGTCGCGGAGGGCTGAGACCCGCGCGAGCGCGGAGATTGCAGCAACCCCGCAAAGCCGCCGGTGGCGTTCCCCGGGGGCCGCGGGCCGCGGGCATTCCTCCCCACCGAAGGACGCATCGGGCCGAACCTCGACTACGATGTGGCGTTCGCGACCGTCTCAGGGGGCAGCGGTCCACAGAGCCATACCCGGCCGGCGGCAGCCGGAGATCACTGCTCGCGCGGCGGTACGGACAGCCACTCAGGGCCGTCCGCAGGCGAGGAGAAGGTCAGCTGTGCGCCGGGCGGGTTGTGCTCGGCGGAAGACCCCCACACCCCGGTCCCGGAAGCGGCGACCGGGTCGCCCGTATCGGCCACCAGTTCGACCACGCCGGGGCCCTGCGGGCCGGCCGGGCCAGGCGCTGATCCGGCTCCGGCGGTACCGTGGTCGGACGGTCCTGACGGGATCATGGCAATGCAATAGGCTGCGCGGACGGTCTCTGACTGGAGGTGCGGATGCGTCGTTGCGGAGTACGGAAACTCACGGTCCTGGCGGTCTCGGCCGCAGTGGTGTCGGTGGGAGCGGCGGCACCGCCCGCCGCGCACCCGGACGCGGGCCCCGGACCGGCCCGGAAGGTTCCCGTGGCCGCCGGCTACGGCGGTGCCGTCGCGAGCGTCGACGCGGACGCCTCCGCCGCCGGCATCGAGGTGCTGAAGAAGGGCGGCAACGCCGTCGACGCGGCCGTGGCCACCGCCGCCGCCCTCGGTGTCACCGAGCCCTACTCCGCCGGCATCGGCGGAGGCGGCTACTTCGTCTACTACGACGCCAGGTCCCGCACGGTGCACACCATCGACGGCCGGGAGACCGCGCCGCTCAGCGCCGACGAGGACCTCTTCACGGAAGGCGGCAAGCCGCTCTCCTTCGACGCCGCCGTCACCAGCGGCCTGAGCGTCGGCACCCCGGGCACCCCCGCCACCTGGCAGAAGGCCCTCGACGAGTGGGGCAGCAAGCGGCTCGGGACGGTGCTGAAGCCCGCGGAGCGCCTCGCCCGCGACGGCTTCACCGTCGACGACACCTTCCGCTCGCAGACGGCGTCCAACGAGACCCGCTTCCGCTACTTCCCGGACACCGCGAAGCTGTTCCTGCCGGGCGGGCGGCTGCCCGTCGTCGGCTCGACCTTCAAGAACCCCGACCTCGCCCGCACCTACGAGGAACTGGCCAGGAAGGGCGTCGGTGCCGTCTACCACGGCGACCTCGGCGACGAGATCGTCGACACGGTCAACCACCCGCCGGTCGACCCCGGTTCGGGCTGGAAAGCCCGGCCGGGCCAACTCGCCGAGAAGGACCTCGCGGCCTACCGCGCCAAGCTCCAGGCGCCCACGCGCACGTCGTACCGCGGTCTGAACGTGTACTCCATCGCGCCCTCCTCCTCCGGCGGCACCACCGTCGGCGAGGCGCTGAACATCCTGGAGCGGACGAACCTCTCCAGGGCGAGCGAGGCGCAGTACCTGCACCACTACATCGAGGCGAGCCGCATCGCCTTCGCCGACCGCGGACGCTGGGTCGGTGACCCGGCCTTCGAGAACGTCCCCACCCGCGGCCTGCTCTCCCAGCGGTTCGCCGACTCCCGCGCCTGCCTGATCAAGGACGACGCCGTCCTCGCCAGCCCGCTCGCGCCCGGTGACCCGAGCCGGCCCGCCGCCTGCGGCACCGGCGGGACGGCCGCGCCGACGACGTACGAGGGCGAGAACACCACCCACCTGACGACCGCCGACCGGTGGGGCAACGTCGTCTCCTACACCCTCACCATCGAACAGACCGGCGGCAGCGGCATCACCGTGCCGGGCCGGGGTTTCCTGCTCAACAACGAGCTGACGGACTTCTCCTTCACGCCGGCCAACCCGGCCGTGCACGACCCGAACCTGCCGGGGCCGGGCAAACGTCCGCGGTCGTCGATCTCCCCGACGATCGTGCTGGACGGGCACAACCGGCCCGTGGTGGCGCTCGGTTCGCCCGGCGGCGCGACCATCATCACCACCGTGCTGCAGACGCTGACCGGCTTCCTCGACCGGCACCTGCCGCTCGTCGACGCCATCGCCGCACCCCGCGCCAGCCAGCGCAACGCCGCCCAGACCGAACTCGAACCCGCCCTCTACGACAGTCCGCTGCGCAAGCAACTGGAGGCGATCGGGCACTCCTTCAAGCTCAACCCGGAGATCGGCGCGGCCACCGGCGTGCAGCGGCTGCCGGACGGCAGGTGGCTGGCGGCGGCGGAGAAGGTGCGCAGGGGCGGCGGCTCGGCGATGGTCGTCCACCCCGCCTCCTAGCGCGCGTAGGACGCCCGGACGGCTGCGGCAGGGCCCGTAGCCGTCCGCCCGCCCCCGTGACGCCCGTACGCCGCCCGGGCGGCTCTGGCAGGCCCGTACGCCGTCCGCCCGGCGCCCTCACGCCGGCGTCTCAGCGCGCCCACCGTCCATCCGGCCCGTAGCGGGTGCCGGGCGACGGGAGCGGCCCGTACACGCAAGGTGCCGGGACCGGTCCGTATGCACGCAGGCCGTCCGGGACCGGTCGGTGCGTCCGCTGGGGCGCCCGCCTCGGTCCGTACGCACGCAGGCCGTCGGGACCGGTCCGTGTGTACGCGGGCGGCGCCTGGATCGGTCGTCCGTACGTACGCGGGGGCGTCCGGATCGGTCCGTGCGCATGCGGGCGCCGGGGGCGGGCCTCACCGCTGAGGACCGCCCCCGGTGCTCCGCGCCGTCGTCACCCGGTGGGTGCCGGGGCGGGCTCCCCGCCCTGCGGGCGGAACGCGAGCCGCCCGTCCTCCGCGTCGACCGTGACCCGGCTGCCCTCGCCGACCCGCCCGTCCAGGAGCAGCCGGGAGAGCTGGTTGTCCACCTCGCGCTGGATGGTGCGGCGCAGCGGGCGCGCGCCGTACTCCGGCTGGTAGCCGCGCTGCGCCAGCCAGTCCACGGCCGCGTCGGTGAACTCGACGGCCACCCCCTGCGCGTGCAGCAGCCGCCGGGTCTTCTCCAGCAGCAGGTCGGTGATCTGCCGCAACTGCTCGGCGGTGAGCTGGCGGAAGACGACGATCTCGTCGATGCGGTTGAGGAACTCGGGCCGGAAGTGCTCCCGCAGCGGGCGCAGGATCTGCTCGCGCCGCGCCTCCTCGTCCGCGTCCGCGCCTCCCGCGCCGAACCCGATCCCGGCACCGCGCCGGGTGATCGCCTCGGAACCGAGGTTGCTGGTCATCACGATGACGGTGTTGGTGAAGTCCACCGTGCGGCCCTGGGAGTCGGTCAGCCGCCCGTCGTCCAGGACCTGGAGCAGGATGTTGAAGACGTCCGGGTGCGCCTTCTCCACCTCGTCGAGCAGCAGCAGCGAGTACGGGTGCCGGCGCACGACCTCGGTGAGCTGGCCGGCCTCCTCGTGGCCGACGTAGCCGGGCGGGGCACCCACCAGGCGGCTGACGGTGTGCCGTTCCTGGTACTCGCTCATGTCCAGGCGGACCATCCGGTCCTCGCTGCCGAACAGCGCCTCGGCCAGCGCGCGGGCCAGTTCCGTCTTGCCGACGCCGGTCGGGCCGAGGAACAGGAAGCTGCCGATCGGCCGGTCGGGGCTGGCCAGGCCGGCGCGCGAGCGCAGCACCGCCTCGGCGACCACGGCGACGGCCTCCTCCTGGCCGACGACCCGCCGGTGCAGGTGCTCCTCCAGGCCGAGCAGACGCTCCTTCTCCTCCTGGGTGAGGCTGCTGACGGGGATGCCGGTCTGCCGGGACACCACCTCGGCGATGGCCTCGGCGGTCACCTCCAGGTGCTGCCCCTCGTCGGCCTCCTCGCTGCCGCCCGCCAGGGCGATGCGCTGCTTCAGCTCGCTGATGCGGTCGCGCAACTGCGTGGCCTGCTCGTACTGCTCGTCCGCGACCGCCTGGTCCTTGTCGCAGGCGAGCTGTTCGACCTCGCGTTCCATGGCCCGTACGTCCGTGCCCTTGGTCCGGGCCCGCAGCCGCACGCGGGCGCCCGCCTGGTCGATCAGGTCGATCGCCTTGTCCGGCAGCCGCCGGTCGGTCAGGTACCGGTCGGACAGCTCCACGGCCGCGACCAGGGCCTCGTCGGTGTAGCGGACCTGGTGGTGGGCCTCGTAGCGGTCACGCAGCCCGCGCAGGATCTCGATGGCGTCGGCGACGGTCGGCTCGGGCACCAGGATCGGCTGGAAGCGGCGGGCCAGCGCCGCGTCCTTCTCGATCCGCCGGTACTCCTCCAGGGTGGTCGCGCCCACGATGTGCAGCTCGCCGCGGGCCAGGGCGGGCTTGAGGATGTTGCCCGCGTCCATGGAACCGCCCTCACCGCCGCCGCCCGCGCCGACCACGGTGTGCACCTCGTCGATGAAGACGATCAGGTGTTCGGAGTGGGTGCGGATCTCGGTGACGATGTTGTTCAGCCGCTCCTCGAAGTCGCCCCGGTAGCGGGTGCCGGCGACCACGCCCGTCAGGTCCAGGGCCACCACGCGGCGGCCCAGCAGGATGTCGGGCACGTCGCCGTCGGCGATGCGCTGCGCGAGCCCCTCGACGATGGCCGTCTTGCCGACGCCCGCGTCACCGATCAGCACGGGGTTGTTCTTCCCGCGCCGGGAGAGCACCTCGATGGTCTGTTCGATCTCCTGGTCGCGGCCGATCACCGGGTCGATCCGGCCCTGGCGGGCCATGTCGGTCAGGTCGCGCCCGTACTTGTCCAAGGTGGGCGTGCCGGTGGAGCGCTGCTGCCGCTCGGGGCCCGGCGGGGCGGTCGTGTCCGGGGCCTCGGGCGGCAGGCCGGAGGCGGCGAACCGGGCCGCGTTCAGGATGTGCCCGGCCGCCGAGTCGGGGTTCATCGCCAGGGCGCTGAGCACGTGCTCGGGGCCGATGTACCCGGCGCCGCTGGCCCGCGCCATGTCGTGCGCGTCCAGCAGGGCCCGCTTGACGGCCGGGGTGAGGGAGAGCGCCGTGGGCGGTGGAGCCTCACCCGGCGGGCTCTGCACGGGCCCGGACCGCTCGTCGATCTGCGTGGCGAGCGAGTCGGGGTCCGCGCCCGACCTGCTGAGCAGACTGCGGGTGGGTTCCGTGGCGAGCGCCGCGCGCAGCAGGTGCTCGGTGTCCAGGTCCCGGCTGCCGTGGTCGGCGGCGTACTGGGCCGCGCCCTTGACGAGTTCCCGGGCGGGCTGGCTCAGGAGCCTGCCGATGTCGACGTGCCGGGGACCGGGGCGGGTGCCGCCGAAGAACCGGGCGAAGAATTCGCCGAAGGGGTCGCGATCGCCCTCCGGGCCGACGAAGCCGCTGGTCATCGCTTTCCGTTCCTTCGCTGACGGGTGGCTCCCGCCGGGTAACCGGGTGAGCGGGGCTCATGCCCACGGTTGCATGTTCTGCGGGTGCGGGCACGTCGGGCGCCGGCCGGGCCCGGCGGCGGGCGCGCGGGTCCGGGCGGGCCCCCGCCGCCGGGCCAGGGCGCTCACCCAGCGGAGTGTGAAACAGGATCGACTCCGCGGGTTCACGACGATGGTCTTGGCAAGGCGGCCGGGGAGGCTTACGTTCGTGCCTCTACGTGTGTTCTACGGGCGTAGAGGCTCTGACGTACGTCGAAGGAGCAGCTCATGGCCAATGTCGTCCGTGCGGCCCTGGTCCAGGCCACCTGGACCGGCGACACCGAGTCCATGGTCGCCAAGCACGAGGAACACGCCCGCGAGGCGGCCCGGCGCGGTGCCCGGATCATCGGGTTCCAGGAAGTCTTCAACGCGCCCTACTTCTGCCAGGTGCAGGAACCGGAGCACTACCGCTGGGCCGAACCGGTCCCGGACGGGCCGACCGTGCGCCGGATGCGGGCCCTCGCCCGGGAGACCGGGATGGTCGTCGTCGCCCCGGTCTTCGAGGTCGAGCAGACCGGCTTCTACTACAACACCGCCGCCGTGATCGACGCCGACGGCAGCTATCTCGGCAAGTACCGCAAGCACCACATCCCGCAGGTCAGGGGCTTCTGGGAGAAGTACTACTTCAAGCCCGGCAACCTCGGCTGGCCGGTCTTCGACACCGCCGTGGGCCGGGTCGGCGTCTACATCTGCTACGACCGCCACTTCCCCGAGGGCTGGCGGCAGCTCGGCCTCAACGGCGCCCAGCTCGTCTACAACCCGTCCGCCACCCACCGCGGTCTGTCCTCCCACCTGTGGCGGCTGGAGCAGCCCGCCGCGGCCGTCGCCAACGAGTACTTCGTCGCCGCGATCAACCGCGTGGGCCGCGAGGAGTACGGCGACAACGACTTCTACGGGACGTCGTACTTCGTCGACCCGCGCGGGCAGTTCGTCGGCGACGTCGCCGGTGACGCCGGAGAGGAACTGGTCGTCCGCGACCTCGACCTGGACCTCATCGAAGAGGTGCGGCAGCAGTGGGCCTTCTACCGCGACCGCCGCCCCGACGCCTACGAAGGGCTGGTGCAGCCGTGAACGACCTGTACGACCGTCACCGGGCCGTGCTGCCCGACTGGCTCGCCCTCTACTACGAGGACCCGCTGGAGATCACCCACGGCGAGGGCCGCCACGTCTGGGACGCCGCGGGCCGCCGCTACCTTGACTTCTTCGGCGGCATCCTGACCACCATGACCGCGCACGCGCTGCCCGAGGTCACCAAGGCGGTGAGCGAGCAGGCCGCCCGGATCATCCACTCCTCGACCCTCTACCTCAACCGTCCGATGGTCGAACTGGCCGAGCGCATCGCCCAGTTGAGCGGCATCCCGGACGCCCGGGTCTTCTTCACCACCTCGGGCACCGAGGCCAACGACACCGCGCTGCTGCTGGCGACGGCGTACCGGCGCAGCAACACGGTCCTGGCGATGCGCAACAGCTACCACGGCCGTTCCTTCAGCACGGTCGGCATCACCGGCAACCGCTCCTGGTCGCCCAGCTCCCTGTCCCCGTTGCAGACGCTGTACGTCCACGGCGGCGTGCGCACCCGCGGCCCCTTCGCGCACCTGGACGACGCCGGGTTCATCGCGGCCTGCGTCGACGACCTCGTAGACCTCCTCGGTCACACCCGGCCGCCCGCCGCGCTCATCGCCGAACCCGTCCAGGGGGTCGGCGGTTTCACCTCCCCGCCCGACGGCCTGTACGCCGCCTTCCGGGACGTCCTGAAGGAACACGGCATCCTGTGGATCGCCGACGAGGTGCAGACGGGCTGGGGCCGCACCGGCGACCACTTCTGGGGCTGGCAGGCGCACGGACGCAGCGGGCCGCCGGACATCGTCACCTTCGCCAAGGGCATCGGCAACGGCATGTCCGTCGGCGGGGTCATCGCCCGCGCCGAGATCATGAACTGCCTGGACGCCAACAGCATCTCCACGTTCGGCGGCACCCAGATCACCATGGCCGCGGCCCTCGCCAACCTCAACCACCTCGTCGAACACGACCTCCAGGGCAACGCCCGGCGGGTCGGCGGACTGCTCATCGAGCGGCTGCGGGCCGTCGCCGCCGGGCTGCCCGGCGTACGGGAGGTACGCGGACGCGGGCTCATGATCGGCGTCGAACTGGCCCGGCCCGGCACCGACGAGGCGGACCCGCGGGCCGCGGCCGCCGTGCTGGAGGCGGCCCGGGAAGGCGGCCTCCTCATCGGCAAGGGCGGCGGCCACGACACCAGTGCGCTGCGCATCGCCCCGCCGCTGTCGCTGACCGTCGCCGAGGCCGAGGAGGGCGCCGCGATCCTGGCGGACGCGCTGCGCGCCGCCCACTGAGGGCGCGCGCGAGGCGCACCCCGCAGCGAGAGGCGAGAAGAGGGGAGTGCCGCCCATGACCACCGCCTCGGACCGGACCCCGGCCGCCCCCGGCCGCCCGGGACCGGCAGCCCCCGGCCCCGGGGGACCGGGCTGCCCGGTACCCGCCGCCCGCCCCGCGCCGGAGACCGGCCTGTCTGCCCCACCTGTTCCGTCGTCCCCACCTGTTCCGTCCTCCCCACCCGTTCGGTCCGTCCCCTCCGTTCCTTCCGCCCTGTCCGCCCTGTCCGTCCGCCAGGTGCTCGCCCTGGAGCGCGTGCTCGCCGGGGAGCCCGAGGTGGTGGCCGGCGCGGGCCGGCTCGACCGGCCCGTGCGCTGGGTGCACGTCGCCGAGGCCGCGGACGTCGGCGTGATGCTCAGCGGCGGCGAGATGGTGCTCACCACCGGCGTGCTGCTCGCCGGGGACGAGGAGAAACAGGCCGAGTACATCCGCTCCCTGCACCGCGCGGAGGCCGCGGCCGTGGTCCTGGGCCTCGGGCGGGCGTTCCCCGCGCCGCCCGAGGTGATGCGCCGGGCCGCCGAGCGGTGCGGGCTGCCGCTGGTCGTCCTGCACCGGCCCTTCCCGTTCG
The DNA here is from genome assembly GCF_040703815.1 of Streptomyces sp. NPDC006743. Lineage (NCBI taxonomy): Bacteria > Bacillati > Actinomycetota > Actinomycetes > Kitasatosporales > Streptomycetaceae > Streptomyces > Streptomyces sp. NPDC006743. Next base: position 54,779 of record NZ_JBEYJA010000042.1, on the reverse strand, counting down.
CCGAACTGACCGAGGAGGTCCAGTCCCGGCTGGTGCGGCGGAAGTTCGCCTCGGTCAGCCTCTCGGAGGCCGTGCGCACCGCCCTCACCGCACTGATCACCGCCGGCGCCCCGCTCCAGGCGCTGCTCGACGAGATCGCCCGGCACAGCGCCTGCCCCGTCGTCGTCACCAACCTCGCCCACCGGGTCCTCGCCACCGCCGGGGAACGCTCCGCGGTGGACGACGTCCTGCGCGACTGGGAGCGCATCGCCCGGCAGGCCGGCCGCAGCGAGGGCGACGGCTGGATCCGCGCCGAACTCGGCGGCCGAGGCGAGAGATGGGGCCGGATCGTGCTCTGCGGCCACCGCGGGGACGCCGCCGCCGGACGGCTCCTGGCCGACCGCGCCGCCGAGGCCCTGGTCCTGCACCGGATGCTCGGCGCCGCCGCGGGCGGCTCCTGGGAGGAACAGTCCGCGCAGAGCCTGCTGGCCGACCTGATCGGCGAGGCCGTGCCCGCCCGGCACCTGCTGCCCCGGGCCCGGGCGGCCGGCCTCCCGGTCAACCGCCGCACCTTCGTGCCGCTGTTCGTACGGGGCGCCGACCCGGCCGGACTCGACCGGCTGCTGCGGCTGCTGGGCCTGCCCGGCCTGGCCGCCGCAGTGTCCCCCGGCCTCACCGCCTGCCTCCTCAGCCTCCCCCGGGACCAGGACGCCGAAGCCCTCACCGCCCACTTCGCGACCCGGCTGCGCGCGGGACCGGACGGGCCGTGCGCCGGCCCGGGACACGGCGGCCCGGGACACAGCGGGCCGGACCAGGCACCCCCGGGCACCGGCGCCCCGTACGCCGGTCCGGTCGTGGCGGCCGGGGAGGCCCGCGCGGACTGGGACGACGTACCCGCCGGGCTGCGGGAGGCGCGGCACGTGGCCGACGCCGTGGGGGACGCCGCCTCCACCCGGGACCTGCCGGCCGTGGTCCGGCTCAAGGACGTCCACCTGCGCGGGCTGGTGCGGCTGCTGCGTGACGACCCGCAGGTGCAGTCCTTCGCCGAGCGGGAGCTGGACGGGCTGCTGTGCGGCACCGCGCAGGACCTGCTGGACGTGCTGCGCACCTACCTCGCCACCGGCCGCAACAAGTCCCGCACCGCCCGGCTGCACCACGTCTCGCGGCCCGCGCTCTACCGCCGCCTGGAAGCCATACAGAGCCGCCTCGGAGTCGATCTCGGCGACTTCGAACAGGCCGCCTCGGTGCACATCGCGCTCCTCGCGCACGACGCGCAGCAGCAGTGAGCGGGGCGGGGCGCGAGGACGCGGGAGGAGGCGCGGCGGCAGACGCGGACACGGAAGCGGCATGACGAGCGGCGGACGGCAAGGACGGTGAGGCATGGGACGGCGCCAGGGTGACACGGTGGCACGCCGCGGCCCCGGGGACGTGACACCGTGCACCTCACCACCGGGCCCGCCCCCTCCCTACGCTCACCGCACACCGACCCAGCAGCGGAGGTTCCGATGAGCCGAGTGATCCGTGCCGCCCTCTTCCAGACCGCCTGGACCGGCGACAAGGAGTCCATGATCGCGGCGCACGAGCAGGCGGTGCGCGACGCGGCAGCCCAGGGCGCCCAAGTCCTCTGCTTCCAGGAGCTGTTCTACGGACCGTACTTCTGCCAGGTCCAGGACCCCGCCTTCTACGCCTACGCCGAACAGATCCCCGAGGGCCCCACCGTCCGCCGCTTCCGGGCGCTCGCCCGGGAACTGGGCATCGTCCTCGTCCTGCCGATGTACGAGGAGGAGCAGCCGGGGGTCCTCTACAACACCGCCGCCGTGATCGACGCGGACGGCTCCTACCTGGGCAAGTACCGCAAGACCCACATCCCGCAGGTGCACGGCTTCTGGGAGAAGTTCTACTTCCGGCCCGGCAACAGCGGCTGGCCCGTCTTCGAGACCGCCGTCGGCAAGGTCGGCGTCTACATCTGCTACGACCGGCACTTCCCCGAGGGCTGGCGGGCGCTCGGGCTGGCCGGCGCGGAGATCGTCTTCAACCCGTCGGCCACCTCACGCGGCCTGTCCGGCTACCTGTGGCAGCTCGAACAGCCGGCGGCGGCCGTCGCCAACGAGTACTTCGTCGGCGCCATCAACCGCGTCGGCGTCGAGGAGTACGGCGACGACGACTTCTACGGGACGTCGTACTTCGTGGACCCCGAGGCGCGGTTCGTCGGCGAGGTGGCGAGCGACAAGGAACCCGAACTCGTCGTCCGCGACCTGGACCTGGCCAAGCTCCGCGAGGTGCGCGACCGCTGGCAGTTCTACCGCGACCGGGCGCCGGGCGCGTACACGCCGCTGACCGCCCCCTGACCCGGAACGTCCACCTGCAAGGAGTGGGAGCATGAGCAGCCGTACCGTCATCCGCGGCGGCCTCGTCGTCACCGCCGCCGACGAGACGCACGCCGACGTCCTGATCGAGGACGGCCGCATCGCCGCCCTCGCCGCCTCCGGCACCCCGGCGGCCGAGGCGTTCACGGCGGAGCGGACCATCGACGCCACCGGCAAGTACGTCATCCCGGGCGGCGTCGACGGACACACCCACATGGAGATGCCCTTCGGCGGCACCTACGCCTCGGACACCTTCGAGACCGGCACCCGGGCCGCCGCCTGGGGCGGCACGACCACCATCGTCGACTTCGCGATCCAGTCCAAGGGCGGCACCCTGCGCGAGGGCCTGGACGCCTGGCACGCCAAGGCCGAGGGCAACTGCGCCGTCGACTACGGCTTCCACATGATCGTCTCCGACGTGAACGAGGACACGCTCAAGGAGATGGACCTGCTGGTGGAGGAAGGTGTGACCTCCTTCAAGCAGTTCATGGCCTACCCGGGTGTGTTCTACAGCGACGACGGGCAGATCCTGCGCGCCATGCAGCGCGCCGCCGGCAACGGCGGGCTGATCATGATGCACGCCGAGAACGGCATCGCCATCGACGTCCTGGTCGGACAGGCCCTCGCCCGCGGCGAGACCGACCCCCGCCACCACGGTGAGGTCCGCAAGGCCCTCCTGGAGGCCGAGGCCACCCACCGCGCGATCCGCCTCGCCCAGGTGGCGGGCGCCCCGCTGTACGTCGTGCACGTCTCGGCGCGCGAGGCGGTCGCCGAACTGACCCGGGCCCGCGACGAGGGGCTGCCGGTCTTCGGCGAGACCTGCCCGCAGTACCTGTTCCTGTCCACCGACAACCTCGCCGAACCGGACTTCGAGGGCGCGAAGTACGTGTGCAGCACACCCCTGCGCCCCCGGGACCACCAGGCCGCCCTGTGGCGGGGCCTGCGCACCGACGACCTCCAGGTGGTCTCCACCGACCACTGCCCCTTCTGCTTCGCAGGCCAGAAGGAGCTGGGCCGCGGCGACTTCTCCAGGATCCCCAACGGGCTGCCGGGCGTGGAGAACCGCATGGACCTGCTCCACCAGGCCGTCGTCGACGGGCACATCTCGCGCCGCCGCTGGATCGAGATCGCCTGCGCGGCCCCGGCCCGCATGTTCGGCCTGTACCCGAAGAAGGGCACCATCGCACCGGGCGCCGACGCCGACGTCGTCGTCTACGACCCGCACGCCGAGCAGGTCCTGTCCGCGGCGGCACACCACATGAACGTCGACTACTCGGCGTACGAGGGCAAGCGGGTCACCGGCCGCGTCGAGACCGTGCTCTCGCGCGGCGAGCCCGTCATCACCGAGCGGGAGTACACCGGACGCGCCGGCCACGGCGTCTACACCCCGCGCTCCACCTGCCAGTACCTCGACTAGGAGCGGCGCCCATGGACTTCGGACTCGTCCTGCAGACCGACCCGCCGGCCTCGCGCGTCATCAGCCTGATGCAGCGCGCCGAACACAACGGTTTCCGCTACGGCTGGACCTTCGACTCCGCCGTGCTGTGGCAGGAACCCTTCGTCATCCACAGCCAGATCCTCGCCCGGACCGAGCACCTGACCGTCGGCCCGATGGTCACCAACCCGGGCACCCGCACCTGGGAGGTCACCGCCTCCACCTTCGCCACCCTCAACGACATGTTCGGCAACCGCACGGTGTGCGGCATCGGCCGCGGCGACTCCGCGATGCGCGTGGCCGGCCGCAAGCCCGACACGCTGGCCCGCATCAGCCAGGCCATGAAGGTCATCCGGGCGCTGGGCAGGGGAGAGGAGGCCGACCTCGGCGGCGGCACGGTCGTCCGCTTCCCCTGGGTCGGCCCGGGCGCCGAAGTGCCCGTCTGGATGGCCGCGTACGGGCCCAAGGCCCTGAGGACGGCGGGCGAGGAGGCCGACGGCTTCATCCTCCAGCTCGCCGACCTGTACCTCACCGAGTACATGGTGAAGGCGGTGAAGGACGCCGCCGTCGCCGCCGGACGCGACCCGGCCGAGGTGAAAGTGTGCGTGGCCGCGCCCGCCTACGTCACCGCCGACGACTCGCCCGAGGCGCTCGCCCACGCCCGTGAGCAGTGCCGGTGGTTCGGCGGCATGGTCGGCAACCACGTCGCCGACCTGGTCGCCCGCTACGGCGAGCACTCCGCCGCCGTCCCCGACGCCCTCACCGACTACATCAAGTCCCGCCAGGGCTACGACTACGCGCACCACGGGCGCAGCGGCAACCCGGACACCGCGTTCGTGCCCGACGAGATCGTCGACCGGTTCTGCGTGATCGGACCGGTCGCACAGCACATCGAGAAGCTGAACGCGCTGCGCGGACTGGGCGTGGACCAGTTCGCCGTGTACGCCATGCACGACGCGCGGGAAGCCGTGATCGACGCGTACGGCCGAGAGGTCATCCCCGTCGTCAACCCCGGATAGCCGAGCACCCCTTCTCGATTGGGGCCGTCCATGACCGACACCGCACCCGCGGGCATACCGCCGACCGCCCAGGTCACCCTCCCCGACGGGCGCGTGGAGATCGCCCCCGGCACTCCACCGCCCAGCGGCCCCTACGCCAACGCCGACCTGCTCCCGGTCCCCGTGGCACGGCGCACCTGGACCACCTACAACTTCTGCGCCCTGTGGGTCGGCATGGCCCACAACACGGCCTCCTGGACCCTCGCCTCCGGACTGATCGCCGTCGGCATGGACTGGAAGCAGGCGGTGTTCACCATCGCCGTGGCCAATCTGACCGTGCTCGTCCCGATGCTGCTCACCGGCCACGCGGGACCCCGGTACGGCATCCCCTTCCCGGTCTTCGCCCGTGCGTCCTTCGGGGTGCGCGGCGCCAACCTGCCCGCAGTCGTGAGGGCGTTGGTGGCGTGCGGCTGGTTCGGCATCCAGACCTGGATCGGCGGCGAGGCGATCTACTTCCTGGCCGGGAAGCTGATCGGGGCCGGCTGGAGCGACGCCTCCCGCATCGGCGGGTACGCCTGGACGATGTGGCTGTCGTTCGCGATCTTCTGGGCGATCCAGGTCGCGATCATCCACCGGGGCATGGACACCGTCCGCCGCTTCGAGAACTGGGCGGCGCCCTTCGTCCTCGTCGGCGCGCTGGTGATGCTGTGGTGGATGAGTGCCAAGGCCGGCGGCTTCGGCCCGCTGTTCGACCAGCCCTCCCGGCTCGGCTGGGGAGCGGACTTCTGGCGACTCTTCGCGCCGTCGCTGATGGGCATGATCGGTTTCTGGTCGACGCTGTCCCTGAACATCCCCGACTTCACGCGCTACGGCAGGAGCCAGCGGGCACAGACCTGGGGCCAGGCGCTGGGCCTGCCCACCACCATGACGCTGTTCGCGTTCCTGTCGGTGCTCGTCACCTCGGGTTCGCAGGCCGTCTACGGCCGACCGGTCTGGGACCCCGTGCAGTTGGCGGCGAAGACGGACAGCACGGTCGGGCTGCTGTACGCGCTGGTGACCGTGCTGGTGGCGACCCTGTCGGTGAACATCGCCGCCAATCTGGTCTCCCCGGCCTTCGACTTCTCCAACGTCGCCCCGCGCAAGGTGAGTTTCCGCACCGGGGCGCTCGTCACGGCCGTGCTCGCCGTGGTGATCTGCCCGTGGAGGCTCTACTCCGACCCGCAGGGCTACATCTTCACCTGGCTCGGTCTGGTCGGCGGGCTGCTCGGCACGGTCGCGGGCATCCTCGTCGCCGACTACTGGATCCTGCGCCGCACCCGGCTCGACCTCGGTGACCTGTGCCGTCCGGGCGGGCGCTACTGGTACGCGGGCGGCTGGAACTGGCGGGCGGTGACCGCCTTCCTCGTGGGCGGCGTGCTGGCCGTCGGCGGCGCGGACTTCCATCCGCTGATCGACGGCCGGCCCGTCGCGGCCCTGAAGCCGCTGGCCGACTACGGCTGGGCGGTGGGCCTGGGCACGTCGGCCGTGCTGTACCTGCTGCTGTCGCTGCCCGCCCTGCGGGAGCGGTCCGCTTCCCGCTGAGGGGCGGAGGACAGAGCCGGGCGGGACGGACGGCGAAGGCGGCCCGGCGGGACGGGACCGGCCGGGCCAGGGGTGGACGGGAGGGCACCTGGCCGGGGCGGTCAGTTCCCCTGGCCGGCCCCGCTGTTCACCAGCGCCGCCACCGCCTCCCTGGCGGCCTTGATCGCGCCCTTGTTGATCTCGTCCGTGGCGGGCGCCTTCTTCGACTCGAAGTCGCTGCCGTTGTACGTCACCACCACCAGCGCGTTGGCGGCCCGGACCAGCACCACGCCCTCCCGGGTCTGCTGCTTGTCCTCGGTGGTGAGGTTCACCACCGAGTACGCGGCGTCACCGAGGCCCGGGACCGCTCCGCCGCCGCTCTTCTCACCCGTGCGCTGCTGGTAGGCGGTGGTGGCCGCCTCGTTCGACCGCATCACCTCGAAGGACACGTCGAGCCAGCGGTAGTCGTAGCCCTTGAGCGCGTTCCACGAACAGGTGCGGCGCACGCTCTCGTCCGTCGACGCGATCTCCTTGCCCGCCGTCTTCGCACCGGGCACCAGCGCGGTGACGGTCTTCGTGGAGACGGCGGTGCAGGGCGCCGGGGCCGACGTGTACGTCTTGGGCCGGTCGGCCGCGGCCGTCGCCGAGGACGCTCCGGGGACCTGGGGCGAACCGTTCGAGGAGGCCGACCGGGTGCCGGCGCCGCCGGCCCCCTGACCGGCCGCGCCGTGGCCGCCGGCGGGCGGGGCGGCGAACGGGCCGGACGTCAGCGCCCAGCCCGCACAGGCGAGTACGACGACCGGACTCAGCCGCGCGGTGAGTGCGAGCGGCAGGGGAAGATCACGCACGGCACACTTCTCGTGTGGGGGAACGGACGATGCGGGGGCCGTCCGCAGTGTGGACGGGACGACAGTGTCACATGCCCGCCTGTGCGGCGGAAGTGCGACCTCGCTCCGTGCTCAGGCGCTCACGCGGCGGGCGCCGCCCGGGCGCGCGCAGGACGCGAGGGGCAGGGGTGTCAGGGGACGCGCGCCGTCCACTGGGGCGTGCCGAACTTGGTGCGCGCCAGTTCCTGGGCACGGGCGAGTTCCTCGCCGGTGACCTTGCCGTCCGTCAGTCCGTACCGCCCGTCGAAGGACTGGATCATCCGCTCGATGACGGTCTCGCGGGCCAGGCCGGTCTGCCGGCGCAGCGGGTCCACCCGCTTCTTCGCGCTCTTCGTGCCCTTGTCGGACAGCTTCTCCCGCCCGATCCGCAGCACGTCGAGCATCTTGTCGGCGTCGATGTCGTAGGACATGGTCACGTGGTGCAGCACGGCGCCGGGCCCGCCGCCGGGACCGACGATCCGCTTCTGCGCGGCGCCCGCGATCTTGCCCTGGTCGGTGGCGATGTCGTTCAGCGGCTGGTACCAGGCCCGGATGCCCATGTCACCGAGGGCGCCCAGCACCCAGTCGTCCAGATACGCGTAGCTGTCCTGGAAGGACAGCCCCTGCACGAGCGCCTCGGGGACCGACAGCGAGTACGTGATCGTGTTGCCGGGCTCGACGAACATCGCGCCGCCGCCGGAGATGCGGCGCACCACCTCGACGCCGTGCCGGGCGGCGCCGTCGGCGTCCACCTCGTTGCGCAGCGACTGGAAGCTGCCGATGATCACCGCGGGGGAGGCCCACTCCCACACCCGCAGGGTCGGCGGGCGGCGGCCCGCGGCGACCTCGGCGGTCAGCACCTCGTCCAGCGCCATGTGCAGGGCGGGGGACTGCGGGCCCTCGTGGATCAGCTGCCAGTCGTAGTCGGTCCAGTCGGTGGCACGGGCCAGCGCGCGGCGCACCGCGATCCCGACGCCCTCCGAGGTCAGCCCGTACATGACGGTGCCCTCGGGCAGGGCGGCGTCGATCCGGGCGGCGAGCCCCGCCGCGTCGGTGTCGGCCGGGGCGCCCTCCAGCGCGCCGTTGACCGCGTCGAGTGCCTCGTCGGGCTCCAGGAAGAAGTCGCCCGCCACGCGCACCCGCCGCAACAGGCCGTCCTCGGACTCCACGTCCACGACGACGAGCTTGCCGCCGGGCACCTTGTACTCACCGTGCACTTTCCCGGGCCTCCCTTGCTGCCGCAGGGACAACGCCCGGGCCGGCCGCCGTGTTCCCGGCCTGCCGCACGGCGGGCCGGTGACCCACGCCGGTGATGCCCGCCGGTCGTGTGCGCCGGTCGTGTGCACCGGTGACGCGTCCCTGGGCCGCATCCCGGTGACGCGTACCCGTGATGCGCCGGTGACCCGGAAGTATGGCTTCCATCACAGTCGCGCCGGACGGCCCCTGATGGGCTGGCCGGTGCGCAGAGCCACCCCCCTCGTCCTGATCCTCACCGCGTGCCTCGGGCTCTCGGCGGACGGTGACCAGTCCGGACCCCGGGCACCGGAAGCCGGGTCCGCGGCGGCCGGCACCGCCGGCTCCCAGCCGCTGGACGCCTACGACATGACCCCCGCCGAGACACGCACCGTGAAGGGGGCTGGCGGGGAGCGGCGGGTGGGGCGTGCGAGGGGGGGAGGGTCGTGAGGCGGGGTCTGGCCGGGAGCGGCGGGTGGGGCACGCGCGGAGCCGTGAGGCGGGATCCGGTCTCGCCGGGAACGGGCTGTGCGGCGGGGCGCTCGTGCGGGGGCGGCCGGTGAGCCGGAACAGGTCGGGCCGGCAGGTCAGTTCGGCCGAACAGTTCGGCCGGTCAGACCGGTCAGGCCGGCCGGCCGAGTCGGCCGGTCAGGTCGCCAGGCCGTGCCGGTAGGCGTAGACGACGGCCTGCACGCGGTCGCGGAGCTGGAGTTTGGCGAGGATGCGGGAGACGAAGGTCTTGACCGTCTCCTGGCTGATGACGAGTGCCGCGGCGATCTCGCTGTTGGACAGGCCGTCCGCGATGAGGCGCAGCACCTCCAGTTCGCGGGGGGTGAGCGGGATGTCGCGTGAGGTGCCCTCGGCGGGCCGGATGCGCGCGGCGTAGCGCCCCACGAGCCGGCGGGTCACCTCGGGGTCCAGGAGGGCCGCGCCGGTGGCTACGGTCCGGATGCCGTGCAGCAGCCGGTCCGGCGGGGCGTCCTTGAGGAGGAAGCCGCTGGCCCCGGCGCGCAGTGCCTCGTAGACGTACTCGTCCAGGTTGAACGTGGTCACCACGAGAACCTTCACGGGGTGGGCCACCCCGGCACCGGCCAGCAGGCGGGTGGCTTCCAGGCCGTCGAGGACCGGCATGCGGATGTCCATCACGACGACGTCCGGCCGCACCGCGCGGGCGAGTTCCACGCCCGTGCGCCCGTCTCCGCACTCACCCGCCACCTCCATGTCGGGCTGCGCGCCGATGATGGTAACCAGGCCGGTGCGGACCAGCATCTGGTCGTCGCAGACCAGGACCCGGATCGGTGCGCTCACGAGGTTCCGCCGGCGGGGATGCGCGCCCGCACGGTGAAGCCGCCGTCCGCCGCGCCGCCGGCGCTGAAGTCGCCGCCCAGGACGCCGACGCGTTCGCGCAGACCGGCCAGGCCCCGTCCGCTGCCGATCGCGGCGGCGGTGCGCGAACCGGTGCCGTCCGTGCTGACCTCCACGGTGATCTCCCTTTCGCCGTGCCGCACCTGGACGGAAGTCCGGCTGCCGTGAGCGTACTTGAGGGCGTTGGTCAGCGCTTCCTGCACCACCCGGTAGGCGACGAGGTCGGCGCTTCCGGTCGACGCCGGGGGCGTGCCCTCCTCGGTGAAGTCCACGGGCTGCCCGGCCCGGCGGGTCTGCTCGACGAGCGTGAGGACCCTGCCGACGGCCGGTGTCCTGGGTTCCTTGGCCCCCGCCGCGCCGGTGCCCGTACCGTGCTCGGTGCCCTGGCCGGCGCCGTGGCCCGGGTCCGGGCCGGGGTTGAGCAGGTCGAGCAGGTGGCGCAGGTCGGTGAGGGCGCGGCGGCCGGTGTCGCTGACGGCCGTCAGGGACTGCTCGAGCCGCTCGGGCGCGGCCGTCAGGTAGCGGGCGGCCTCGGCCTGCACCACCATGGCGGTGACGTGGTGGGTGACCACGTCGTGCAACTCCCGGGCGATCCGGGCGCGTTCGGCGGTACGGGTCTGCTCCGCGACGCGCTCGCGGCGCTCGGCCTCGGCGACCCGGGTGGACCGCAGCCACGCCCCGGCGCCCCACGCGAGCGCCAGCACCAGGTAGAACGTCACGAACTCCTCGGGCGTCTCACGGCCCGAACCGAGCCGGGAGAGCGCGACCGCCAGCGGCACGTACGCCACGGAGAGGAGGACCGCGGTGGTGCGCCTGCGGTGTTCCAGATGGGATCCCGCGCTGATCAGCACGAGGGGCAGGGTGGCGCCGGCGCTCGAGTGGTAGCCGCGCAGCTGGTCGAGGGCGAAGCCGCCCGCCACCAGGGCGAGACAGACGGCCGGCCACCGCCGGCGCACCGCGAGCGGCAGGCACTCGAGCGCGAGGGCGACGGCGGCGAGCGCGTCGAAGGGGCGTGTCGGCAGGTCCCCGACCTCCGTGCCGTGGCCGCGCAGTCCCGGCAGGAACGACGCGAGCAGGAACAGGATCCCGAGCGGGAGGTCGCGGACCGTGACGTCGAGCCGGTGCCATGCCTGGCGGGCCCCCTGAAGGCTCATCACCGGGCGAGTGTAGCCAGGGCGTCGACGCGCCCGGTCCGCCGGCGGGGGACGATGGTGCCGCGCCGGTGGGCCAGCCACAGGAAGACGAGCGTCAGCAGCGCACCGAACACCACCGAGTACACACTGGCCTCCGGACCGAACTCGCCGCCCGTGATCAGCTTGCTGCCCGACGTCGAGGCGTCCAGCAGACCGTGCACGTCGCCGTTGCCGGAGACCTCGGTGCCGAAGATGCCGGACTCGGCGAAGTTCCAGCCGAAGTGCAGACCGATCGGCAGCCACAGCGAGCGGGTGGCGATGTAGGCGGCGGCGAGCGTGCCGCCGGCCTCGATGGCGATGGCGACGGCACCCAGGACGGTGGCGTCCTTGTTGAGCAGGTGGCTCGCGCCGAACACCACGCCGGACAGCACGAGCGCGATGTACGTGCCCGTTCCCCGCTCCACGAGCCGGAAGAGCAGCCCGCGGAACATCAGTTCCTCCGTGACGGCGGCCCCGGCCATGAAGCCGACCAGCGCGATCGCACCGGTCAGCGAGCCGGAGCCGTGGACCTCGTAGTCCCCGAGGAAGTAGAGGTTCGCGATGACGCACCCGAACCACACGACGCCGAGGACCAGGCCCCGCAGCAGCGCCCCCCGCGCCCCCTGCCGGGCCAGCTCCGTGACCGGGCGCCCTTCGGTGCGCCCGACGACCCACCGGTAGACCAGCACCGACAGCACGGCCGCCAGGCCGCCCAGGAGCAGGGAGAGCCACGGGTTGCCCTGTACCGCGTTGACGATCTGACCGCCGACCGCACTGACCGCCACCACGGCCAGGATCTGCCACACCAGTTTCATGACGACTCTTTCTCGCGGGTCCCGTTTCCGGTACCTCGTCCGGTCCGCGGCAAGGGCTCCGCGGCTGCACCGAACGCTAGGGAAACGGTGATCGAGAAGCGTCACCTCACAGTGGACACCTGCACGTAGCTCTCACGGGGGACAGGGCGGAACCCGGGCACCGCGCACCCGGGCCCGTGCGGGGTCGGCGTCCTCCACGGGTGGGCCCGTCGCGCGTGCTCCACGGGTGTTGCCGGTCGCGCGTGCGGGGAGCATCGCGGCAGGCGGGAACGCGACGGCGGCTTCGCCCGGGTCCACCGACGTACACGACAGCGAGGTCAGGTCGACATGCGCTTCACGACGCGCCCCACCCTCCAGGGCACCTTCGGCATGGTGTCCTCCACCCACTGGCTGGCCTCCCAGTCGGCGATGGCCGTGCTGGAGGGCGGCGGCAACGCCTACGACGCGGCCGTCGCCGGCGCGTTCGTGCTGCACGTCGTGGAGCCGCACCTGAACGGGCCGGCCGGCGAGGTCCCGATCCTGCTCGCAACGGCCGGCGGCGAGGTACGGGTGCTGTGCGGGCAGGGGGTGGCGCCGGCCGGGGCCACGGCCGCGCACTACCGGGGGCTCGGCCTCGACCTCGTGCCGGGCACCGGACCGCTCGCCGCCGCCGTCCCGGGCGCCTTCGACGCGTGGATGCTGCTGCTGCGCGATCACGGCACCAAGACGCTCGACGACGTCCTGCGGTACGCCATCGGGTACGCCGAGCACGGGCACGCGCCCGTGGAACGCGTCGGGGCGACCGTGGAGACCGTACGGGAACTGTTCGAGACCGAGTGGACCTCGTCGGCCGAGGTGTACCTGCCCGGCGGCCGGGCACCCCGGCCCGGGGAACTGCTGCGCAACCCCGCGCTGGCCGCCACCTGGAAGCGGCTGCTCGCCGAGACGGCGGGGGCCGGCGACCGGGAGGCACGGATCGACGCCGCGCGCGAGGTGTGGCGGTCCGGCTTCATCGCCGAGGCACTGGTGCGCCAGGCCCGGCGGCCCACGCTGGACACCAGCGGCGAGCACCACACCGGGACCCTCACCGCCGCCGACCTCGCCGGCTGGTCCGCCACCTACGAAGCCCCGGTGACCTACGACTGGAACGGCTGGACCCTGTGCAAGGCGGGCCCCTGGAGCCAGGGACCGGCGTTCCTCCAGCAACTCGCCCTGCTCCCGCCCGAACTGCCCCCCTACGGGTCCGTGGACTACGTCCACCTGCTCGTCGAGGGCTGCAAGCTCGTCATGGCCGACCGCGAGGCCTGGTACGGGGACGCGGCCGGCGTACCGCTCACCGACCTGCTCTCCGCGCGGTACAACGCCGGGCGGCGCGCACTGATCGGTGACGAGGCCTCCTACGACCTGCGCCCGGGCAGCCCCGGCGGGCGTACCCCGCGGCTGAGCGCGCACGCGTACCGGGTCGCCGCGGACGGCGGCGACTTCGACGCCCTGGGCGTCGGCGAGCCGACGGTCGCCAAGCCGTCCACGTCGCCCGTGCCCGGCGAGCCCGCGGTCCGCGCCGACGGCGCCACCCGCGGCGACACCTGCCACCTCGACGTCGTCGACCGCTGGGGCAACATGGTCGCCGCCACCCCCAGCGGCGGCTGGCTCCAGTCCAACCCCGTCGTGCCCGGACTCGGCTTCCCGCTCGGCACCCGGCTGCAGATGACGTGGCTGGAGGAGGGCCTGCCGAACACGCTGACCCCCGGCCGCCGCCCGCGCACCACCCTCAGCCCGTCGCTCGCGCTGCGCGACGGCGTACCCGTCATGGCCTTCGGCACGCCCGGTGGCGACCAGCAGGACCAGTGGCAGGTGCACTTCTTCCTGGCGGTCGCCCTGCGCTCCGCCGTCCGCGGCGGACTGGACCTCCAGGGCGCCGTCGACGCCCCGAACTGGCACAACGACGCCTTCCCGGGATCCTTCTACCCGCGCGGCATGCGCCCCGGCTCCGTCACCGTGGAGTCCCGCACCGACCCGGAGGTCGTCGCCGGGCTGCGCCGCCGCGGCCATGACGTGACGGTCGGCGACGCCTGGTCCGAGGGCCGCCTGTGCGCGGTCGCCCGGGACCCGCGCACCGGGGTCCTGTCGGCGGCGGCGAACCCGCGCGGGATGCAGGGGTACGCGGTGGGCCGCTGAGCGGCACGGGAGCGGGCCCGCCTCCGGGGCCCGCCACCGCCCCCGGCACAGGGCCCTTCCACCGGGGCCCCCGGCACAGGACCCGTCACCGGGACCCCCGGAACCCCCGGCACAGGGCCCCTTCACCGGAGCCCCCCCGGCCCCGGGTGTTCACGCCGATTCCACCCGGTGTGCACCCTGCGGGCGGGCGTTGTCACAGGCGCGTGCTCTCATGGGGGACATGATCGAAGAGACGGAAACCATCGAAGAGTTTCTCGCGGACCGCTCGGCCGACGTGGAGGAGGCGCTCCGCAAGGCCGCCGCGGCCGAGATCATGCCCCGCTTCCGCCGGCTCGCGGAGCACGAGATCGACCAGAAGTCCGGGCCGCACGACCTGGTCACCGACGCCGACCGGCTCGCCGAGCGGTACCTGACCGACACGCTCGCCGCCCTGCTGCCCGGCTCCCTCGTGGTCGGCGAGGAAGCGGTGCACGCCGACCCGGGGGTGTACGGGGCGATAGGCGGTGACGTCCCCGTCTGGATCGTCGACCCGGTGGACGGCACCCGCCAGTTCGTCCACGGCGATCCCGGCTTCTGCACGCTGATCGCCCTCACCCTGCGCGGTGCGGTGCTGGCCTCCTGGACCTACGCCCCGGCCCTCGACCGACTCGCCACAGCCGTACGCGGCCGCGGTGCCCGCCTCGACGGCGAACCGCTGCGCGCCGGCGCGCCCGAGCCGGGCCGCGCGCTGCAAGTGGCCACCTCCCACCCGGACTACACGACCGACGCGCAAAAGCGCGCCCTGCACGGTCTGTGGACGGACGGGTTCGCGCCCCGCCCCTGCGGCTCGGCGGGCCTGGAGTACCTCGCCGTCGCCCGCGGCGAGTCGGACGCGACCGCGTTCACCTGGGAAGCGGCCTGGGACCACGCGGCGGGCCTGCTCCTCGTCGAGGAGGCGGGCGGCACCCATCTGACCCTCACCGGCGAGCCGTTCCGCATCACCGGCGGCAACGCCCTGCCGTTCACGGCCGCGAGGGACGCGGCCACCGCCCGGCGGGTGACCGGCGTACTCACACCACCGGAGTGAGCCGTGCACCGGCAGCCCGGACCGTTCCCCTCCGTGGGGCCGACCCGCCTGCCCCGGCGACCGGACCGCCGGCCTACAGAGACCGGCCTACAGAGACCGGCCCACAGGGAGCGGACCGGTTCGCAGGGACGGGTCCGCAGAGACCGGCCCACAGGGACCGGACTGTTCGCAGAGACCGAACGGCAGAGACCGAACCGCAGAAGCCGGATCGCGGGGACCGGACCCTAGAGGCCGACCCCTGGAGGCCGGATCGCAGGGCCGGACCGCAGAAACCTCATCGCCGGCATACGACCCCAGCGGCCGGGCCCCTGACCGGTGACCACGGCGTCTGCCGGTCAGTGCGGCACCGCCACCGCTCCACCCCCGGCAGCGGCCACCGCGCCCTGTGCCGGAGGCGGCGCCCTGCGGTCCGGGGCGCCGGGCCGGCGGCATATCCTGGCCCGGACGACAGGTCCGCGTGGCCATCGGCTGACGAAGGGGTCCGAAGGTGCCGTCGATGCTCGATGTCGTGGTGGTGGGAGCGGGACCGAACGGCCTGACCGCCGCCGTGGAGCTGGCCCGCCGCGGCTTCTCCACAGCCGTGTTCGAGGCCCGTGACACGGTCGGCGGCGGTGCCCGCACCGAGGAGCTGACCCTCCCGGGCTTCCGGCACGACCCGTGCTCCGCCGCCCACCCCCTCGCCGTCAACTCGCCCGCCTTCCGTGCCCTGCCCCTGGACCGCTACGGCCTGCGCTGGCTCCACCCCGAGCTGCCCATGGCCCACCCCTTCCCCGACGGCACCGCCGCCGTCCTGGCCCGCTCCGTCGCCGAGACGGCCGCATCGTTCGGACCGCGTGACGCCGGCGCGTACCGCAGGCTGGTCGAGCCGTTCCTGCCCCACTGGGACACCCTGGCCCGCGACTTCATGTCCCTGCCGCTGACCGCGCTGCCCCGCGACCCGGTCACCCTCGTCCGCTTCGGACTGGCCGGGCTGCCGCCCTCGACCTGGCTGACCCGCCGCTTCCGCGACGAGCGGGCCAGGACGCTCTTCGCCGGCCTCGTCGCCCACGTGATGGCCCCGCTCGGCGGCTTCGCCACCGGCGCGATCGGCCTGGTCTTCGCGCTGGCGGCGCACGCCCGAGGCTGGCCGCTCGCCCGCGGCGGCTCGCAGGCGATCTCCGACGCCCTCGCCGGCTACCTCCAGGACCTCGGCGGCGCCGTGCACACCGACTACGAGGTCAAGCGCCTCGACGACCTGCCGCCCGCCCGGGCCTACGTCTTCGACACCTCGCCCACCGCCCTGGCCCGCATCGCTGGCCTCGGCCGCTACTACGACTCCTACCGGTACGGCCCCGGCGTCTTCAAGATCGACTACGCGCTGGACGGTCCCGTCCCCTGGACCGCAGAGGAGCCCCGGGCCGCCGGCACCGTGCAGATCGGCGCGGACAGCGCCGAGATCGGCGCCGCGCTGCGCGCCGCCTCCCGCGAGGGCCGCGCACCCGACAGACCCTTCCTCATCACCGTCCAGCCCACCGTCGTCGACCCCACCCGGGCCCCCGCGGGCAAGCACGTCTTCTGGGCGTACGGTCATGTGCCGGCCGGCTGGGACGGCGACCTCACCGACGCCGTCGAACGCCAACTGGAGCGCTACGCGCCCGGGTTCCGCGACCGCGTCCTCGCCCGGGCCACCGCGGGACCGGCCCAGCTCGCCGCACGCAACGCCAACTACGTCGGCGGCGACATCGCCTCCGGCGCGGTCTCCGGACTGCAGATCCTGCTCCGGCCCAAGCTCACCCTGTTCCCGTACCACACCCCGCACCCGGCCGTCTTCATCTGCTCCTCGGCCACTCCGCCGGGTCCCGGAGTGCACGGCATGTCCGGACACAACGCCGCCAAGGCGGTCTGGAGGAGGCTGAGACAGACATGACCCACCCTTCCGGCGCCGCCCCGGGGCCCGCCATCACCCTGGTCCTCGGCGACATCACCCGGCAGCGCGCCGACGCTCTGGTCAACGCCGCCAACTCCTCCCTGCTCGGCGGAGGCGGCGTCGACGGCGCCATCCACCGGCGCGGCGGGCCCGCCATCCTGGAGGAATGCCGTGCGCTGCGCGCCTCCAGGTACGGCAAGGGCCTGCCCACCGGCCGGGCCGTCGCCACCACCGCGGGCGCGCTGGACGCCCGCTGGGTGATCCACACCGTCGGACCGGTGTACCAGGGACCGGGCAGCGACCCGTCGCCCCTGGCGTCCTGCTACCGCGAGTCCCTGCGGGTCGCCGACGAGCTGGGCGCCCGTACGGTCGCCTTCCCGGCGATCTCCACCGGTGTCTACCGCTGGCCGCTCGACGACGCGGCCCGCATCGCCGTCCGGGCGGTGCGGGAGGCCAGGACCGCGGTCGAGGAGGTCAGGTTCGTGCTCTTCGACGAGCAGGCGTATCAGGCGTTCGCCGCGCGACTCGGCTGACTCCCGCCCGCCCGCGCCACCACCGGCGGCCCTGCGGGCGGACCCGCTCCGGGCGGACCCGTCCCGCGTGTCCGCCGCCGCCGACGGCCGGCGACGCACCATGATCTCCACGACGAGCCGTCCCCCGACCCGGTACCACCGCCCACCGCTCACCGACCCCCCGCCCGCGGTCCCGCCGCCCACCGATCCGCCGCCCACGGCCCGGCCGGCGACGAGCGGGCCGCCGCCCCGGCCGCCGGCCCGCCGCCCGCCGCCCGAACCTCCGAGGAGCTGCCCCGTGTCCGAGCCCCCGCTGCCCGCCGAGGCCGTCGCCCTGCTGCGCCGGCCCAACCCGTGCGTCATGGCCACCCTGCGCGCCGACGGCGCTCCGGTGTCCACCCCCACCTGGTACGTCTGGGACGACGACGGGCGCGTGCTGATCAGCCTGGACGAGGGCCGCGTACGCCTCAAGCACCTGCGCCGCGACCCCCGCGTCACCCTCACCGTCCTCGCCGGGGACGACTGGTACACGCACGTCACCCTGATCGGCCGGGTCACCGGACTGCGCGAGGACGAGGGCCTCGCCGACATCGACCGCATCGCCCGGCACTACACCGGCGGGCCCTACCCGGACCGGGTCCGGGCCCGGGTCAGTGCCCGGATCGAGGTCGACCGCTGGCACGGCTGGGGCGCGCTCAAGGACAGTGACCAGGCGTCCACCTGACCGGGCGGCCTCCCGCGCGGCCCGCTTCCACGACCGGGCCGCCCGGTGAGACGGGCCGGGCTCCGAGACCGGCCCGCCCCCGCGACCGGCCGGCTTTCGCGACGGGACGGCCTTCGCGACGGGAGCCGCGACCGGCCGGCTTCGGCCCCGCCCCTACTTCAGCCCCGCCCCTACTTCGGCGCCGACAGCCACGCGCCCAGCCAGTGGAAGGCCAGCGGGTACGACGCCGCGAACGTGTGGTAGTTGTGCCCGCCGCTGGGCAGCAACTGGGTGCGCACCTGCACCGAGGACGCCGCCGACGCCGCCAGGAACTTCTCGATGGAGGCGGGCGGGCTGACCCGGTCCTGGCGGGAGGTGGCGAGGAACAGGCTGACCCGGGCCGTGGAGCCGACGACGAGATCGGCCGGCGTGTTGGCCCGGCGCAGCTTGGGGTCCTTCAGGACCGCGGTGTCGCCCGTCAGCGGGTCCGGGTCGATGGCCGCGCCCGCACCGAAGATCTTCGGGTACTGCAGCGGCAGTTTCGCGGCGCAGTAGCCGCCGGTGGAGTAGCCCATCAGGCCCCAGCCCTTGCTGCCGCGCAGGGTGCGGAACTTGTGCCGGACCAGGTCGGGGACGTCGTAGGCCAGCCAGGTGGCGACCTTGCGGTCGGGAAGGTCGCTGCAGTCCGTGTCCACGCTGCCCGGGTCGATCACCGGCATCACCAGGATGAAGGGGTGCACCTTCCGCTGGTTCATGAGTTTCTCGAAGTCCCCGGGCATCCCGCCGTGCTCCAGCCAGGACTGCGGCGAACCGGGGACGCCGTGCATGAGGATCAGCACCGGGAACCGCTTCTTGCGGTAGGCGGGCTCCTTGTACTGCGGCGGCGTCCACACCAGGACCTGGCCCGACAGGGTCGAGCGGCTGCCGCGGAAATACGTGTCGAGCACGCCGTCGCGCGTCCCGTGGTTGAACTTGGCGCGGCTCACCGGCGGGCCGGGCATCGCGTCCGCGTTCGCACTGCTGGTCGTGCCCAGCAGGTCCTGCCAGGAGGCGTACAGCCCGTAGCTGTTGTTTATCCAGGTCGCCACCACGGTGATGGCGGTGAGCTGGCACAGGGCGATCATCGCGCCGTGCACCAGCCAGCGCACCGGTCGCGGCCCGCGCACCTTCGACCACACCGCGACCGTTGCGATCATCGCGAGGACCGTCGCGACGACGAGAACGAAGAAGAACGTCGCACCAGTCAGCGCCACGCGGCCACCTTCCCGTAGCGGCACGCCGCACCGGCGGCTGCCGTCCGAAAACCAAGAAGCCGGTGCGTCCACGGGCAGACCCTGCGAACCCCCAGCACCAACCAGGATGCAAAATGGGGAGCCCGGGTTGCCGATGCGCACACCGAAATACGGTGAAAAGTTCGCCAAGGCGATCCGGAGCCGCCCAGGACATGCAAGGGTGATGTCGGATTCCCGCCAGCGACCGGACGGCGGATGCAGGATCCTGGACCCATGCAGAAGGGGATGCACACCGACCGTGCACGCTGTGTCCGCGCCGTCCAGTCCAAGGACGAACGATTCGACGGCTGGTTCTTCACCGCCGTCCTGACCACCCGCATTTACTGCCGGCCCAGCTGTCCCGCGGTGCCGCCCAAGCCGGAGAACATGACGTTCCTGCCGAGCGCGGCCTCCTGCCAGCAGGCCGGGTTCCGGGCCTGCAAACGCTGCCGCCCCGACACCAGCCCCGGCTCACCGGAGTGGAACCGGCGCGCCGACCTCGTGGCCCGCGCCATGCGGCTCATCGCCGACGGTGTCGTGGACCGCGACGGCGTCCCCGGCCTCGCCGCCCGCCTCGGCTACAGCACCCGCCAGATCGAACGCCAGCTCCTCGCCGAACTCGGCGCGGGCCCGCTCGCGCTCGCCCGCGCCCAGCGCGCCCAGACCGCCCGGCTGCTCATCGAGACCACCGCCCTGCCGATGGCGGAGATCGCCTTCGCCGCGGGCTTCGCCTCGATCCGCGCCTTCAACGACACCGTGCGCGAGGTCTTCGCGCTCACCCCCAGCGAGCTGCGCGGCCGCACGCCCCGGCAGCCCGCCCCGGGCAGGGCGCCCGCCGTCACGCCCGGCGCCCTCTTCCTCCGCCTCCCCTTCCGCGCCCCGCTCAACCCGGACAACCTCTTCGGCCACCTCGCCGCGACCGCCGTACCCGGCGTCGAGGAGTGGCGCGACGGCGCCTTCCGCCGCACCCTGCGCCTGCCCTACGGGCACGGCATCACCGCCCTCACACCGCACCCGGACCACATCGCCTGCCGGCTCACCCTCAGCGACCTGCGCGACCTGCCCGTGGCCATCAGCCGCTGCCGCCGCATGCTCGACCTGGACGCCGACCCGGTCGCCGTCGACGACCAGCTGCGCGCCGACCCCGTCCTGGCCCCCCTGGTCGCCAAGGCCCCCGGCCGGCGTGTGCCGCGCACCGTCGACGAGGCCGAGTTCGCCGTCCGGGCCGTCCTCGGCCAGCAGGTCTCCACGGCCGCCGCCCGCACCCACGCGGCCCGCCTCGTCACCGCCCACGGCGAGCCGGTCGACGACCCCGACGGCGGCCTCACCCACCTCTTCCCGGCCCCCGAGGCGCTGGCCGCCGTCGACCCCGAGTCGCTGGCCATGCCCCGCAGCCGGCGCACCACCTTCACCACCCTCGTCCAGCGGCTGGCCGACCGCACCCTCCAGCTGGGGGTGGAGAGCGACTGGGCCCGGACCCGCGCCGACCTGCTGGCGCTGCCCGGCTTCGGCCCGTGGACCGCCGACGTCATCGCGATGCGCGCTCTCGGCGACCCCGACGCCTTCCTCCCCACCGACCTCGGCATCCGCCGCGCCGCCCGGGAACTGGGCCTGCCGTCCACCCCGGCCGCCCTCACCGCGCGTGCCGCGGCCTGGCGTCCCTGGCGGGCCTACGCCGTGCAGTACCTGTGGGCCACGGACAGCCACCCCATCAACTTCCTTCCCGTCTGAGGACGTTCGCCATGAAGCAGCACACCGTCATCGACAGCCCCTACGGCCCGCTCACGCTCGTCGCCGAGGACGGCGTCCTGTGCGGCCTGTACATGACCGACCAGCGCCACCGTCCGGCCCAGGAGACCTTCGGCGAGCCGCGAGGCGGCGCCTTCGCCGAGGCGGTGGAGCAGCTCGACGCGTACTTCGCGGGCCGCCGCCGGGAGTTCACCCTGCCGCTGCGCCTGACCGGCACCCCCTTCCAGCGCCGCGTGTGGGAGCAACTGCGCGCGATCCCCTACGGCGAGACCCGGACGTACGGCGAACTCGCCCACGCCCTCGGCAACCCCCAGGCATCCCGCGCCGTCGGCCTGGCCAACGGGAAGAACCCCATCGGCATCATCGTCCCGTGCCACCGCGTCATCGGGGCGAACGGCAGCCTCACCGGCTACGGCGGCGGCCTCGCCCGCAAGCGCCGGCTGCTCGACTTCGAACAGGGCGCCGGTCTCTTCTAGAGGTTGGGGGCGCTCTCGTCGCGCAGCCGGTCCAGCAGGGCGGGCAGTGAGGTGCCGATGGGTTCGCGGATCACCTCGTCGGCGATGTCGTCGTACGGCGTGGGTTCGGCGTTGACGACGACGAGCCGGGCGCCGTGGTCCGCGGCGACCCGCGCGAGCCCGGCGGCGGGGTGCACCTGCAGGCTCGTCCCCACGGCGATGAACACCTGGCAGGCCTTGGCGATGGCGACCGCCTCACCCAGCACGACCGCATCGAGGCGCTCGCCGAACATGACCGTGGCCGACTTGAGGATGCCGCCGCACCGCCGGCAGGGCGGATCGTCCTCGCCGGCCTCGACACGCGCGAGGGCGTCCTCCATGGGGCCGCGCGCATGACATTCGGTGCACACGAAGTCACGTACCGTGCCGTGCAGTTCGACGACCTTGCGGGCGGGCATCCCGGCGAGCTGGTGCAGCCCGTCCACGTTCTGGGTGATCACCCGGACGGGCACCCCGGAGCGTTCCAGCTCGGCCACCGCCCGGTGCGCGGCATTCGGCTCGGCCCCCAGCGTCCGGTTCTCGCGCCGCATCCGCCAGGACCGCCGCCGGATCTCCGGATCGCCCATGTAGTACGCGTAGGTCACGAGCTTCTCGGCTTCGGGGTCCTTGCGCCACAGCCCGTTGGGGCCGCGGTAGTCCGGGATGCCGGAGTCGGTGGAGACACCGGCTCCGCTCAGGAGGGCGACGAGGGGCTTGGCCATGGGTCCGAGGGTAGGACGGGCGGGCGGACCCGGCGAATCCTTTGTCAGGGGTACGGACGGTACGGGCCTGACGGGAGCCGGCGCGGGGAGGACCGCGGCGCGGTCAGCCCACGCGGTACCCGTTCTCCAGTTCCGCGGTGCCCGCGCCCTCGGTGAGCACGTCCAGGGCGGCCAGGACCCGCCGGCCCAGCGAGCCCGCCAGATGGGCGGCGAGGTCGTCGCGCGCCACCAGGCGCCAGGACAGCAGTTCCTCCTCCTGGAGCCGGATCGCCTTGAAGTCCTCCTCCGCGAGGATCCCGCCGTCGTAGAGGTAGGCCACCAGCGGCGGGCGGCCGGTGCCGGGCACCCAGTCCACCGCGAGCAGCCGCCCGAGCGGGCGGTCGAGGCCGATCTCCTCCAGGGTCTCGCGGCGCGCCCCCTGGCGGGGGCTCTCCCCGGTGTCCGATTCGACCGTGCCGCCCGGCAGCGCCCAGCCCTCCCGGTAGTTCGGCTCGACGAGCAGCACCCGCCCCTGGGCGTCACGGAAGAGGGCGGCGGCACCGGCGAGCACACGGGGCAGGCCGGCGATGTAGGTGGCGTAGTCCGCAGTGGTCATCCAGGAAGGGTAAGGGCAACCGGGGGAGGGGCGGGCACGGTCGCGGAGCTTCCCGGAGGCCCGGCGCTCGCCGGGGCAGGCCCTTCCCGGGACGGCCCGGTGCCGCTCGGGCCGCTGCTCGGTCAGGGCCCGCCGCTTCTCAGGGAGCGGGCGGGGCATGACGGCGGGGGGCGTCGCCGGTTATGGTCACAGCGGCGCGGCTGGCCCCCTGACGTGCGGGGCCCGGAGAGCAAGGGGATGCAAGGTGGCGGACGCTGCAGTGCACGGCACCCGCAGGGTGCTGGTTGCCGCGGACAAGTTCAAGGGCTCGCTGACGGCCGTGCAGGTCGCCGAGCGGGTGACGGCCGGGCTGCGCAGGGTCGTGCCGGACCTGGAGGTCGAGGCGCTGCCCGTGGCCGACGGCGGCGACGGCACCGTGGACGCGGCGGTCGCGGCCGGGTTCGAGCGCCGTGAGGTACGGGTCACCGGCCCCCTCGGCGAGGCGGTGACGGCCGCGTTCGCGCTGCGCGGCGACACCGCGGTCGTGGAGATGGCCGAGGCCAGCGGGTTGCAGCGGCTTCCGGCCGGTGTCTTCGCGCCGCTGACGGCCTCCACGTACGGCTCGGGTGAGCTGCTGCGGGCCGCGCTGGAGGCGGGCGCGCGGACGATCGTGTTCGGGGTCGGCGGCAGCGCGACCACCGACGGCGGCGCGGGCATGCTCAGCGCGCTCGGCGCGCGCTTCCTGCGGGCCGACGGGGAGCCGGTCGCGCCCGGCGGCGGGGGTCTGGCGGACCTCGCGCACGCGGATCTGTCCGCGCTCGACCCGCGGCTCGCCGACGTCGAGTTCGTGCTCGCCAGCGACGTCGACAACCCGCTGACCGGGCCCAAGGGCGCCGCGGCGGTCTATGGGCCGCAGAAGGGCGCCTCGCCCGAGGACGTGGAGACGCTGGACGCGGCCCTCGCGCACTACGCGAAGGTGCTGGAGGGGGCGATCGGGGCCAGGGCCGCCGAGTACGCCGCCTCGCCCGGCGCCGGTGCCGCGGGCGGTATCGGGTACGGCGCGCTCATCCTCGGTGCCCGGTTCCGGGCCGGGATCGAGGTCATGCTCGACGTGCTCGGCTTCGCGCCGGCGCTTCAGCGGGCCTCCCTGGTGATCACCGGTGAGGGTTCGCTGGACGAGCAGACCCTGCACGGCAAGGCCCCGGCCGGGGTCGCCGCCGCCGCCCGCGCGGCGGACAAGGAGGTCGTCGCGGTGTGCGGGCGGCTCGCGCTCGCCCCCGAGGTGCTGGGCCGGGCGGGGATCCGCCGGGCCTACGCGCTCACGGACATCGAGCCGGACGTGGCCAAGTGCATCGCGGACGCCGGGCCGATCCTGGAGCGGGTGGCCGAGCGCATCGGCGAGCACTTCCTGCGCTGACCCGGCCGGCGACGGACGAACGGAAGGGCCCCGGAACCGTACGGTTCCGGGGCCCTTGTGCGTGCCGAGGGGTTACGGGAGCTGCGCCGCCCGTGCCTCGCGCCGGTTGTCGCGGAAGTTGTTGACCCGGCGGGCCGTGGCGAACAGCGGGATCACCGCGCCCATCACCAGTTGGAGCGCGCAGCCGGTCTGCAGCAGCAGCTGACCGCTCGGGGCGTCGAAGGCCCAGGCGGCCAGCAGGCCCATCGACAGCACGATCCAGGAGAGCATCGCCACCGCGAGACGGCCGCGCGGCTTGGGGTACTCCACGCGGCTCACCATCAGCCACGCCGTGCCGAGGATCGCCAGCAGCGTCGCCACGAAGGGCAGCTCCAGCAGGACGACGGAGACCACCGTCAGCGCGCCGAACGGCGAGGGCATGCCCTGGAACACGCCGTCCTTCATCGTCACGCAGGAGAATCTCGCCAGCCGCAGGACGACCGCGAGGAGTACGACGATCGCGCCGAGCGCCGCCATCCGCTGGTGGGCGTCGTCGGCGACCATGCCGTAGACCAGCACGAAGTAGGCCGGGGCCAGGCCGAAGCTGATCAGGTCGGAGAGGTTGTCCAGCTCCGCTCCCATGGGGGAGGAGCGCAGCTTGCGCGCGACCAGCCCGTCGAACAGGTCGAAGACCGCCGCGCACAGCATCAGGATGACCGCCGTGGCGGCGCTGTGCCGGGCCATGCCCGACTCCTGGCTGCCGGTGAGGTGCGGGATCAGGATGCCGGTGGTGGTGAAGTACACCGCCATGAACCCGCACGTGGCGTTGCCCAGGGTGAGGGTGTCCGCTATCGACAGGCGCAGCGAGAGGGGCATCTCCTCCTCGTCGTCCATGTCGTCGGCCTCGGGCACCCAGCCGGCCTGGGTCTCGGGATCAATCACGGTCAATGCGAGTCACCCCAGCCACGGTCTTCTGGCCGACCTCCACCGCGACCTCCACGCCCTCGGGCAGGTAGAGGTCGACGCGCGAGCCGAAGCGGATCAGACCGATCCGGTCGCCCTGCTCGACCTTGGTGCCCGACGGGAGATAGGGGACGATGCGGCGGGCCACCGCGCCGGCGATCTGGATCATCTCGATGTCGCCGAGTTCGGTGTCGAAGTGCCAGACGACCCGCTCGTTGTTCTCGCTCTCCTTGTTGAACGCCGGAACGAACCCGCCGGGAACGTGCTCGACCGACGTGACCGTGCCGGAGAGCGGGGCGCGGTTGACGTGGACGTTCAGCGGGCTCATGAAGATCGCGACGCGGGTGCGGCCGTCCTTCCACGGCATGATGCTCTGCACCACACCGTCGGCGGGCGAGATGACCCGGCCCGGGGTGATCTCGCGCTCGGGGTCGCGGAAGAACCACAGCATCCCCGCCGCGAGCGCGGTGGCGGGGACGGCTACTGCCTTGGCCACGCCCGAGCGGCGGGCGCGGACCAGGCTGACGGCTGCGGTGGCGACGGTCGGCAGAAGCCACGGCGATGCTCCGCGCGCGAGGCGTACGCCGGCGAGGCTGTCGCGAGGTGCAGAGGTTTGGCTGTGGGGCATGGATGACCTTCGTAGCGGATGATGCCGCGCTCTCGACGGGGGACGGCGGCTTTCCGCGATCGTAGCGGTTAAGGGCCACAACTGGGTAAGCCGGGAAGCCGAGTCGACGGCCGAAGACCGCTGACGGGGTGTGATCTTCTTCTCGGATAAAACACCCCGTATGCGGACATTCAGCCTTGGAACCGATACTCCTCGAGCAGCCGGCGGCCGATGATCATTTTCTGGATCTCGGCGGTACCTTCACCGATGAGCAGCATCGGGGCCTCGCGGTAGAGACGCTCGATCTCGTACTCCTTCGAGAAGCCGTAGCCGCCGTGGATGCGGAAGGCGTCCTCGACGACCTCCTTGCAGTATTCGGAGGCCAGGTACTTCGCCATGCCCGCCTCAAGGTCATTGCGCTGGCCGGAATCCTTCTTCCGGGCCGCGTTCACCATCATGGCATGAGCGGCCTCGACCTTGGTGGCCATCTCGGCCAGTTTGAACTGAATGGCCTGGTGCTGGGCGATCGGCTTGCCGAAGGTGTGCCGCTGCTGCGCGTAGCGCACGCCCAGCTCGAAGGCGCGCTGGGCGACACCGCAGCCGCGGGCCGCCACGTTCACCCGGCCGACCTCGACTCCGTCCATCATCTGGTAGAAGCCGCGGCCGGTGACCCCGCCGAGCACCCGGTCGGCCGGGACCCGCAGGCCGTCCATGATCAGCTCGGTGGTGTCGACGCCCTTGTAGCCCATCTTGTCGATCTTGCCGGGGATGGTCAGACCCGGCCGCACCTCACCGAAGCCGGGCTCCTTCTCCACCAGGAAGGTCGTCATCGACCTGTGCGGGGCCGTCCCCTCCGGGTGACCCTCGTCACTGCGCACCAGCACCGCGACCAGCGAGGACGTGCCGCCGTTGGTCAGCCACATCTTCTGGCCGGTCAGGACGTACTCCTCGCCGTCCCGCACCGCCTTCGAGGTGATCGCCGACACGTCCGAGCCGAGGGCCGGCTCCGACATCGAGAAGGCGCCCCGGACCTCGCCGAGGGCCATCCTCGGCAGGAAGTGGTCCTTCTGCTCCCGCGTGCCGTGCTGCTTGAGCATGTACGCGACGATGAAGTGGGTGTTGATGATGCCGGACACCGACATCCAGCCGCGCGCGATCTCCTCCACGCACAGCGCGTACGTCAGCAGCGACTCGCCCAGTCCCCCGTACTCCTCGGGGATCATCAGACCGAACAGGCCCAGCTCCTTGAGGCCGTCCACGATCTGCTGCGGGTACTCGTCGCGGTGCTCCAGCTCGGTCGCGACCGGGATGATCTCCTTGTCGACGAAGTCCCGCACGGTGGAGACGATCTCCTGCTGGACGTCGGTGAGACCGTGGGTCTGGGCGAGACGGCTCATCTACTTCTTCCCCTGTTCCTTCGGTTCGGGGCGGCCCGGCTGCTCGCCGCCGCGCTCCTTGATGTACGTCGCGGTCGGCACCATCACCTTGCGGCGGAAGACGCACACCACCGTGCCGTCCTGCTTGTAGCCCCGGGTCTCGACGTGCACGATGCCGCGGTCGTCCTTGGACTTCGAGGGCCACTTGTCCAGCACGGTCGTCTCGCCGTAGAGGGTGTCGCCGTGGAAGGTCGGCGCCACGTGCCTGAGCGATTCGATCTCCAGGTTGGCGATCGCCTTGCCGGACACGTCGGGCACGCTCATGCCGAGCAGCAGGGAGTAGACGTAGTTCCCGACCACCACGTTCTTGCCGAAGTCCGTCGTCTCCCCGGCGTAGTGCGCGTCCAGGTGGAGCGGGTGGTGGTTCATGGTGAGGAGGCAGAAGAGGTGGTCGTCGTACTCGGTGACCGTCTTGCCGGGCCAGTGCTTGTAGACCGCGCCGACCTCGAACTCCTCGTAGGTGCGTCCGAACTGCATCGCGCTCAGGCCTCCGGGATCTCGAACTTGCTGGTGCGCCGCATGCCGGCGGCGCGGCCCTTGCCCGCGACGACCAGCGCCATCTTGCGGCTGGCCTCGTCGATCATCTCGTCGCCGAGCATCGCCGAGCCCTTCTTGCCGCCGGCCTCCGAGGTGCAGTACTCGTAGGCGTCCAGGATCAGCTCGGCGTGGTCGTAGTCCTCCTGGGAGGGCGAGAAGACCTCGTTGGCGGCCTCCACCTGACCGGGGTGCAGCACCCACTTGCCGTCGAAGCCCAGCGCCGCGGCGCGCTGCGCGACCTCGCGGAAGCCGTCCACGTTGCGGATCTGCAGGTAGGGGCCGTCGATCGCCTGGAGGTCGTGGGCCCGGGCCGCCATCAGGATCTTCATCAGGATGTAGTGGTAGGCGTCCGCGGGGTAGCCGGGCGGCTGCTCGCCCACGACCAGCGTCTTCATGTTGATGGAGGCCATGAAGTCGGCCGGGCCGAAGATGATCGTCTCGGTGCGCGGCGAGGCGGCGGCGATCTCGTTGACGTTGTTCAGGCCCCGCGCGTTCTCGATCTGCGCCTCGATGCCGATGCGGCCCACCTCGAAGCCCATGGTCTTCTCGATCTGCGTCAGCAGCAGGTCGAGCGCCACGACCTGCTCGGCGCTCTGCACCTTCGGCAGCATGATGCAGTCCAGGTTCTGGCCGGCGCCCTCGACGACGGTGACGACGTCGCGGTACGTCCATTCGGTCGTCCAGTCATTGACCCGGACCACCCGCGTCTTTCCGCTCCAGTCGCCCTCGTTGAGGAACTTGACGATGGTGTGCCGCGCCTCGGGCTTGGCCAGCGGAGCGCACGCGTCCTCCAGGTCGAGGAAGACCTGGTCGGCGGGCAGGCCCTGCGCCTTCTCCAGGAAGCGCGGGTTGCTGCCGGGGACGGCCAGGCAGGAGCGCCGCGGGCGCAGTCGGTTGACCTGCGGAGCGGGACTGGTCATGCGGGGACCTCCAGGGGGTCGAGCTTGTTCGCTGTGCGGATCTCGTCCACGATGCGGCCGATGATGCCGGTGATGTCGAAGTCCTTCGGGGTGAACACCGCGGCCACTCCGGCGGCCCTCAGCTGTTCGGCGTCACCGCCAGGGATGATGCCACCGGCGATCACCGGGATGTCTGTGGCACCGGCCACACGCAGCCGCTCCAGCACGTCCGGCACCAGTTGCGCGTGCGAGCCGGAGAGGATGGACAGGCCGACCGCGTGCACGTCCTCGGCCAGGGCCGCGTCCACGATCTGCTCGGGGGTCAGCCGGATGCCCTGGTAGACCACCTCGAACCCGGCGTCGCGGGCCCGCACCGCGATCTGCTCGGCGCCGTTGGAGTGCCCGTCCAGGCCCGGCTTGCCGACCAGGAAGCGCAGCTTGCCGACGCCGAGATCGCGGGCGGTGGCGTCCACCTTGCGGCGCACGTCGTGCAGCGCCGAGCCCTCCGCCGCGGTGACCGCGACCGGCGCGGACGAGACGCCCGTCGGCGCGCGGAACTCGCCGAACACCTCGCGCAGGGCCCCGGCCCACTCGCCGGTGGTGACTCCGGCGCGGGCGCACTCCAGGGTGGCCTCCATGAGGTTGTCGGTGCCCTTCGCGGCCTCCTTCAGCTTCTCCAGCGCCTTGCACGGGCGCGGGTGGTTGAAGGGCGGCTGGTAGCGGGTGTCGCGCCAGTGCTGCAGCGCGGCGATGACACGGGCCTCGACAGCCGGGTCGACCGTCTGGATGGCTGTGTCCAGGTCCGCGGTCAGCGGACTGCGCTCGGTCGTCTCGAAGATGTTGACGCCCACGATCTTCTCCTGACCGGACTCGATACGGGCCCGCCGCTCGGCGTGCGAGGAGACGAGCTGCGACTTGAGGTAGCCGGACTCGACGGCGGCCATCGCGCCGCCCATCTCCTGGATCCGCTCGATCTCGGCCAGGGACTCCTCGACGAGTTTCGCGACCTTCGCCTCGATGACGTGTGAACCCTCGAAGATGTCCTCGTACTCCAGCAGGTCGCTCTCGTGCGCCAGCACCTGCTGGATGCGCAGGGACCACTGCTGGTCCCAGGGGCGGGGCAGACCCAGGGCCTCGTTCCAGGCCGGCAGCTGCACGGCACGCGCGCGGGCGTCCTTGGAGAGGGTCACGGCCAGCATCTCCAGCACGATCCGCTGGACGTTGTTCTCCGGCTGCGCCTCGGTCAGCCCCAGGGAGTTGACCTGGACGCCGTAGCGGAAGCGGCGGTGCCTGGGGTCCTGGATGCCGTAGCGCTCCAGCGTGATCCTGTCCCAGATCCGTCCGAAGGCGCGCATCTTGCACATCTCCTCGACGAACCGGACGCCCGCGTTCACGAAGAAGGAGATGCGTCCGACGACGTCGCCCATGCGCTCCGGCGGCACCTGGCCGCTGTCGCGCACGGCGTCCAGGACGGCGATCGCGGTGGACATCGCGTAGGCGATCTCCTGCACCGGCGTGGCCCCGGCCTCCTGCAGGTGGTAGCTGCAGATGTTGATCGGGTTCCACTTGGGGAGGTGGGAGACCGTGTACGCGATCATGTCGGTGGTCAGGCGCAGCGACGGACCCGGCGGGAAGACGTGCGTGCCCCGGGACAGGTACTCCTTGACGATGTCGTTCTGGGTCGTGCCCTGGAGCTTGGTGACGTCGGCGCCCTGCTCCTCGGCGACGACCTGGTAGAGCGCCAGCAGCCACATGGCCGTGGCGTTGATCGTCATCGAGGTGTTCATCTGCTCCAGGGGGATGTCCTGGAACAGCCTGCGCATGTCACCCAGGTGCGCGACCGGCACCCCCACCCGGCCGACCTCGCCGCGGGCGAGGACGTGGTCGGCGTCGTACCCGGTCTGGGTCGGCAGGTCGAAGGCGACCGACAGACCGGTCTGCCCCTTGGCGAGGTTGCGCCGGTACAGCTCGTTGGACGCCTCGGCGGTGGAGTGGCCGGCGTAGGTGCGCATGAGCCACGGCCGGTCCCTCTCCCTTCGCGCCCGCGGCGCGGGGCGCTCCGTGCCGGTGCCGGTGTCCCCCGGCCCCTCGCCGTGCTTCCTGGTCTTCGTCTCCTGCGACACCGGCGCGCCCTGCGCCGCAGGCACCGTCCGACGCTCAGTCATCTCTGCCTCCGGGTGTCTCAGATGTCGCGGAAGCGGTTGATGGCGTCGAGGTGCCGCGCGCGCATCTCCTCGTCGCGCACGCCCAGCCCCTCCTCGGGGGCCATGCACAGCACGCCGACCTTGCCCTGGTGCACGTTGCGGTGCACGTCGTGGGCGGCCTGGCCGGTGTCCTGGAGGGAGTACACCTTGGAGAGCGTGGGGTGGATCCTGCCCTTGGCGATGAGCCGGTTGGCCTCCCACGCCTCGCGGTAGTTGGCGAAGTGGGAGCCGATGATGCGCTTCAGGGACATCCACAGGTAGCGGTTGTCGTACTGGTGCATGTAGCCCGAGGTCGAGGCGCAGGTGGTGATGGTGCCGCCCTTGCGGGTGACGTAGACGCTCGCGCCGAAGGTCTCGCGGCCGGGGTGCTCGAAGACGATGTCGATGTCCTCGCCGCCGGTGAGTTCGCGGATGCGCTTGCCGAAGCGCTTCCACTCCTTGGGGTCCTGGGTGTTCTCGTCCTTCCAGAACCGGTAGCCCTCGGCGTTGCGGTCGATGATCGCCTCGGCGCCCATCGACCGGCAGATGTCCGCCTTCTGCGGCGAGGAGACCACGCAGATCGGGTTGGCGCCGCCGGCCAGCGCGAACTGGGTGGCGTACGAGCCGAGACCACCGCTCGCCCCCCAGATGAGCACGTTGTCGCCCTGCTTCATGCCGGCGCCGTTGCGGGAGACGAGCTGGCGGTAGGCGGTGGAGTTGACCAGGCCGGGCGCGGCGGCCTCCTCCCAGCTGAGGTGGTCCGGCTTGGGCATCAGCTGGTTGGACTTGACGAGGGCGATCTCGGCGAGGCCGCCGAAGTTCGTCTCGAAGCCCCAGATGCGCTGTTCCGGGTCGAGCATGGTGTCGTTGTGCCCGTCGGAGGACTCCAGCTCGACGGAGAGGCAGTGGGCCACGACCTCGTCGCCCGGCTGCCAGGCGTTGACGCCGGGTCCGGTGCGCAGGACGACGCCCGCGAGGTCGGATCCGATGATGTGGTACGGCAGGTCGTGCCGCCTGGTGAGTTCGCTGACCTTGCCGTAGCGCTCCAGGAAGCCGAACGTCGACAGGGGCTCGAAGATCGAGGTCCACACGGAGTTGTAGTTCACCGAGGAGGCCATGACGGCCACCAGGGCCTCACCCGGGCCCAGTTCGGGCAGCGGCACGTCGTCCAGGTGCAGCGACTTGCGCGGGTCCTTGTCGCGGGTCTCCAGACCCGCGAACATCTCCGTCTCGTCCTTGTGCACGGTGATCGCGCGGTACGACTCGGGGAGCGGCAGGGCGGCGAAATCGGCGGACGTGGCGTCCTTCGACTGGATCGCGTCCAGGATGTCCTTCACGGTCACGGTGTTGCCTCCGGCGGTGAGCGTCCCGGTGAGGGCCAGGGGCGCTGAGGGTTCGTCGGTGCGGGGTGGGTGCTGCGGGGGTTCGGGCGGGTGCCGTCGGTTCGGCGGGGTGCCGGTGGTGCGGCGGGTGGTGCGTGGCGGCGCTTTGTGGCGCGGAAGATGCCTGTGACGCAGGCGTCCGGGCGTGCGGGCCGGGGCCCGCCGGGACAGTCGGCACGCGGTGCGGTCGCTGCGTGCCGGTCGCCCGGACACCTTCAACGTATGACACCGCGTGTCAGCTGACAAGGCACTGAGTGCCACAACTTCCGCTCAGACGAAATCTTTACGCTACAGATGAGCGATGATCGATCGAACGGGTCCGGAAAGGCGGACGAAAAGCGCCTTTGACATGCCGGAACGGCCACCCCGAAAGGTGGCCGTCAACGCCGCGCGCCGACGGGGGCGTGGCCGTCGGGGGCGCGCGGGAGGGTGCTGGAGCCGGGGGTGGGTGCGGTGCCCGAGCCCGGGGGGAGTGCCGAAGGGGAGGGCGGTGCTCAGCGCTCCTTGAGCGCCTCCTCGATGGTCCGCATGACCTCGTCCAGCGGCGCGTCGGTGCGGGCCACGGTGACCAGGACCTCGCCCTGCCGGGACACCGCGGCGGGGGAGGCGGCGGCCGGCCGGGCCGCCGCACCGGCCGTGGAGCGGCCCGCCCCGATCCCCGTCCCGAAGGTCTTGCGGACGATCGCGAAGGCGTGGTCCAGCTGCGCCTCCACGTCGCCCTGGCCGTCCGCCCGCAGCCAGCGTCGCAGCACGTGGTTGTGCGCGGTGACCACCGCCGAGGCGGCGACCTCGGCCAGCAGCGGGTCGTCGTTGGCGTCGTCCGCGTGCGCGCGCTCGTCGAAGTGGCCCAGCAGATACCGGGTGAACAGGCGCTCGTAGCGGGCCACCGAGGCGATCTCCGCCTCGCGCAGCGTCGGCACCTCGCGGGTCAGCTTGTAGCGGGCGACCGAGATCTCCGGCCGGGCCGCGTACATCTTCATGACCTCCTTGATGCCGCGGCAGACCGTGTCGAGCGGGTGCTCGTGCGCGGGGGCGGCGTTGAGGACGGCCTCCGCGCGGACGAGCGTGTCGTCGTGGTCGGGGAAGATCGCCTCTTCCTTGGAGCGGAAGTGGCGGAAGAAGGTGCGGCGGGCGACCCCGGCCGCCGCGGCGATCTCGTCGACCGTGGTCGCCTCGTACCCCTTGGTCGCGAACAGCTCCATCGCCGCGGCGGCCAGTTCCCGGCGCATTTTGAGCCGCTGGGCGGCGGCGCGGGAACCGGCGGCGCTCTCCGGAGCGTCGGGCGCAGCGGGTGTACGTGAGGACTTGGCGGGCTGGGGCATGACCCGAACGTACTGCATACGCGCAGCCCGGTGCGCGGGTGCCCGGCCTTCGCCGGGCCCGGTGACCGGGGGCGGGGCCGCCGGTTCGAGCAGACCGCCCCACTCGGCGCCCTCCTGGAACCGGCCACCCGGCCGCCGGCCGGCGCGCTCGCCCGGCCGGTCGCCCGGCCGGTCAGCGGCGGGCATGTTCGCGGAAGCCGCGGCCCGTCTTGCGGCCGAGGCAGCCCGCGGCCACCAGGTGCTCCAGGAGGGGCGCCGGGGCCAGACCCGGCTCGCGGAACTCGTGGTGCAGGACCTTCTCGATGGCCAGCGAGACGTCCAGGCCGACCACGTCCAGCAGCTCGAAGGGACCCATCGGGTAGCCGCCGCCCAGCTTCATCGCCGCGTCGATGTCGTCCAGCGAGGCGTAGTGCTCCTGCACCATCTTGATCGCGTTGTTGAGGTACGGGAACAGCAGGGCGTTGACGATGAAGCCGGCCCGGTCCCCGCAGTCCACCGCGTGTTTGCCGATGGTCGCGCACACCTCGCGGACGGTGGCGTGGACGTCGTCGGCGGTCAGCACCGTACGCACCACCTCGACGAGCTTCATGGCCGGAGCCGGGTTGAAGAAGTGCATGCCGATCACGTCCTGCGGGCGCGAGGTGGCACGGGCGCAGGCGACCACCGGCAGCGAGGAGGTGGTGGTGGCCAGCACCGCGCCCGGCTTGCAGACCTTGTCCAGCGTGCCGAACAACTGCTGCTTGACGGCCAGGTCCTCGGCGACCGCCTCCACGGCCAGGTCCACGTCGGCGAAGTCGTCGTACGTGCCGGTGGCCGTGATCCGGTCCAGGGTCCGCGCCGCGGCCTCGGCGGACAGCCGGCCCTTGTCGACGGAGCGCGAAAGGGACCTGCCGACACGGGCCTTGGCGGCCTGTGCCTTCTCGGCGCTGCGCGCGGCGAGCACCACCTCGTACCCGGCCTTCGCGAACACCTCCGCGATGCCGGAGGCCATGGTGCCCGAGCCGGCCACCCCGACACCGCGGACGGACCGGCCCGGGACGAGGGCGTCGCCGTCCAGCGGGGTGAGCGAGTCCCGCACCACCGTGCCGCTGCCCGGCGAGGCGTAGGTGTAGAAGCCGCGGCCCGCCTTGCGGCCGGTCAGACCCGCCTCGCTGAGCTGCTTGAGGACCGGCGCGGGGGCGTGCAGCCGGTCACGGGACTCGGCGTACATGGCCTCCAGCACCGTCCGGGCGGTGTCGACCCCGATCAGGTCGAGCAGCGCCAGCGGACCCATCGGCAGCCCGCAGCCGAGCCGCATCGCGGCGTCGATGTCCTCCCGGGAGGCGTACTTGGCCTCGTACATCGCGGCGGCCTGGTTGAGGTAGCCGAACAGCAGCCCGTCGGCGACGAACCCGGGCCGGTCGCCGACCGCGACCGGTTCCTTGCCCAGTTCGACGGCGAGGTCGGTGACGGCGGCGACGGCCTGCGGCGAGGTCAGCACCGAGGAGACGACCTCGACGAGCTTCATGGCCGGGGCCGGGTTGAAGAAGTGCAGGCCGAGCACGCGCTCGGGCCGGGCCGAGTCGGCGGCCAGGCGGGTCACCGACAGCGCGTTGGTGCCGGTCGCCAGGATCGTCTCCGGCCGCACCACGGCGTCCAGTTCGCGGAAGATCCGGTGCTTGATCTCGTACGACTCCGGTGCCACCTCGATGACCAGGTCGGCGTCGGCCGCGGCGGTCAGGTCGGCACAGGTGCGCACACGGGCGAGGACGTCCGCGCGCTCCTGCTCGCTCAGGCGCCCGCGCGCCACCGCGTGGGCGGTGGAGGCCTCCAGGGCGGCGACGGACCGGGCGGCCGCCGCTTCGCTGATGTCGATGCCGACGACCTCGCGGCCGGCGCGGGCCAGGACTTCGGTGATGCCGGTGCCCATGGTGCCGAGACCGATGACGGCCACGGTCTTCAGCGGGCAGGCGGGCGTGTCGGAGAGGGGAGCGGCCATCGCGGGACTCCAGGAATGAGGGGTGACGACTGGGAGCGCGGCCCGGTGCGCCGTCGGCGCACCGGGTGCGGAAGGACAGGGTGCGGGTGCTGCCGGGCTGCGTGCGCACACGCCCGGGTGCCGTTGCCGCGGGCGCGCACACGCCCGCACGGCGCGGGAGCGGCCGGCTCTGTCCCCGAGCCGGGTCGTGCACCGGCGCCGGCGGTACCAGCGGTACCTGAAGCGCCGGGGGCACCGGAGACCGGGTGCCGGACCGACAGCACTCGCGGTGGCTGCGTCACCAGGCCACTGCGAGTCGGTGCGAGCGGTGGCTCGCTCGTCCGAGATTAACCCGTGGGTAACGAGCGCGCCAGGGGCGAGGGGCCCCGAGTTCGCGAGGCGGCTCCCGCACGGCCCGTCACGCCTCTAAGGTGGCCTCGTGGACGAAGAGTTGCGATCACTCACGGAGCGTTTACGGCAGGAGTCGGGCGGGACGGCGGAGTACCGGCAGCTCCTGGCGACGCAGGACCTGGACGAACTGGCCGGTGTCCTCACCGCCGC
Source organism: Streptomyces sp. NPDC006743 (assembly GCF_040703815.1). Lineage (NCBI taxonomy): Bacteria > Bacillati > Actinomycetota > Actinomycetes > Kitasatosporales > Streptomycetaceae > Streptomyces > Streptomyces sp. NPDC006743. The sequence continues at coordinate 18,593 of NZ_JBEYJA010000042.1, read as the reverse complement.
GGGCCGGCCGCTGTGGGCCAGGGAACTGGCCGCCTTCCGGCTGGGGACCGCGGGCGACCGCCGGGCCTTCGAGTCCCTCGTCCTGCTCCTCAACCACCGCGACCCCCCGCGCTGCGCCGCCGCCGCGCACGCCCTGGCCCGCCTCGGTGACCCCCGCACGGCCCGCGCGGCGGCGGCCCTCGCCACCAACGAACTGCGCGTCGCCTACGCCCTGCACCCGGTGCGCCTCCTCGTCGCCCTGCGCGCCCCCGAGTCGGTGCCCGCGCTGATCACCACGCTGCGTCGGCGGCTGCGCCCCCACGACCCCTACCGCCGGGTGGCGCTGGCCTGCGTGGAGGGCCTCGGCGCGCTCGGTGACCCCCGCGCCCGTCCGGTGCTCGACGAGGCCCTCGCCCACCCGGCCCTCGCCGAGGCGGCCGTCCACGCACTGGCCCGGCTCCCGAAGCAGCGCTGAAGCGGGGAGCGCCCGCTCAGCCCGCCGGCTGCCCGGCGTACCGCGCCCCGGGCGCGGCGGCCGCGCCCGCCTCGTAGGAACCCCCGGCGCCCTCGCCGCGGAAACCCGCGGGTCGGCAGGAACGCCGGGCGCGGGTGTTCCCCCCCCCATAGCCGGCCGGCAGCGTCTCCCGCCCGCCGGCAGCCCTCACCCGTCCACCACCGCGAAGGCCTCGATCTCCATCAGGAACTCCGGGCGGACCAGGGCGGCGACCTGGACGGCCGAGCAGGCGGGGAGGCGGTCGTCGGGTATGTGGGCGGCGCGGGCCTCGCGGATGGCCGGCAGGTGGGCCGTGTCGGTGACGAAAAAGGTGAGTTTGACGACGTCGTCGAAGGTCGCGCCGGCCGCCGACAGGCAGCGGCGGAGATTCTCGAAGACCTGACGGGCCTGGGCCGCCGGGTCGCCCTCCCCGACGAGGGCGCCCTTCTCGTCCAGGGCGAGCTGGCCCGAGACGGCGACGAACCGGCCGGTGCCCAGGACGACATGGGAGTACTGGGCGGCGGGGGCGACGCCCTCGGGGGCGGGGATCCTGGTCAGTTCGCTCATGCCCCCATGGTGGACCATGGCTCTGACAGTCAGGGCCCCCGCCCCCGGCGGGGACGCAGCGCCTCAGCCCCGGAAGCGGACCAGGTCGTGCAGGGCCGCCCCGCGGGCGGCGCCGGTGCCGCGCGGCGGCTCCGTGGCCGAGGCCCTGGCGCTCAGCGGCTTCGGGTCGGGCACCTTCCGGCAGACGGCGTCGGCCCCGCCGGCCGCACCGCGCGGCACCCTGCCGTCGCCCAGGTACGCCGACAAGTAGGCGTCCAGGCAGGCGTTCCCGCTCAGGGTGATGCCGTGGTTGCCGCCGCCCTGCTCGACGACCAGGCTGGAGCCCGCCAGCAGCCGGTGCACCCGTACGCCGCCCTCGTACGGGGTGGCGGCGTCGTCGGTCGCCTGGAACAGCAGCACCGGCGGCAGGCCGCGGTTGGCGATGTCCACCGGCCGTGCGGCCGCGCCCGGCCAGAACGCGCACGGCGCGTTGTACCAGGCGTTGTTCCAGGCCATGAACGGTGCCTTGCCGTACACCGCCCAGGTGTCCTCGCGCCACTGCCGCCAGTCGCGCGGCCAGGCGGCGTCACGGCACTGCACCGAGGAGTAGACGCTGTAGCCGTTGTCACCGGCGGCGTCGACAGCGCCGAAGTCCTCGTAGGCCTGGACGAGCGGGGCCGTCCTGTGGTCCTTCACGTAGGCGGCGAACGCCTGGGCCAGATAGGGCCAGTAGCCGTTGTAGTAGCCGCCGGGGATGAAGGTGTCCTCCAGTTCGGAGGCGCCGACCCTGCCCTCCGCGGGCTTCCTGGCGAGCGCCGAGCGCATCGTGAACCACGCGGCCTCGACCCGGGCCGGGTCGGTGCCCAGGTGGTAGGCGGCGTCGTTGCGGGCGACCCAGGCCATGAACGCGCGGTGGCGGTCGTCGAAGGCCTGGTCCTGCCGGAGGTTGTCGTCGTACCAGATCCCGCTCGGGTCCACGACCGAGTCCAGCACCAGGCGCCGCACCCGCCCGGGGAACAGCTTGGCGTACACCGCGCCGAGGTAGGTGCCGTAGGAGTAGCCGAAGTAGCTGATCCGCCGGGCGCCGAGGGCCCGGCGGACGGTGTCCATGTCCTGGACGGCGTCGACGGTGCCGATGTACGGCAGCACGCTCGCGTACTTCTTCGCACAGGCGGCGGCGTAGGAGCGCACGCGTGCGAGGTTGGCCTGTTCGAGCGCGGCGGTCGCGGGCACCGAGTCCGGGCGCACGGTCCCGAAGTGCCCGGGCGCGCAGTCCAGGGCGGGGCTGCTCCGGCCCACCCCGCGCGGGTCGAAACCGATGACGTCGTACTGGGCCGCGACGGCCCCGGGCAGCGCGGAGGCGACGAAGGGGGCCAGGGAGAGCCCGCTGCCGCCGGGGCCGCCCGGGTTGACCAGCAGCGGTCCCTGGTACGTCTTCGCGGTGTGCGGGATGCGGGACAGCGCCAGGGTGATCTGCCGCCCGGACGGCCGCCGGTGGTCCAGCGGCACCTTCACGGTGCCGCACTGGAGCGTCGGATGGTCCGTGGTGCCGCACTTCTTCCAGCTGATCCCGGCGGCTCGGGCGACGGCTGCGGGGTGCGGTGTGCGCGCGTCGGCGGGGACGGCGGTGACGGTACCGGCCACGACGAGTGCGGCACCGCACAGCACGGCAGCGCGTTTTCTCATGCGTCCTCCCAGGACGGAGAGGCTGCGGACCGCGCCTGCCGCGATCCTCGCCGCATCGTCCCGGAAAGCACCCCCGGAAGAACGCGAACCGGGGGCTGTTGACCCGAATGGGCTGACCGATGCGCTCGAACGATCTCCGGTGGGCCGACGACGGCCCCCGGTGCGCCGACGACGGTCCCGGCCTCCGGGCGACCGCCCCGGCGCCGGGGTGATCACCTGTGCTGTCCCGGTGCCGGGCGATCACCCGCGGTGAGCCGGCGATCCCGGAGGGACGGTCTCAGAGGAGCGAGAGCTGGACCGGTTCGGCGGGGGCCGGACCGGGGGAGTCCTGGCCGGGCGGTGGCGCCTGCGGCCGGATGCGCCGCGCGGCGCCCGCGCGCGCGGGGCCGATCCCGTACTCCTGGGCCAGCTCGTGCACCTGACGGGTGATCCGGCGCTGGTACCACTTGGGCGCGTAGGCGCCGTCGGCGTACAGCCGCTCGTAGCGCCGCACCAGGTGCGGGTGGTGCTGCCCCAGCCACGCCATGTACCACTCCCGGGCACCGGGCCGCAGGTGCAGCGTGAGCGGGGTGACGGAGGTGGCCCCCGCCGCCGCGATGGCCCGCACCGTCGCCCGCAGCTGCGCGGGGTGGTCGCCGAGGAAGGGGATCACCGGCGCCATCAGCACCCCGCAGCCGATGCCGTGCTCCCCGAGGGTGCGTACGACGTCCAGGCGGCGCTCCGGCGGCGGTGTGCCCGGCTCCACCGTGCGCCACAGCTCATGGTCGGTGAAGCCCACGGAGACGGAGATGCCCACGTCGGTGACCTCCGCCGCCCGCACCAGCAGGTCCAGGTCGCGCAGGATCAGGGTGCCCTTGGTCAGGATCGAGAACGGGTTCGCGCGCTCGGTCAGCGCGGAGATGATGCCGGGCATCAGGCGGTAGCGGCCCTCGGCGCGCTGGTAGCAGTCGACGTTGGTGCCCATCGCGATGTGCTCGCCCTGCCAGCGGCGCGCGGCGAGCTGGTGGCGCAGCAGCTCGGGCGCGTTCACCTTGACCACGATCTGCGTGTCGAAACCGAGACCGGTGTCCAGGTCCAGGTAGCTGTGCGTCTTGCGGGCGAAACAGTAGACGCACGCGTGCGTGCAGCCCCGGTAGGGGTTGACCGTCCATTCGAACGGCATGCGGGAGGCCCCGGGGACCCGGTTGATGATCGAGCGGGCCCGGACCTCGTGGAAGGTGATCCCGCGGAACTCGGGCGTGTCGAACGTGCGCGTGGTGACCGCGTCCGCGCCGAAGAGCGCGGCGTCGGCCCGGCTGTGTCCGGTGTCCCCGGAGTGTCCGGACTCCCCGGTGTCCCCGGAGTCCGCTGTGAGGTTGTCCCAGCGCATGACGCCTCCTCGGTAGCACTCCCCACAGAATAGAACACATGTTCCCATGATCGTGCGGATGGCCGCGGCGGGCCCGTTCCGGAGCCGTTCGCGACCGTCCGCCGTGCCGGGTCCGATCACTTGCCGCACCCCGATTTGGGGCCCGGGGGAGCGGGGTGGTTGGCTTGCCCCAACCCTGAGAACGGATGTCCTGGAGGAACCCCATGGCGCAGGTCGAGGCCACTACCGAGCGGGTCGTCGCGGCGGACGCGGAGAAGGTGTTCGACGCCCTCGCCGACTACAGCGGCACCCGCGAGCGGCTGCTGCCCGAGCACTTCAGCGAGTACGAGGTGCGCGAGGGCGGCGACGGCGAGGGCACCCTCGTCCACTGGAAGCTCCAGGCCACCAGCAAGCGCGTCCGCGACTGCCTGCTGGAGGTGAGCGAGCCCACCGACGGCGAACTGGTCGAGAAGGACCGCAACTCCTCCATGGTCACCACCTGGCGGGTCACCCCGGCCGGCGAGGGCAGCTCCCGCGTCGTCGTCACCACCACCTGGCAGGGCGCGGGCGGCATCGGCGGCTTCTTCGAGAAGACGTTCGCCCCCAAGGGCCTCGGCCGGATCTACGACGCCCTGCTCGCCCGGCTCGCCACCGAGGTCGAGAAGTAGTCCCGCCCCGCAACTGACCCGGCACCGGCCCCCGTTGGCCGCGTCACCGGTTCGGGTGATCTCCCCACCGCCCCGCCTCGTGCCGTAACCCCGCGGGCTGTCCGTAGTTGTCGCTTTGCGCGCGGAATCTGCGCGACAGCGCGACGAGGGAGAGGGTCAAGTGGGCGGGATCACTCTGGTGCAGGACGAACCGGTCACGGCGCCACCGGAGACCCGCGCCGCGCCGGCCGGGAGCACCGCCGTGCTCCCGGCCGGCGCCGAGCCGCTCAGCCCCCGCCGGGTCCGGCTGGTCTTCGTCGGGCTGATGCTCGCCCTGCTGCTGGCCGCCCTGGACCAGATGATCGTCGCCACCGCGCTCCCCAAGGTCGTCGGGGAGCTGCACGGCCTGGACAAGATGTCCTGGGCGATCACCGCCTACCTGCTCACGGCCACGGTGGGACTGCCCGTCTACGGCAAGCTCGGCGACCTGGTGGGCCGCAAGGGGGTCTTCCAGTTCGCCATCGCGGTCTTCGTCATCGGCTCCGCACTGGCCGGGCGGGCCGGGACCATGGACCAGCTGATCGCCTTCCGCGCCGTACAGGGGCTCGGCGCCGGCGGCCTGATGATCGGCGTGCAGGCCATCATCGCGGACATCGTGCCGCCCCGGCAGCGCGGCCGGTTCATGGGGCTCATCGGCGCCGCCTTCGGCCTCGCCTCCGTCGCCGGCCCGCTGCTCGGCGGGTACTTCACCGACCACCTCTCCTGGCGGTGGTGCTTCTACATCAACGTGCCCTTCGGCCTGGTCACCCTCGCGGTCGTCACAATCGTGCTCAAGCTGCCCAGGCCGCACGTCAAGGCGCGCTTCGACATCCTCGGCACGCTGCTGCTCGGCACCGCCTCGACGTGCGCGGTGCTGCTGACCAGCTGGGGCGGCACCGAGTACGCCTGGGGATCGCGCGTCATCCTCGGCCTGGGCGCGGGCGCCGCCGTCGCGGCCGTCCTCTTCGTCGTCGCCGAACGCTTCGCCGCCGAACCCCTCATCCCGCTGCGGCTCTTCCGCGACTCCGTCTTCAACATCAGCGGCCTGGTCGGCCTGGTCGTCGGCGTCGCCCTCTTCGGCGCGGCGAGCTACCTGCCGACCTTCCTGCAGATGGTCGACGGCGCCTCCGCCACCGAGTCCGGGCTGCTCATGCTGCCCATGATGGGCGGCATCGTGGTCGCGTCCATCGTCTCCGGGCAGCTGATCAGCCACACCGGCCGCTACAAGATCCACCCGCTGCTCGGCAGCGCCCTGTCCGTCGTCGGCATGTGGCTGCTGTCCCGGCTGGAGGTCGGCACCTCCCGGCTCGAGTACAGCATCTGGATGGCCGTCCTCGGCGCGGGCATCGGCCTGGTGATGCCCGTCCTCGTGCTCGCCGTGCAGAACTCCGTGCGCCCCGCCGACCTCGGCACCGCCACCAGCGCCAACAACTACTTCCGCCAGATCGGCGGCAGCGTCGGCGCGGCCGTCTTCGGCACCCTCTTCGCCGACCGGCTCGCCGACGCCCTGCGCGACCGCCTCCCCGCGCGCGGGGGCGCCGCCCTCCCCGACCCCGAGTCGATCACCCCGCAGGTGGTGCACGCGCTGCCGCCGGCCCTGCGCGACGCCTACATCCAGGCGTACGCCGACGCGATGCCGCGGATCTTCCTCTACCTCGTGCCGGTGCTCGTCCTCGGCCTGATCATCGCCTTCTTCCTCAAGGAGAAACCGCTGGTGTCCCACAACACCCCCGCCCCGGCCGCCTTCGAGACCGAGCCGGCGCCCCTGAACCACACCGTGCCGCCGTCGCGGGCGCCGTACCCGGCCGGCGTCCCCGTCTGCGGCACGGTGCAGCACGCGGACGGGACCGTCGTGCCGCGCGCCGCGCTCACCCTGATCGACGTCGGCGGACAGCAGATCGGGCGGGGCGCCAGCGGCGAGGACGGGCGGTACGCGCTGTCCACGCCGGGCACCGGCTCGTACGTCCTGATCGCCGCGGCCGGCGGCCACCAGCCGCAGGCGGTCTCCGTGACCGTGGGCGAGCGGCCCGTCGAGCTCGACGTCGTCCTCGGCGGTGCCGGACGCCTCGCGGGCACCGTGTGCACCGCGGACGGCAGCCCCGTGCGGGACGCCACCGTCACCCTGACCAACGTCCACGGCGAGGTCGTCGCCAGCACCCGCAGCGGACGCGAGGGCGGCTACGTCATCACCGAACTGGTCGCGGGGGAGTACACCCTCGCCGCCAGCGCGCCCGCCTTCCGCCCGGCCGCGCTCCCCGTCAGCGTGCAGGCCTCCCGCGAGACCCGCCAGGACGTGGAACTGGCGGGCGGCGCCGTCCTGCGGGGCACCGTGCGGGCGAGCGCGGGACGGCCCGTCGAGGACGCGCGCGTGACGCTGCTCGACGCGGCGGGCAACGTCGTCGACACGCTCACCACCGGACCCGACGGATCCTTCCGGTTCGTGGACCTGTCCTCCGGCGAGTACACCGTGATCGCGGCCGGCTACCCGCCGGTCGCCACGGTGCTCCAGGTCGCGGGCGGCGGACGCACGGAACGCGACCTCCAGCTCGGCCACGAGGACTGAGCGGACCGGTGGGCGGGCGCGCCGGGGCGCGCGGGCACATGGCGTCCCGGCGGCCCCGGCGTCCCGGCGGCCCTGCGCGCCCGGGGCTGCCGGACGACGGGCCACCGGGACGCCGGAGTGCACACCGCCTCGCCGCCGGAGCCAATTCCCGGGTTTGCCGCACATCGTGACCGGACGGCCCCGTACCGTGGTGGGCCTGGGATCGCAGATCTTGCGGAGCCGTGCGAGAGGGGCCGGCCATGGACCGTGGCACCGACGGGGACGCGTCTCGCGGCCACGCGGCCGGGGGCGGAACTCCTGGCGCGGTACGGGCTGCGGCCGGTGCCGCGCGGGCCGGGGCCGGGAGGGTTCCGCTGGCCGTGGTCGTCGTCGACCGGGACGGCCTGGTGTCGCACTGGAGCACCGGCGCCCGGCGGCTGTTCGGCACCGGCAGGGAAGAGGCCGTCGGCCGGGCGGCGGCTGACCTGCTGCCCGTCTCCGGGGCGCTGCCCGACGCGGCCGAGGACGGCGGTGTGCTCCCGCACCCGGGGCACGCCGCTCACGCCGTCCCCGGCGCCGACGACGGCCACGACGGGCTCGGGCCCGGCCTGGAGTCCTCCCTCGACGGGCGCCTGTCCTACCCGGCCGCGGGCCGCGCCCGGCTCACCGTGCCGGGGCGCGACCGCGTCGACGTCCTGTGGTGGGCCTACCCCCTGGTGGGCCCGGGACCGGAGCGGCTGCTGGTGCTCGCGGCCGACGCGGACGCGCTGGGCCGACCGGCCGGCGCCGGCGGTCACGGCCCCGCCGGCGTGGGACTCTCCGGTGCGGCGGGGCTCGTGGGCGGTGCGGCGGCCGGGCACGGCGCCTTCACCGTGGAGCGCGTCGCGCCCGCCTTCGCGCTGCACACCGACTTCCCCGGCGCCGAGGAACTCGCGCGCAGGCTCCCGGAGATCCTGCCCAGCATGAGCGTGGGCGAGAGCGCCCGCATCGTCGCGCAGATCCTCGAACTTGGCTACCCCGTACTGGAGTTCAGTCAGAACGACCGGGTGCCCGTCACCCCCGACTGGGGAGTGCCCCGGCGGGCCGGGCGCGGTGCGCAGCGGCGGCGGGCCGCACGGGCCGCCGCGCCGGGACGCCCCGCCCCGCACGGTCCCGGCGAAGGCCTCGGCGAGACGCCCGACGGGCGCTCCGACGAGGCGTCCGACGGCGGGTTCGAGGACGAACCCGTCGACCTGGAGTACGCCGCCGTCCGGGAGCGCCTGGAGTTCCTCAACGAGGTCAGCGGCCGCATCGGCACCTCCCTGGACCTCGCACGGACCATCGTGGAGGTCAGCCGGGCCGTCGTCCCGCGCTTCACCGACGTCGCCGGCACCTATCTGCGGGAACAGGTCGTCGCGGGCGAGGGCTTCGCCGAGGGGGTGCCCGACACCACGACCATGTGGCACCGGGTCGCCCTGGAACACACCGACGAACCCGGTCGCTGGGACGACGTGGTCCCCGTCGGGGAGGCGATGCCCTTCCCGGCGCACACGCCGTTCTTCCAGTGCATGACGAGCGGCGAGCCCGTGCTCGTGCCGCGCATCGGGGAGGAGATGGGCCACGCCATCGCCTCGCAGTTCGAGAAGCGGGACATCCGCCCCCTGATCACCCACCGCTCGATGCTCGTCGTCCCGCTCAAGGCGCGCGACGTCGTCCTCGGCTTCATGATCCTGCTGCGCCACCCCGAGCGCGCGGAGTTCAACGACATGGACCGGGTCACCGGCGCGGAACTCGCCGCGCGCGCCGGGCTCGTGCTCGACAACGCGCGCATGTACACGTACCAGGAGAGTGTCGCCGAGACCCTCCAGGACAGCATGCTGCCGCACATCCCGGCGCGGATGGCGGGCTGTGACATCGCCACGCGCTATCTGCCGGGCACCCTGCTCGGCCGGGTCGGCGGCGACTGGTTCGACTCGGTCAAACTGCCCGGCGCCCGGACCGCGCTCGTCGTCGGCGACGTCATGGGGCACGGGCTCAACTCGGCCGCCATGATGGGCCAGTTGCGCACCGCCGTGCAGACCATGGCCGCCCTCGACCTGCCGCCCGCGCAGTTGCTGCGCAACCTCGACGACCTCGCCCAGCGGCTCGGCGACGCCTACCTGGCGACCTGCCTGTACGCCGTCTACGACCCGGTCGCGGGCGAACTGCACCTCGCGAACGCGGGCCACGTCCCGCCGGTCCTGGTGCGCGCCGCGGACGGCCGCAGCGAGCTGCTGGACCTGCCCACCGGAGCGCCGATCGGGGTCGGCGGGGTGCCCTTCGAGACGGTGCGCGTGCGCGTGGAGCCCGGTGACCGGCTGGTGATGTGCACCGACGGGCTGGTCGAGGTGCGCGGCGAGGACATCGGGTCCGGACTGGCCACCCTGTGCGCGTCCGCTGCCCATCCCGCCGCGTCCATGGACGACGCCTGCGACACGATCATCCGCGCCCTCAACCCGCGCGGGGGCCGTAAGGACGACGTGGCACTGCTGATGGCACGCCTCAACGGCATCGGGCCGGACGACGTCGCCGAGTGGCGGCTCGCCCGTGATCCGGCCGAGGTGGGCCGCGCCCGTGCGGCGGTCCGAGAGCAGGTGCACGCGTGGGGTCTGGGGCGCCTCGCCGACCCCGCCGGGCTGCTGGTCAGCGAGCTGGTCACCAACGCCGTACGGCACTCCCACGCACGCCCTGTCGCACTGCGCCTGGTCCGCGCGGACACCCTGCTCTGCGAGGTGGAGGACGACGACCACGACCTGCCCGTGCTGCTGAGCGCGGGTCCCGCCGACGAGGCCGGGCGCGGCCTGCGCGTGGTCAGCGCCCTCGCCCGCGAGTGGGGCACCAGCCGGACGCGCACGGGCAAGACGGTCTGGTGCGAACTGTCCCTTCCTCCTCGCTGAGGAGAGAAGGCGGGACGGCCGGGCCGGGACGGGGGTGTGAAGGAGCGGGCAGGGTGCTTGCCCGGAGGTGAGGGGCACGGTAGACCGTTCTCCCGCCGTCGCTCACGACGGATCACCGCCGCACACTGGGGAGTTGGCCATGAGCGTGACGAGTCGGTACCGGCAGGCCTGGGAGGGGTTCTGGCGTGCGGCGCCCGACGGACCGGGGGAGGTGTTCTGGGACGCCGGCCCGGCGGTGACCGCCGCCGTGCACGTTCCCCTGTTCGCCCCGCACCTGGCCGTCACCGGTCTGCCGCTGGTGGACCTCGGGTGCGGCAACGGGACGCAGACCCGGTTCCTGGCCGGCCGCTTCCCGAGGGTCGTCGGCGCGGACATCGCGGCGGCGGCCGTCGCACGCGCCCGGCTCGCGGACCGGGCCGGGCGGGCGGAGTACCGCGAGCTGGACGCCACCGACAAGGCCGCGGCGGACGCCCTGCACGCCGAGCTGGGCGACGTGAACGTCTATATGCGCGGTGTCCTGCACCAGTGCGAGCCCGACGACCGGCAGGCGCTCGTGGACGCGCTCGCGGTGCTCGTCGGGGAGCGCGGCCGGGCCTTCGTGGTCGAGCTGTCCGAGGCGGCGCGGCCGGTCCTGGGCCGGCTGGCGCGGGACCCCGCGGGGCCGCCGCCCAAGCTCGCCCCGGTCCTCCGGCACGGGATAGCCCCCGGCGAGGTGAGCGACGACACGGTGCCGCACCTGCTCCGCTCGGCCGGCCTCACCGTCCTGGCCGCGGGCGAGCTCCCGCTCGTCACGACGGAGCGCACCCCCGCCGGCACCCGGATAGAGCTGCCGTCCAGGTGGCTGGTGGCCACGGCCGCCCCGGAGTGAGGCCCCGGCCGCGCGACCGGCCGCCGGAAGGGCCCCGAGTCCCGCGACCGTCCCCGGGCGGAGCTCGGTCTCGCGGTTGCGGTCCGGTGAACCCGGTCTCGGGGGCGCGGTCCGGTGCACCCGGCTTGGCGGCCGCGATCCGGTGAACCCGGTCTGGCCGCGGTTCCGGTGCACCCGGTCTGGCGGTCGGGTCTGGCGGCCGCGGTCCGGTGACCCGGGGCTCGGTGTCGCGGCCCGGTGACCCCGGTCCCGCCACCGCAGTCCGGCCGTCCTGGGCCGCACCCGTCGCGGCCGGCCCTGTCCTCGGCCGAGCACGCACGCCCACACGCCCTGACATCCCGGCCCCGCGCCGCCGCGGCCCGCCGCCGACGGTCCGGCGGCCCGGTCCGCGGTCCGTGACCGGTGAGCCGGGCGCTCCAGCAGCGGGGCCAGCCGCCGCCACCGCCCCGCCCCAGCTCAGCGTGTCAGAGGGGCGGCGTATTGTCGCATTGACGTAGTTTGCAGGAGGGGTGGGGAGCAGGGGTGGTCCCTACAGCCTGTAGGGTGACGTTCACCCCCACCGCATCCCCCACCGTACAGAGACGAGAGGTGGCCGTGTCGAGCGTCGCGCCCGAACCGGACGTCAGCGTTGTCGTCATCGTCTACAACGACGAAGAGCGTCTTCCGGCGGCCGTCGGTTCCGTTCTGGAGCAAACTCTGCGCAACGTCGAGGTCGTCATCGCCGACGACTGCTCGACGGACGGCTCCTACGGGGTCGCGCAGGCGCTCGCCGCGGCCCACCCGGGCAAGGTCCGCGCGATCCGGCTCGCGGAGAACAGCGGCGGCTGCGGAGAGCCCCGCAACGAGGGTGTCAAGGCCGCCCGCGGCCGCTACGTGATGTTCCTGGACAGCGACGACACGCTGGAGCGCAACGCGTGCCGCAACATGGTCGAGGCCGCCGACCGCACCGGCGCCGACCTCGTCTCCGGCCTCTGCGTGCGCGTGTACACGGACAACCGGCACGGCAAGCGCGTCGCCTGGTACCCGTGGCTGTACCGCAGCACCCGCACGCTGGACTCCGTCGCCGAGCTGCCGGACCTGTTCGTCTTCGACACGCTGTCGACCAACAAGTGCTACCGGCGCGACTTCCTCCTCGGCAACGACCTCGTCTTCCCGCGCGGCATCCACTACGAGGACCTGCTCTTCTCCGCCCAGGCCTACCTGGCCGCGCGGCGCATCACCCTGATCCCGAACACGGTCTACCACTGGAACGTCGTGGAGAAGACCGAGGCCAAGTCGATCAGCAACCGCCGCGGCGAGATCAGGAACTTCGCCGACCGGGTCGAGATCCACCGCCGTATCGACGCCCTCCTGGAGCGCCAGGGCCAGGAGCGGCTGAAGCTGTGGAAGGACATCAAGTTCCTCAAGCACGACCTCGTGCTCTACCTGCGGGAACTGCCCTTCCTCGACGACGACTACCGGCACGGCTTCGCCGAGCTGGCCCGCGGGTACGTCCAGGACTTCCCCGAGGCCGCCTACGCCGAGCTGGACCGCGTCCACGCCATCTGCGCCCAGCTGCTGCTGCGCGAGGACTGGGCGGACCTGATGCCGGCCATCGACACCCTGATCAACCGGCAGAAGATCGCCACCCCGCTGGTCGAGCGGGACGGCCGGATCTACTGGACCGACCGCTACCTCGACGACCCGGACATGCGCTCCGTCCTGGACGTCACCGGCCTCGGCCACCACGCCAAGCGGCTGAACCAGATGTTCCTGCGCAACCAGCTCACCGAGTACGCCGTGGACGGCGGCGACGTCCGGCTCGCGGGTGCGATCGTCAACCCGCTGCACACCATCGCCCCCGGTGCCAGGCTCACCGCCGAGCTGGAGTTCCGGGCCCGGCGGCGCAGCCTGCAGACCTTCCGGTTCCCGGTCGCCGCCGTCACCCACGAGGGCGACACGATCGCCTGGCGGGCCGAGGTGCCCCTGACCCGGCGCCTGCGCCCGCTCGGCATCATCGACGACGTCTGGGACGTCCGTCTGCACCTGAGCGCGGACGGCGCGCGCACCACCAGCCGCCTCACCGTCGGCACCGTCGACCTCGAGCACGCCGAGGCCCTCCCGGTCCGGCCGCGCCTGACCAGGCTGATGGCCGACCGCATCGAGGCCCAGGTGTCCGCCAAGGGCCACCTCGCCTTCCGGCTCGCCCAGCACGGCCAGGCCGCCCGCACCGGCCGCGCCGCCGTCCAGCGCAACCTGCACGGCCGCCCCGCGCGCGCCGCCAAGGGCGCCTACCGCAAGCTGCGCGCCGTGCGCCGCGACCTGAACTCCGGCACCCGCAAGCTCCAGGTCTACGACCGCATGCTGAGCAAGCTCCCCGTCCGCAAGGGCACCGTCGTCTTCGAGAGCCACCTCGGCAAGCAGTACAGCGACAGCCCCCGCGCGATCTACGAGGAGCTGCGCCGCCGCGGCGTGCCCGTCACCGCCGTCTGGTCCTACGCGGGCGACCGGCCCAAGGGCTTCCCCGAGGATGCCGAGCTGGTGCGCCGCTGGTCGTGGCGGTACCTGAAGGCGCTCGCCCAGGCCGAGTACTGGATCGACAACCAGGGCTACCCGCTGCGCCTGGCCAAGCGCCCCGAGACGACGTACATCCAGACCTGGCACGGCTCCGCGCTCAAGCGGATGGGCTTCGACGAGCCCACCCACCGGATGCAGTCCGAGCAGGAGCAGCGCTCCTACCAGCAGGCCCTGGACCGGTTCGACCACTTCGTGGTCCGCAGCGAGCACGACGTGCGCACCCTCGCCCGCGCCTACCGCATCCCCGAGCACAAACTGCTGCGCACCGGCTACCCGCGCAACGACGCCCTCGTGCGGGCCCGCGAGTCGGACGCACCGGACCCGCAGGCGCGGCGGCTGGCCGAACGCCTGGGCATCGACCCGGGCAAGCGGGTGCTGCTGTACGCGCCGACGTTCCGCGCCCACCCCGACGGCCGGGTCCGCGACTTCGCGTTCCCCTTCGACGTCGAGGAGTACGCCGACCGCTTCGGCGACGACCACGTCCTGCTGGTGCGCGCGCACTACCTCAACCGGCTCACCCTGCCCCCCTCGGTCGCCGGACGCGTCATCGACGTCAGCGCGGAACCGGACATCACCCCGCTGATGCTGCTCGCCGACGCACTGATCACGGACTACTCCTCGGTGATGTTCGACTACGCGCTGCTCCAGCGCCCCATCGTGTTCTACGTCCACGACTGGGAGGAGTACGCCGAGGACACCCGCGGCACCTACTTCGACCTGCTCGCCGAGGCGCCCGGCCCCGTGCCGCGCACCCCGGAGGACCTCTTCGCCGCGCTCGGCGACCTGACCGCCGTGCACACGGCGTACGAGGCCCGGCTGAAGGAGTTCGTGGACAAGTACGGCGAGTACGACCGCGGGGACGCCGCGGCGCGGATCGTGGACCGTTTCTTCGGCCCCGCGGGAGAGGCCCGATGACCCAGCGCGACATCTTCTTCGTGGCCAACGAGGTCAACGAACTCGGCGGCGTGGGCCGCTGGCAGGCCCAGCTCGCCAGGCTGCTGGCCGACCGCGGCCACCGGGTCACCATCGCCGGTATCGCACCGGCGGGCCACCCGATGGACCTCGGCGAGAACCCCCCGTTCCGCACGGTCACGCTGTACGCCCGCCGGCCCCCGGGCCGCCCCCGGCCGCGCCGCCTGCTCGGCTCCGCCGACCCCGCCCTGCGCCGCCACGACGCCCACATGCGAGCCGCCGCCGGCCGGCTCACGGCCCTGTTCCGCGCCGCCTCGCCCGGTGCGGTGATCATCGTCACCCAGGTCTGGGCGATGGAGTGGGTGGCCCTCGCGGACACCGCCGGGCACACCGTCGTCGGCATGACCCACGAGTCCTTCGAGACGGCCCGCAAGTCGTCCCGTTTCGCCCGGGTCAAGAAGTACTACGCGGACGTCGACCGGCTCCTCGCCCTCACCCAGGAGGACGCCGACCGCTGGGTCGGCGAGGGCATGAACAACCTCGGCTTCATGCCGAACCCGCTGCCCATCGACCCCGGCACCCCCTCCCCGCGCACCGAGAAGGTCGTCGCGAGCATCGGCCGGCTCTCCCACGAGAAGGGCGTCGACCTGCTGCTGGACGCCTGGGCGGAGGCCGCCCCGCAGCAGCCCGGCTGGACCCTGCGGATCTACGGCAGGGGAGAGTCCGAGGCGGAGCTGCGCCGGCAGTGCGCCGAACTGGGCATCGAGGACTCGGTGGACTTCGCCGGGCAGACCGACGACGTGCCCGGGGCGCTGCGCGCCTCCTCCGTCTTCGTCCAGTCCTCCCGCGGCGAGGGCTTCCCGCTGGTGCTGCTGGAGGCGATGGCGAGCGGGGTGCCGTGCGTGGCGTTCGACTGCGCGCCCGGTGTCCGGGAGATCGTCACCCACGACGAGGACGGACTGCTCGCCCGGCCCGGCAACACCTCCGAACTCGCCCGCCACCTCGTCCGGCTGATGTCCGACGAACACCTGCGGGACGCGATGGGGGAACAGGCGCTGCGCAGCGTGCGGCGCTTCGACCCCGCCACCATCACCCGCCGCTGGGAAGAGCTGTTCGACTTCCTGGAGCGGTGACACGAGGATCCAACCGGCGATCGCGGGTACCGGTACGCCGACGACCGGCCGGGAACCGGCCGAGGACAGGCTGACGACAGACCGAGGACGGAGCGCGCATGACGGTGAGGCACTCCCGTGACGACCGCGGCAGGAGCAGGGACCTGATGGTCAACCCGGTCTTCAGCCGGGAACCGCTGAAGGTTCCGCGGTACGCGATGCCGTCGGGGGAGATGGAACCGGACACGGCCTACCAGATCATCCACGACGAGCTGATGCTCGACGGCAACGCCCGGCAGAACCTCGCCACGTTCGTCTCCACCTGGGCCGAGCCGGAGGCCCGGCGGCTCATGGACGAGTGCGCCGAGAAGAACATGATCGACAAGGACGAGTACCCGCAGACCGCGGAACTCGAGACCCGGTGCGTCCACATGCTCGCCCGCCTCTGGCACGCCGAGGACCCCCGGCACGCCGTCGGCTGCTCCACCACCGGGTCCAGCGAGGCCGCGATGCTGGGCGGGCTCGCGCTCAAGCGCCGCTGGCAGCACCGGCGGCGCGCGCAGGGCAAGCCGGCCGACCGGCCCAACCTGGTCATGGGCATCAACGTCCAGATCTGCTGGGAGAAGTTCGCCGACTACTTCGAGGTCGAGCCGCGCTACGTGCCGATGGAGGGGGACCGCTTCCACCTGACCCCCGAGAAGGCCGTCGAACTGTGCGACGAGAACACCATCGGGGTCGTCGCCGTCCTCGGCTCCACCTTCGACGGCAGCTACGAGCCCGTCGCCGGCATCGTCGCCGCCCTGGACGACCTCCAGGACCGCACCGGACTGGACATCCCCGTCCACGTCGACGGCGCGTCCGGCGCGATGATCGCCCCCTTCCTCGACCCGGACCTACCCTGGGACTTCCGGCTGCCGCGGGTCGCCTCCATCAACACCTCCGGCCACAAGTACGGCCTGGTCATGCCGGGTGTCGGCTGGGCGCTGTGGCGGGACAAGGACGCCCTCCCCGACGACCTCGTCTTCCACGTCAACTACCTCGGCGGCGACATGCCGACCTTCGCGCTGAACTTCTCCCGGCCCGGCGCGCAGGTCGTCGCCCAGTACTACAACTTCCTGCGCCTCGGCTTCGACGGTTACCGGCGGGTCCAGCAGACCTGCCGGGACGTCGCCACCCGGCTCGCCGCCGAGATCGCCGGACTCGGACCGTTCGAGCTGATCACCGACGGCAGCGACATCCCCGTCTTCGCCTTCCGGATGCGGGACGGCATCGACCACTACAGCGTCTTCGACGTCTCCGCGGCCCTGCGCGAGAGCGGCTGGCTGGTGCCCGCGTACACCTTCCCGAAGAACCGCACCGACCTGGCGGCCCTGCGGATCGTGGTCCGCAACGGCTTCAGCCACGACCTCGCCGACCTGCTCCTGGCCGACCTGCGCCGCGTCCTGCCCCGCCTGGACAAGCAGCACGAGCCGCACCGCAGCGCCGACGACGCCGGCGGTTTCGCCCACGGCGCGGAGACCAAGAACCCGCGCTCCCCGGGCCGCCACTGACCGAGGAGGTACCCGATGTGCCGTCTGTTCGGCCTCAGCAGTGCCCCGCAACGAGGCCGCGCCACCTTCTGGCTCCTGGACGCGCCCGACAGTCTCAGCCGGCAGAGCCGCCACGACCCCGACGGCACGGGCCTCGGCTACTTCGCCCCGGACGGCACCCCGCACGTGGACAAGGCCCCGATCGCGGCGTACCAGGACCGCGCCTTCGCCGAAGAGGCCCGGGAGGTCGAGTCCACCACCTTCCTCGCACACGTCCGCTACGCCTCCACGGGCAGCCTGGACGCCCGCAACACCCATCCCTTCGAGCAGGAGGGACGGCTGTTCGCGCACAACGGGGTCATCGAGGACCTCGGCCGGCTCGACGAACACCTCGGGCAGGACCGGGCGCTGGTGCGCGGCGACACCGACTCCGAGCGGTTCTTCGCCCTGATCACCCGCGAGATCCGCGACCACGGCGGTGACATCACCGCCGGCATCGGGCACGCCGCCCGCTGGATCGCCGGGCACCTGCCCGTCTACGCCCTCAACCTCGTCCTCATCACGCCGGGCGGGCTGTGGGCGCTGCGCTACCCGGACACCCACGAGCTGTACGTGCTGCGACGCCCCGCGGGGGGACCGCACGGCGGACGCCATCTCGACCACAGCGGCAGCCGGGGACGTATGCGGGTCCACTCGCAGAACCTGGCCGGGAAGCCCGCCGTGGTCGTGGCGAGCGAACGCATGGACGACAACCCCGAGTGGCGTCTCATGGAGCCGGGGGAACTCCTCCACGTGGGTCCCGACCTGAGCACCACCAGCAGCACCGTCCTGCCCGACGCCCCCGCCCGCCGGCTCACCCTGGCCGATCTGCGCCCCGAGGCCGCCGCCTCCCAGACGGTCGCGTGACCCCCGATCAGTGAACTGACGTCAGGTCAGGGATCTTTTCTTTCCTTCCGACTTGGCGTCAAGTCCCGTCCGTGTGCCGGGGATTCGCCCATGACGCGTCCTCAGACGCGCACGCCGAACTGGTAGGGCATGTTGCCCATCGACTCGTAGCGCACGAAAGCGCCGCTGTGCGGGGCGTGCAGGACCATGCCCTTGCCGGCGTAGAGGCCGACGTGGTGCAGGTCGCCGTAGAAGAAGACCAGGTCGCCCACCTGGAGCTGGCTCTGCGAGTAGATGCGCTGGCCGATGTTGGCCTGCGCCTCGGAGGTGCGCGGGATGGAGATGTTGGCCTGCGCGTACGCCCAGGAGGTCAGGCCCGAGCAGTCGAAGGTGGACGGGCCGTTGTGACCGTAGTCGTACGGGCTGCCGATCTTGCTCTGGGCGGCGGAGAAGGCGGCGCCCGCGTGGCCGCTGCCCGGGGTGATCTTGCCCATGGAGACCCGCTCGGTGCCCCGGGTGGCGCGGGTCTGCTCGGC
>NZ_JBEYJA010000041.1:0-76870 GCF_040703815.1 Streptomyces sp. NPDC006743 | reverse complement strand
CTCCAGTACCGGCCAGGCACCCTCGACGGTTTCATAGTGGGCACCGGCCTGGCTCTCGACGAACCGGCGTCACCCTGACAAGCCGAAGTCAGTAAGGGCTCCTGCGTCCAGGGGCGGCACCGCCCCGGAGGAAGGTCAGTCGAGGCAGAACTCGTTGCCCTCGATGTCCTGCATCACGATGCAGGACTCGTTCTCCTCGTCGGCGGGCAGCACTTGCAGGCACACCGCGCCGAGCGTGACCAGGCGGTCACACTCGGCCTGCAGCGTGGCCAGGCGCTCCTCACCCACGAGTCCGGTGCCGGCCCGCACGTCGAGATGGACCCGGTTCTTGGCGACCTTCCCCTCCGGAACGCGCTGGAAGTACATGCGCGGACCCACCCCCGTGGGATCCTTGCAGACGGACCACGCGCCACGCTCCTCGGGCGGGAGCGAGCCGTTGAAATCGTCCCAGGTGGCGAACCCGTCCGGCGGAGGCGGGACGACGTAGCCCAACACCTCGCACCAGAAGCGGGCGACGCGTTCGGGATCCGCGCAGTCGAAGGTGACCTGGAACTGTTTGACCGATGCCATCGGGTCACCGTAGCAGGGAGACTTCGCTGGTCAACTCCTTTATGAGGGCCCTCCCGTCGACGCCGCAGGGTGGCCCGCCCCCGGTCTGTCCGGCTCGGACGACGGCAGGCGGGTGCTGAGTACGGGTACTCATGCGCGTCACCCCCCGGTCGCGGCAGCCTGCACCCATGACGGACACTCCTCCGGCCCCGAGACGCCGGCGCCCCTGGTCGCGGCGGACGAGCCCCGGCGCGGACCTCGCCCTCGCCGTTCCGCTGTTCCTGCTGGAAGTCGCCTGGCTCGTGGTGGACTGCCTCTACGGCTACGGACTGGACGTGTGGGCGGCGCAGGGCGACAAGGCAGAAGTCGACGCGGCCACTCTCGCGCAGATGGGGCGGGTACGGACGCTGCTGATCGCCGTACTCGTGGTGGCCGTCCTCGCGGCAGTCTTCCGCGCCCGCTGGACGGTGACCGCACACGTGCTGGTGGCGCTCCTGGCGGGCGGGCTGCTGACGGCCGCGCAACACGACTGGCAACGCAGCCACCGTCCGCCGGTCCGATGCGTCCGCTACAGCGCCAACTGCTGAGCCATGTAAGGGCACTTGGCGGGCCTTCCGCCCGGTGCGACCGGTGTCCCGCGCGCCACGGCCGGTGCGGGGGAGGACGAGACGGACGGCCGGTCCTGACGGACTGTGCGAGCCCTCCCTCGGCGGCGGAGGAGAGTACGACCGCCCGGCGTGTCCCGCCCTCGCGCGGAGGGTCCCGGTGGTGTGGCGGCCCGGCATGTCCGGCGGTCTGGCGGTCTGGCGGTTGTCACTGTCGCGTCACAGTCGACGGCCGGTGAAACGCGCGCCGGCGGTCCACGCTCTGTCCGGGTGCCAGCCGATGTTCGCAGCAGAGGACGCTTCATGAACCGACGTCACGCCTCCGCCTCCGCCGCCGCGGTGCTCGCCTCCGCCGCCGCGCTCCTCGCGAGCGTGTGCGGGACATCCGGCGCGGGCCCGAACTCCGCGGCGGCGGCCGGCATCCGGGCCGTGTCCGTGGAGCCCGGTCCGGTCGGCGCCGGGGTCGTGTCCGTGACGGCGGCCGGCACCCGGGGCGTGTCCGTGGAGGCCGGTCCGGCCGGCGTCGGTCCGAGGGCGGTCACCATCGCCGACGCACAGGCCAGGACCGCGACGGTGGGGACCGCGACGGTAGGGACCGTGACGGTTGGGAACGCGACGGTCAGGACCCCGACGGTTGCGACCGCGACGGTCGGGACCGCGACGGTCACGACTCCCGACCCGTGCCGTCCGCCCGCCGGGTGCCGGAGCTTCCCCGGGGCCGTCCCCGGTATGTCCCACCGCCCGGCCTGAGAGGCCCCCTGTGTCCGTGGTGAAGGAGAAGCTTGTGCTCGTCTGGGTGAACGGCGCGTTCGGCAGTGGCAAGACCACCTTGGTGGAGGAGCTGCGGTCCCGTTGGCCGGAGGCGTTGGTGTTCGACCCGGAGACGGTCGGATACGTGCTGCGCGCGATCGTGGAGGTGCCCACCGGCGACTTCCAGGATCTGCGGCTGTGGCGCCGTCAGGTGGCCGCCATGGCGGTCGGTCTGGTCGAGGAGTACCGGCGGCCGGTGCTGGTGCCGATGACCCTGGTCGATCCGGCGTACGTGGGTGAGATCTTCGGCCGGCTCGCGGACGCGGGCGTCGAGGTCCGCCACTTCTTCCTGACGGTCCCTCCCGACGTGCTGGCCCAGCGCATCGACGGCCGGGTCTTCACGCCCGACGACCCGGCGAGCGACGAGCGGATCCGCGCCTGGTGCAAGGCCCGGATCCCCGCCTGCCTGGCGGCTGCCGACGGGCTCCCGCCGGGCACCGTGTTCCTGGACGGTGAGCTGGCCCCGCCGGAACTGGCCGGCCTCGTGCTCGCGCGGGTGCCTGCGGCCGCGCGCCCCTGACTGGCGGGCGGGCCCGCGCAGGCGCCGTGCCGCGGGGCCGTAACAGGTGGGGCGGGCGCCGGGGAGCCCACCGGCGGCCGCTGAGCCGGTGCCGCTGCGGGTGGCACGGACGGTACGTCACGCCCGGAGCGACAGCCGGCCTCCGGGTCAGCTCATGTGGTTGTACGCGTGGCCCGTGTGGGCGTCCGAGACCGTGCGGGCCTCGAACGGCCGCGTGGCGTCGCCCGTGCCGGAGTACAGGTAGACGGTGCTCGTGTCGGGGCGGTACGCGAAGAGGTCGGCCTTGCCGTCGTGGTCGACGTCACCGGCGCCGACGAGCTGGGAGTAGACCTGCCAGCCCGCGCCGATCCTGGTGCGCTGCGCGTAGGTGCCGTCGCCCTTGCCGAGGTAGAGCCACAGGACGCCGTCCTTGTCGCGGGCGACGAGGTCACCGGCGGGGCTCCCGGCGAGGTCTCCGACGGCGTTGAGCTGGTTGTAGATGTCCCAGCCGTGGCCGATGCGCACGCGGGCCTCGAAGGGGCGGCCCGTGCTGCCGGTGCTGCGGTAGAGCCACAGGTCGCCGCTCTTGTCGACCGCGACGACGTCGGGGCGGCCGTCGCCGGTGAGGTCGCTGCCGCCGGTGAGGTGCGCGTACGTCTGCCAGCCCGGGCCGACCCGCACGCGCGCGGAGAAGTTGCCGTCCTCCCGGCCCGAGTACAGCCAGAGCACGCCGTCCTTGTCGCGGGCGACGAGCTCGGGAGTGAAGCCGGGGCTCGTCGGCCCCGCGACGTCACCGACGTTCTCGATCTTGTCGTAGGTCTGCCAGCCACCGCCGATCCGCGCCCGCGGCTGTCCGTCCTGGGCGCTGTCCCGCCACAGCACCCCCGCGGCGTCCCGGCCCAGCAGGTCGGCGAGCCCGTTGTCGTCGATGTCGTGCTGGGCGGAGGTGGGCGTGCCGGCGTGGGCGAGGAGCCGCACCGCCGGGCGGCCGTCCGCGCCGAGCGAGAGGCGGTAGAAGCCCTTGCCCTGGGCGGTGCTGCTGCCCTGGACGATCCGCGCAGTGCCGTCAGGGGTGGCGGACGAGAGGTCCGCACCGTCGAGGAACTGGACCTTCTCGCCGGTCCTGATGTGCAGGGCCGTGGTCCCGTAGGTCACCCAGTCGCCGAGCAGCCCGAACTCCAGGCTCCCGCCCGCCGTGGTCCCCGGCACGGGGACGGCCGTCTCGGCGCCGGTGGTCCGGTCGCGGACGACCACCCGCAGGGTTTTCGTGGCGGTGTCGTCCTCGACCCAGGCCAGACGGCCGCCGGAGACGACGGGGTTCCGCGCCTGTTGCGGGTAGGGGAAGGTGAGGGTGGCGTCCGTCAGGCCGACGAGGCCGAAGCGCTGTCCGCCCTGCGCCGTCCTGACGCCGAGCAGGCCGTGCGTGGCGTCCCCCGGCCGCACCCGGTCGTAGGAGGCCCCCTCCGGCATGCCCTGGACCGGCCGCGGTGCGGCGTCCTTGGTCTCCAGCCACAGCTTCGTGGCCCCGCGGACGAAGAGGGCCGGCCCCGCCGTGCCGCCGTAGAGGCTGTCCAGTCCGTCGTCGACCTCCTTCATGCCGAACGAGGTTCCGGTGGACATGTCCAGGACCTTGGTCCCGTACGCGTCGCCGTCGGTGATGACGACCGTGTCCCCGGAGACGTCGGCGAGCCCGTCGACCGCGTCGTGGACGGTGTCGCGCGTGGCCCCGCCCGCGTAGGGGGTCCAGCGCAGCTTCCCCTCCTCACCGTCGTGCGGGACGTACGTCAGAAAGCCCAGGGCGCCCGCGGACGCCAGCCGGGCGCCGGGGACCATCGGGAGCAGGCCGCTCGCCCCCGCCGCGACAGGGGCCGGAGCCGCGCCCGCCGGGGCCGCGGCCAGCGAGCCCGTGGTGAGGGTGACGGCCAGGACGGTGACGACGGCGGCGCCGAGACGGCGCCGACCGGTGTGTCGGGACAACAAGAAACGTTCCTCCTGCACGAACGGACCGGGACGCCGCCTGATGCGTCCTCGCCAGTCCGACCACCGGCAAGGCGAATTGGTTGTACACCCCGGGTGCCGACACGGTGTACGGCCGGCTCCACGACCCGGTCGTCCGACGCTCCGCGGCGGCGCACGCGAGGCCCGCGCAGGGGGACCGCGGGGCTGAGGGCGGGTCAGCCGTGCGGGGGAGCGGGATGCGCCCGGGGGCTGACGCGGACGGCGGCGCGGGCGCCGCAGGATGGGACCCCGGCGGAGGGAGGCGCGGTGGAGGGAGGCGCGGTGGAGTGTGGGGACCGGATCGGGCGCGCGGCGGCGTACGCGGCGGCGGCGGCCCTCGTGTCGTACCTGGTCATCAAGGTGTCGTGGGTGGCCGGTTCGCTGCTGGGACTGCTGCCGGCCGGGCGCGGGTTCGGCCTGGGCGGCTGGGTCGTCCTCAACACCGTCACGATCGGCATGGCGGCGGCCGGGATCACGCTCGGGCTGGCGCTGGTACGGCCCTGGGGGATGCGGATCCCCGGCCGGCTGGTGGGGTTCGTCGCCTGGGTCGGCTCCGGGTTCCTGGTGTCGATCCTGCCGTTCGTGGCCGTCAGCGCCCTCCTGGACTCCCGGACCCGGAGCCCGGCAGGCTCCGGGCAGTCGGGCGGTGCCGCGGCGATGCCGGGCTGGGAAGCGGTCCTGCTCCAGTGCAGCTTCGTGGGAACCGGGCTCGCACTGGCCGTCGCGTTCCCCGCCTACCTGCGGCGGCGCTGGCCCCACGCACTGCGCCGCCCGCGACGAACCGGACCCCGCGCCTCGTCAGGGCCGTGGTGGCCCGTCGTGACCGGCGCCCTCACCGGCTCCGTCTGGCTCTACTGGGCGGCCGGCGGCCTGCTGGGCATCACGGACCGCGACGAGCGGCCGGCCGGCTGGCACGTCCTGGTCGGCGTCAGCGCCTGCTGGGCGCTCGCCGCGTCCGCCGCCGCCCTTACCCTCCGCCGGCGCCGGCCGGCCCGGCTGTGGTACCCGTTCCTGCTCGCGACGGTGTGGCTGGGATCGGGCTCGATGTTCGCGTGGAGCGGCTGGCGCCTGCCGGCCACGGTGTACGTGACCCTGACCCACCCGAGCGACGTCCACTACCCGGAGAACGCCGCCCTCGCGGTGACCCTGCACCTCACGGCGGTGCTGACGGGGGCGGGACTGCTGCGGACGCTGGTGCGGGGCGGGAAGGACGCACCGGCCTGAAGGTCATGCGCGCGACGACTTCTGCGGCCGCCGTCGGGGGAGCGCTGTCGGTGCTCTGGCTGGTTGCCTCGCCGGTGCCGCGCATTCGGTCCCTGGGGCCCGGTGGGCCGCTCCTCGCCGCCGGGGCGGGCACCCGCTCGGGTGGCACGTCTCGATCGCGGCGACGGGGGTATCCGCGGGGGCGGAACGTTGTCACCGAGGAGTGGGGAGTCACTGTGCCGTCCACGGACGTCGTCGAACTGATCCTGAAGGACCACCGACGGATGGAGGATCTCTTCCGCACCATGCGCAACGCGGAGGCCGACCGGGGCGCGGCGCTCGGGGAGTTCGCCCAGCTCCTCATCGCCCACGCCTCCGCGGAGGAGGACGAGGTCTATCCGGCCCTGCGGCGTTACAAGAACGTGGAGGGCGACGACGTGGACCACAGCGTGCACGAGCACCACGAGGCGAACGAGGCCCTGCTCGCCCTGCTCGAGGTCGAGGACACCGGCTCCGAGGAGTGGGACGAGAAACTGGAGGAACTCGTCACCGCGGTCAACCACCACGCCGACGAGGAGGAGCGGACCCTGCTCAACGACGCACGGGAGAACGTCGCCGCCGACCGCCGGTCCCAGCTCGGCGAGGCGTTTTGGGCCGCGCGCGCCAAGTACCTCGACGAGCGCTGCGGGGACATCGACAAGGTGCGGGAGCTGGTGGCCTCCGCCCGCAAGTGACCTGCGGCAAATGACCTGCGCGGCCCGGTCGTTGCCCCGCTGGACCGGTGCCGTGCCCCGGCCGCCGCCGGTCGCCCGCCGCCGGCGGCCGGCTCGTGCGGTGCCTGCCCGGGCTACGGGTGTTCTTGGCGGCCCGGTGGGGCTGGGCCGCCTGAAGGCGCTCGGCGGTACGGAGGCGCCGGCCGGCCTCGAGGTGCACGGCGGTCCCTGCGTACCGGACCGCCTCGGCCGCCGTGCAGGAGGAGGCGAAGGTGAACGCCCGGGGCCCCGGGCCGTGCCGAACGGCGCGGCGGTCGCTCCCAGGAGCACCGCAGCGCCTGTCCACGGCTGTTCAGGCTTGGTCAGGACTGCTCGCTCGGCTCTGGTCGCGCGGTCAGGAGAAGACGACGGAACGCAGGAGCAGACGGTCGGACGCACCCGCCCCCGGGCGCAGGACGTAGTACGTGTCGCCTTCGCAGTCGGCGTCGAGGAAGACCGTGGCGGTGGCGTCCGTACGGTTCTTCGGCGCGCGGGAGACGGCGTCCGGGGCGGCGCCGGGCGCGGGGAGGTTGATGCAGGTGCCGCTCTCCGGGTTGTTCAGGAAGCCGACGGCGTCGTACCCCTCGGCGGTGGTGTAGGTGTAGCGGAACTGGCCGGTCGCCGCGGAGGCGGAGCCGGGCACGGCCAGAAGCAGGACGAGGGCGCCGCAGGCAGCGCCGGCGGCCGCGGTGAGGGAGCGAAGTGTCACGGTGATGTCTCTCTGCCGAACCAAGTGCGGTCAGTGACAGCGATGCCCCACCCGGCGCGCGCCAGACGCCTTGTCCCTCGAACGAGAACGCCGAATCGTTCCCTCCCCGATGCCGGTCGTCCCACCCTCCCGGATACGGGCCGTCCCACCCTCCCGGATACGGGTCGTCCCACCCTCCCGGATACGGGCCGTCCCACCCTCCCCGATGCCGTTCGGTCCGCCCCTCCCCGGACCGGCCCCGTGGCGGGACGCGCCGTCCGCCCTCCCCGACTGCCCTCACCGGTCCCCGGTTCCGGCGATCCAACGCCGTTGTCCATATCTGTACTTGAGAACAAATCTGAGTCGTAGTCTAAACTTGCCTTGAGGTCGTCCTCGTGCGGAGTGAGGGGCGGGCGGAACGCCCTGCGCAAGCCGGGCCGGAAGGAGACTGCAAGGTGGACGTTCAGAGGCTGGAGACATTCGTGGCCGTGGCGCAGAGCGGCACCATGGCCGAGGCCGCCGACCGGCTCGGCTATGCGCGCTCGACGGTCACCAGCCACCTGCAGGGGCTCGAACGCAGCCTGGGCGTCTCGCTGCTGGAGCGGGGCGCCTCGGTGAACCGGCTCACGAAGGCGGGCACCCGGTTCCTCGAGTACGCGACCGACATCCTGGACAGACTGGCGCAGGCCCAGGCGGCGGTGACCGCCGCCGCGGAGGACCGGCCCAGCAGCTTGAACATCGGCGCGACCGCGTCCCTGTGCACCTACCGGCTGCCGGGCTTCCTGCGGATGCTCCGCCGGCTCATGCCGAACCTGGAGACCCAGGTCTTCGTCGGTTCGGTCGCCCAACTGCGCGACCAGGTCGCCCGGGGCGAGCTGGCCGCGGCCCTCGTCAACTCGGCGACCGCACCGGCCCCGGCGACGGTGGTCCGGCTCGTCGAGGACGACGACCGCCGGCACCTGTGGACCGACCGGGTCGTCCTGGCGGGCACGCCCGAGTCGGCGGCGCATCCGCGGCGCCTCCTGGTCACCGCGCCGGGCTGCGTCTACCGGGACATCGCCGAGCGCGAGGTGCTGCCCCGTCTGGGCCGCCTCCAGATCCAGCAGGTGGGCAGCGTCGACGGGGTGAAGTCCTCCGTGCTCGGCGGCATGGGCGTGGGTGTGATGCCGGTCGTCGCGGTCGGACCACAGCTGGAATCGGGCCAGTTGGTGGAGATACAGCCGTCGGCGCTGTCCCCGGTGATGACCGAACTCGTCTGGAACGCCGAGGTCACTCCCGCCCACGTCGTCCCGCATCTGCGACGGCTGCGCCCGCCGAGCGGCCCCCGGCCCGACCAGCCGCCCGCCTCCCGCGCCGCCGGCGGTATGGCGAGTTGAGCCTGCGACCGCCCGGGCATGAAGGTGCGGGCTCCCCCGAACACCGCCACACACGCCCCGGGCCCCAGGAACACCGCCACACACACCCCGGCCCCGAGGAGCACCGCCGCAGGAACCCCGTGCCCGAGGAGCACCGCCCCAGGCGTCCCAGCTCCGCGGAGCCGCCCGGAGACGGGCGTGGCCGCTCCCGCCGGGCGGGGGCGCCGGGCTGCCTGATGGTCGTCGCCGCCTGTGTCCTGTTCGGTCTGAGCGGGACGGCCTCGCGGGTGCTCATCGACCACGGCACCAGTGCGCTGACGGTCACTCAGTTCCGTATGTCCGCCGGGTTCCTGAGCTTGTTCCTCGTCCTGTGCCTCACCCGCCGTGACCTGCTGCGCCTGCCGTGGCGGCGGCTGCCGGGTGTCGTCCTGTCCGGGCTGGCGCTGGCCGCCGTCATCTACTGCTACTCGATGGCGATAGCCCGGCTGCCGCTGGCCGTCGCGCTGGTGCTGCAGTACAGCGCCGCCGCCTGGCTGACCGGCGCCGACGCCGTCCGGCAGCGCAGACGGCCGGCCGCGAGCGTGCTTGTGGCCCTGTCCCTCACGCTCGGCGGGGTCGTCCTGATGGTCGGCATCGGCGGTGCGCAGCTCAGCCGCCTCGACCCCGTCGGCCTCCTCTTCGGACTGGCCACGGCCGGCGCCTACATGCTGTACCTCGTGTGCGGCCGCGGCATCGGCGACGCCGTACCGGCCGCCACCTCGACCCTGTACGGATCGCTGGTCGCGGCCCTCGTCTGGTGCTGTGTCCAGCCGCCCGGGCGCATCGAGAGCGGCGCGTGGGAGCCGCGCACCCTCGTGGTGCTCGTGCTGATCGGGGTCCTCGGCATGGCCGCTCCCTTCGCGCTCGTGCTCAGTGCCGTCCGTTCCCTCGGGCCGGCCCGGGTGAGCATGCTCGGTACCTTCGAGATCGTCGCCACCGGTGCCATCGCGTATGTGTGGCTCGGCCAGGCCCTGACGCTCCGGCAGTGCTTCGGCGGGCTCCTGGTGGTCACCGGTGTCGCCGTCTGCGGACGCCGCTCCCCGGACGGGGAGCCGGGCGAGGACCCGCGCCGGCCCCGACCGGGCGCACCGTCAGCGTAGTTGCCGCCCACCCGCGGGCGCCGGGGCGGTACGTCATCCGTGAACAGCGGTTCACGACCTCCGAACCGGCCTGGGCCGGCGGCCCGGGAACCGGGATCGTCGAAGTGTCGCGGCAGACCGCGGCACACCGACAGGAGGTCATCCCCGTGTCCCCCATCCAGTCCAGAGCCACACGCGTCCTGCTCTCGACGGTCTCCTCCGACTCCCACACCTGGAACCTGGTCTTCCTCCAGCTGCTCCTCGAAGAGCGGGGTTACGAAGTGACCAACCTCGGCCCGTGCGTGCCCGACGCCGAACTCATCGAGCAGGTCCGCGTGCAGCGGCCCGACGCCGTGGTCATCTCCTCGGTGAACGGGCACGGACACATCGACGGCCGCCGGCTGATCAGGAAACTGCGTGAGGACGGTGACGAGGCCGTGGCCGCCGTCCCGGTCATGATCGGCGGAAAGCTCGGCATCCAGGGAACCGCCCAGCCGCAACTCGCCGACGAACTGGTCGCCGAGGGCTTCGACGCGGTGTTCACGGACGGCGCGGACCCGGCCGAGTTCAGCGTGGCGCTGCAGCGGATGACCGCCGGCCGCGCCGGGATCACCGGAGCGGCCGCATGAGCGGGATACGTCCGCACAGCAGCCCGGACATGCAGGACTACGTGGAACGCGCCGCACGCGCCGGGCAGTTGGTCGTCCAGCCCCGGATGGGCATGTCCGACCCGAAGGCCATGGCCGACGGCCTGGCCGCCGTCGCGGCGGCCCGCGCCCGGACCCTCGCCACGCTCACCATCGACTCGTACACCAGGGTCGAGGACACCGCCGGCGCACAGGCGGCCCTCGCCGCCGGCCGCGCACTGAACGGCTTCCCGATCGTCAACCACGGACCGCGGGTCACCGCGCAGGTCGCTCGCGCCGCCGACGGTGTTCCCGTCCAGGTCCGGCACGGCTCGGCCCGCCCCGCCCACATCTTCGAGGCGATGATCGGGGCCGGACTGTCCGCCTCCGAGGGCGGCCCGGTCTCCTACTGCCTGCCCTACTCCCGGCTCCCGCTGGCCGAGGCGGTGCCCGCCTGGACGGACGCGACCCAGCAGCTCGCCGAGCAGGCGGCCGACCACGGCATGCGGGCCCATCTGGAGACGTTCGGCGGCTGCATGCTCGGGCAGATGTGCCCGCCGTCGCTGCTGGTGGCGATCAGCGTCCTGGAGGCGATGTTCTTCGCCCGCAACGGCGTGACCTCCGTGTCCCTGTCGTACGCCCAGCAGACCAACGCCGTACAGGACATCGAAGCGCTGGCGGCCCTGCACCACCTCGCCGAACTCTTCCTGCCCTCCGGTATCGCGCGGCACGTCGTGCTCTACACCTACATGGGCGTCTATCCCGCCACCGAGGCCGGCGCGGAACTGCTCCTCGACTCCTCGGCGCAGATCGCCGTACGCGGCGGCGCCGAGCGGCTGATCGTCAAGACCGTCGCCGAGGCCCACCGCATCCCCACCGTCACCGAGAACGTCGCGGCCCTGGAACGCGCGGCCCGGGCCGCCCGCCAGGCCGTGCACGACACCTGCCCGCTGCCGTGGGCCCGCCAGGCCGACTACGAGACCGTCTACACCGAGGCGCTGCGGCTCATCACCGCCGTCCTGGAACACGGCTCCGACATCGGTACGGGCCTGCGCGCCGCCTTCGCCTCCGGCGCCCTCGACGTGCCGTTCTGCCTGCACCGCGACAACGCGGGCGCGGCACGCGGGGCGATCGGCGACGACGGCCGGCTCGTGTGGGCCCGCACGGGCGCCATGCCGCTGCCCGCCCCCCGCACCACCCACCACGCCGTCACCTCCGGCCGGCTCCTGGGCATGCTGCGCTACACCGCGGACGCCCACGACCGGACCGCGGCAGCACTGACCCGCGCCCGCGCCGACGCCACCGCCCCGGCCCCCGCCGAGGTCACCGCCGCCCCCTCCCGCATCGCGGTCGTCGGCTCCGGCCCGCGCGGACTCGCCGTCGTCGAACGCCTCGTGGCCCGCCTGCGCGACAGCGCGCCGGACAAGGCGGTCGAGATCGTCCTGATCGACAAGGACGAGGTCGGCGCCGGACGCATCTGGCGGACCGGACAGAACCCCGCCTTCCTGATGAACACCGCCTGCGGCGAGGTGACCATGTTCTCCGGTCCCGCTGACGGCGGCCCCGCCCGAGCGGGAGCGGGACCCACCCTGGGGCAGTGGTGGGCCGCCACCGAAGACCCCTGCTACCCGGGCCCCAACGCCTACGCACCGCGCGCCCTGTACGGCCAGTACCTGCAGTTCTTCCTCCAGGCGGTGCAGGACTCGCTGCCCGCCGGCGCCACCCTGCGCCGGCACACCGGACACGTCGTCGGGATGCGGCGGGCGGCCGGCGCATGGCGGCTGCGCCTGGGCGACGGCGAACTGCTCGACGCCGACCGGGTCGTCCTCGCCACCGGGCACCCCGTGACCGAACTCCCCCCGGACCAGGCCCGCTTCGCCGCATTCGCCGCCGGCCGGCCCCGACTGCGGTACATCCGCGGCGACAGCGCCGCCGACATGCCGCTGGAGCGCGTCGCACCCGGCTCGCACGTGGCCGTCCTCGGGATGGGCCTGACGTTCTACGACGTCGCGGCGGCGCTGACCACCGGCCGCGGCGGCGAGTTCCGCGAAGGCCCGGACCGGGTGCTGCGCTACCTGCCCTCCGGTCTCGAACCGGTCCTGGTGGCGGGCTCACGCTCCGGAGCGCCGCTGCCGGCCCGCGGACTCAACCAGAAGGGACCGCTGTGGCGGTACACGGCACGGCTGTTCACCCCGCGGCGCGTCACCGCCCTGCGCGCGCCCGGCCGGCCCCTCGACTTCCGCACCCAGGTGTGGCCCTGGCTGCACGCGGAGATGCAGCTCGTCCACTACGCGACCGCGGTGCGCGCCCGGCTCGGGGACGGCGCGGAGCAGGAGTTCCTCACGCGGGCCACCGCCCTCGTCGAGGAGACGGGCCCCGACGCGGCGCACGAGACCGTCCGCGCCTGCGCCGCGGAACTCGGCGTCGACGACCTGGCGCCGCTGGACGTCGACGAACTGACCCGCCCCTTCGCCGGCCGCACCTTCGCCACCCCCGCCGAGTTCACCGCCGCCCTGCGGGAACTGATCGACGACGACCTCCGGCACGCCGCCCAGGGCAACCTCCACGGCCCCCGCAAAGCGGCCCTGGACGTCCTGCGCGACGTACGCGGCACCATCCGGCGCGCGGTCGACTTCGACGGCCTGACCGCGGCCTCGCACCGCGACGACTTCCTCGGCTGGTTCGCGCCGCTCAGCTCCTTCCTCGCCGCGGGCCCGCCGGCGGTCAGGCTGCGCCAGACCCTGGCGCTGATCGACGCCGGCGTCCTGCGGGTGGCCGGCCCGGCGGCCGAGTTCGCCGCGGACGAGGCCGGCGGGTGCTTCACCGTCCGCTCCCCGCAGGTCGAAGGAGCACCGCACCACTGCGAGGCGCTCATCGACGCCCGCATCCCGGCACCCGACCTCCACCGCGACACCACCCCCCTCACCCGGCACCTGCTCGACACCGGACTGTGGACGCGCTGGACCAACGAACAGGGCGAGGGCGGCCGCCTCGCCGGCGGCGTGGCGACGACCACCGCCCCGTACCGGCCCGTCACCGCGACGGGAACGGCGGCCGAGGGCGTCTACGTGCTCGGCATCCCCTCCGAAGGACAGCGCTGGTTCATGCAGGTCGGCTCCGCACGGCCCGGTCCGTGGACCGACTTCACCAAGGACGCCGACGCCGTCGCCCGGGACGCGCTCGCGGCGCTCCCGCAGCCGGCCGCCCCCCGCACGCTGGAAGGAACCCCGCGATGACGACCCGAGACGACCTCGGCACGGCACACTCCCTGCTGCGCCGCACCCCCGCCCACGCCGCCTTCCGGCGCGGCCGCGACCTGCTCCTGGACCTGCGCGCCGACCACGACGCCGCCCGCCGGGCCTTCAGGTGGCCCCGTCCCACCCACTTCAACTGGGCCCTGGAGTGGTTCGACGTCATCGCCCGGGACAACGCACGCACCGCACTGGAACTCGTCGGCCCCGACGGCCGGGACCAGCGGATCTCCTACCAGGACCTCGCCACCCGCTCCGACCAGCTCGCCAACTGGCTCACCGCGACGGGCGTACGGCGCGGCGACCGGGTGCTCCTCGTCCTCGGAACCCAGGCGGAGCTGTGGGAGACGCTCCTCGCCTGCCTGAAGACCGGGGCCGTCGCCATCCCCACCTACACCTCCCTGACCCGCAGCGAGGCCGCCGACCGGATCAGGCGCGGCCGGGTCCGGCACGTGATCTGCCGCAGCGACCTCACCCCCCTCTTCGACCTGCCCGTACCCGGCCCGCACACCGCCCTGACCCGCATCGCGGTCGGTGCACCCGTGGAGGGCTGGCTCGCCTACGCCGACTCCCACCGGGCGCCCGCGTCCTACCTGCCCACCGGCCCGACCCCGGCCTCGGACACGGCCTTCGCCTACTTCACCTCCGGCACCACCTCCGCCCCGAAACTCGTCCTGCACACCCACGCCTCCTACCCCGTGGGACACCTGTCCTCCATGTACTTCAACGGCCTGCTCCCCGGCGACCGGCACGTGAACATCTCCGAGCCCGGCTGGGCCAAGCACTCCTGGTCCAGCTTCTTCGTCCCCTTCACCGCCGAGGCGACCCTCGTCGTCCCGCCCGCCGAGGACACGGACACCGGGCCCTGGCGGCTGCCGCGGCTCCTGGAGGACCGCGGTATCACCACCCTCTGCGCCCCGCCCGCCCAGTGGACCCGGCTCGCCGCCCACGCCTCGACCGCCCGGCCGCGCCTGCGCGAAGCCACCACCGCGGGCGAACCGCTCGCCCTGCACGTGGCGGAGACCATCGAGGCCGAATGGGGCGTGACCGTCCGCGAGGGCTACGGCCAGACCGAGACGACCGCCCTGGTCGGCACCACTCCGGGGCTGCCCCGCAAGCCCGGCTGGCTGGGCAAGCCCCTGCCCGGCTGGGACCTCAGCGTCCGCGACGAGCAGCTGTACGTGGAACTCGCCGGCCGGCCCGTCGGCATGATGACCGGCTACGACGGCGACCCCGGGCGCACCGGGCAGGTCCTCACCTCCGCCCGGTACGCCACAGGGGACTCCGCGGTCCTCGCCTCCGACGGATACGTACGGCTCCTGGGCCGCCGCGACGACGTCTTCAAGTCCGGCGGACACCGCGTCTCCCCCTACGAACTCGAAGCGATCCTGCGCACCCACCCCGCCGTCCGCGCGGCCGCCGTGGTGCCGGTGCCCCACCCCGCGCTGACACTCGCCGCGCACGCGGTGATCGAGACCGAGCCGGGCACCGCCGTCACGGAGGAAGAACTCCTCGCCCACGTCGACCTCCACGTCACCCGCGCCCTGCGCGTCCACAGCGCCTCCTTCACCGACGCGCTGCCCCGCACGACCTCCGGCAAGATCCGCCGCTCCGAGGTGGGCGCACGACTGCGCGCCACCCGGACCGGCACCGCACCCGGCCCCTCCGCCCCGGAAGGCAGCTCCATGTCCCTCACCGGCCACTCGCCCCAGCGCCGCGACGTCCTCGTCATCCGCGCCCTCCTCGACGGCTCGGACCTCGACCGGCTGCCGTGGCAGGCCTACATCCAGCCCGGCCGCCAGGCGGTCGACGTGCACTGGCTCTACACCGCCGAGGAGACCGGCCCCGACGGCGCGGAGGCCTACCTCGCCCGCTTCGGGGCCGGCGCCCACGGAGACCTCCACCGCCACCTCGGGTTCGAACTGATCGTGGTCGTGGACGGCGAACTGCACAACGACAACGGCGACGTCTACGGACCCGGCTGCCTCGTCCTGGAGAAGCCCGGCAGCGTGCACCGCGTCAGCAGCCCCCACGGCTGCACCCTCCTCGTGATCCGGGAGAAGCGCACCGAAGCCCTGCTGCCCGGCGAACTCCCCGACACCGGACTCGCCCTGGACGGCGCCCCGCTCGCCGCCTCCTGACCAGCCTCCCCCCACCCGCACCCCCCGAGCAGAAAGCGCCTCAAGGACCATGTCTCAGCAGCTCACCACGCCACCCCTCGCCCACCCGGCCACCGGCCTGCCCGTCGGCAGGTCCGGCAGGACCCACTCCCCCCGCTACAAGTGGGGCATCCTCGGCATCGGCATCATCGCGCAGGCGGCCTTCAGCGCGGCCTTCCAGGGAATCCCCATGGCCAGCGCCGTCCTGCAGAGCGACTACCGCTACTCCACCGGCCAACTCGGCCTCGTCCTCGCCGCGTTGACCTGCGGAGCGGCCGTCACCGAGATCGTCTGGGGACTGCTCACCGACCGCTTCGGCGAGCGGACCGTGCTGATCACCGGCCTGGCAGGCACCACCGTGTGCCTCGCCGCGGCCACCGCCTTCCTCGTCCCCACCGGCGGATACTCCCCGCCCGCCTGGCTGCTGTCCACCGTCCTGCTGCTCGCCGGTGCCCTCGGCGGCTGCGTCAACAGCGCCTCGGGCCGGGCGGTGCTCGGCTGGTTCCCGCCCGGCAACCACGGCTTCGCCATCAGCCTGCGCGTGGCGGCCGTCCCCCTCGGCGGCGCCATCGGCGCGCTCGCGCTGCCCGCCCTCGCCATGAGCGTCGGCTTCCGCGGCGTCTTCGGCTTCCTGACCGCCTTCGCGCTCGCCGCCACCCTCGCCATCGTCTGCTGGCTCGACGAGCCGCCGCTGCCCGCCGCCGGGCACCGGACCACCACCATCAGTCCGCTGCGCCGCTGGAAGATCTGGCGGATCTCGCTGAGCGCCTTCCTGCTCGACTTCCCGCAGTTCACCGTCCTGTCGTTCGCCGCCATCTACCTGCACACCGAGCACGGCGTCGGCATCACCGCCATCTCCGGTCTGCTCTTCGCCGTCCAGGCGCTGGGCGCGGTCTCCCGGGTGTGGAGCGGACGCTGGACGGACAGCAGGGGCGGCCGGCACCGCCGTACCCTCGTCATCGCCTACAGCTGGATCATCGCCGCCTGCTTCCTCGGGCTCGCCCTGTGCCAGTCCGGACCCGCCTGGATCGCGGCCGCGCTGATGGTCGTGGCGGGTCTGCTCTCCTGCGGCTGGCACGGCGTGCACTACGCCGAGATCGCCATCATGGCGGGCAAGGAGCGCGCCGGGACCGCCCTGGGCCTGGAGAACACGATGGTGTTCGCCGGCGCCTTCCTCACCCCCCTCGTCATCCCCGGCATCCTCGCGGCCACGTCCTGGCCGGTGGTCATGCTGCTCGTCGGAGCCGTCCCCGCGGTGCTGTCCGCGGTGGTCATGCCCCGCGAGGGGAAGTGACGCACGCCCGCTCACCCCGTCAGCACCCGCCGACGCCCCGACCGCCCCGCCCGGGATCCCCCGGCGGGGCGGCGGCCGTGAGCGGGCAGGCACCGCCCCCGCGCTCACGGCCGCCGCCCCGCCGCACGATCCCCCTCCGGCGGACGAGCCGGGGAAGGAGACCGCAGACCCGGCCCCCTGGTCCGGCACGGGCGCGGCCCTGGGCTCGGCGCGGGCGCGGCGCCGGGTCCGGCCCTGGCAGCAACCTGTCAGTACCGGCACGGGAGTCAGCGCCCGGGGCGGCGCCGTGTTTGGCTGCCCGCAGTTGCGCTGAACCCCTCGGAACCGAAAGGCGCGCCATGGAGAAGTACGGCGAGACCCTGTTCGCTCTGGACCAGGACGAGGAAACCCGGCTGCGCCTGCTCGCCGAGGTCTTCGACCCTCTGTGCACCCGGACGCTGGCGGCGCTCGGCGTGGCACGCGACGCACGCTGCCTGGAGGTGGGGGCCGGTTCGGGCTCCGTCGCCCGGTGGCTGTGCGGACGTGCCCCGCAGGGCGACGTGGTCGCCACCGACCTCGACACGACCCTGCTGGAACGCATACCGGAACCCCGGCTGCGCCGCCTGGTGCACGACGTCACCCGCGACCCGTTCCCCGACGAGTCCTTCGACGTCATCCACGCCCGGCTCGTCCTCAGCCACCTGCCGCAGCGCGACGACGTCATGCGCCGGATGCTGCGCTGGCTGCGGCCCGGCGGCTTCGTGCTGATCGAGTCGTTCTGCTGGTTCCCCGTCGAGAGTTCACCGAACGCCGCCTACCGTAAGGTCATGCAGCGCTGGAGCAGCCTGATCTGCGGGACGCTGGGCACGGACAGCTGGTGGTCGCGCGGCCAGCCGGGCTCGTTCCTCGGCTACGGCTACCGTGACGTCGGCGCGAACACGGTCACCCAGAACCTGCGAGGCGGCACCCGGCTCGCCGAGTTCTGGCGGCGGACCGTGGACATGTCGCGCGAGCCGCTGCTCGCCGGGGGCTATGTGACCCCGCACGAGCTGGAGGAGTTCCACGCCCTGCTGGACGACGGGGACTTCTGGGACCTCGCGCCCGCGCTGGTGCAGTCCTGGGGCCGCAAGTAGCGGCCCGCCCGGCACCCTCCGCCTTCCCTCCGACCCACCGGGAGTGATGCACCATGCCGACCACCGGACTCGGCACCGCAGGCCTGGACCCCGCGGCCCGGCAGCGGCGGCCCCGCGTCGGCCACATCTCGTTCCTGAACTGCCGCCCCCTCCTGTGGGGACTGCGGCGCTCGCGGCTCCTGCCCGAGGTGGACCTGGTGTCCCTCACACCGGAGGCGGCCGGCGACCGGCTGGTCGCCGGCGGACTCGACCTGGGGCCGGTCAGCCTGGCCGCGTACCTGCGGCACACCGAGGACCTGCTGCTGCTCCCGGGCCCGGCCATCGCGGCCGACGGACCCGTCATGTCCTGCAACATCGTCAGCCGGCGCCCCCTGGAGACGATCCCCGCACCGCTCGTCGGGCTCACCTCGGCCAGCCGTACGACCGTGCTGCTGGCCCGGTTCCTGCTGGAGGAGCGGTTCGGGCTGACACCCCGCTACTTCACCGGCCCGCCCGACACGGCGGAACTGCTGCGCCGGGGCGACGCGGCCGTCGTCATCGGGGACCCGGCGCTGAGGGTCCACTTCCACGGTGTTCCGGGCGGGGAACCCGCCACCGTGTACGACACCGCGGCCCTGTGGACGCAATGGACCGGGCTGCCCATGGTCTTCGCCGTCTGGGCGGTGCGGAGGGAGTACGCCGAACAGCACCCGGACACCGTCGCCGCCGTGCACCGCGCCCTGCTGGCGGCACGGGACAGCGCGCTCGCGCACCTGGAACGGGTGGCCGCCGAGGCCGCGCCGGGTTCCGGCTTCACCGCCCCCCAACTCCTGACGTACTACCGGACGTTGCGCTACGGACTCACCGGGGACGGGCTGCGTGCCGTACGCCGTTTCGGCGAGCTGGCCGCGCGCCGCGGGCTGGTCCCCGGCGACTGGGCCGTCCGCACCTTCGAGGCGGCCCCGTGACGGGCTGCGCGGCACCCGCTTCGCCGGTCCGGCCGAATGGCCCCGATCCGGTGTCCGGCTCGCCGGATGGATCCGGTGACGCGGAGGCGGTGTTGAGTTCGCCGGATGGATCCGGTGACGCGGAGGCGGTGTTGAATTCGCCGGAAGGGTCCGGTGGGGTGGACGCGGTGGCCACCCTGCGGCGCATCCTCGCCGCGCGGTCCCGGCCCGATCCCTACCCGCTGTACGAGCGGATCCGGGCCGCGGAGCCCGTGCGGGTGCCGGGCCGGCCCGTGGTCGTGTTCGCCTCCCACGAGGCCTGCCGCGCCGTACTGCGCGATCCCCGGGCCAGCAACGACCGGCGGCACGCCCTCCTCTACCGGCAGAGCGAGCAGGGCCGGTACAGCGAGCGGGGCGAGGGCGCCGAGCAGACCGGCCGAGCGGCCGGGTGGGGTGAGCAGGCCGGGCAGGCGGGCCGGGACGGGGAGACGCCCGCCATGGAGCTGCCGTCGTTCCTGTTCAGCGACCCGCCCCGGCACACGGCGCTGCGCCGGCTCGCCGCCCCCGACTTCACCCCGAGGGCCGCGCGGCGGCTGGCGCCCATGATCCGCGAGCTGATCGACGACCTGCTGGACGAGGCGGCGACGAGGTCCCGGATGGACGGCGTCGCCGACCTCGCCTCCCCGCTGCCCGTCACCGTCATCTGCCGGGTCCTCGGCATCGACACCGGCGACCAGGACTGGTACCGCGTCCGCTCCTCCCTGCTCGGGCGTTCGGTCGACCCGTACCTGGCGTTCCTCGGCGTGCCCCCGCCCGGCCTCGCCGAACGCCGCAGGGCCGAGGCCGAACTCACCGCCTTCTTCCTCCGGACGGCGGCCCAGCGGCGGGCCGAACCGCGGGACGACGTCATGTCGCGGCTGCTGGCGGCGGCACCGGACGGCGAACGGCTCACCGACCGAGAGGTCGTCACCACCTGCCGCCTGCTGCTGAACGCCGGGCACGAGACGACGGTCGGCCTCATCGCGAACGGCCTGCTGCTCCTGCTGGAGCACCCGCAGGTCCTCGCCGCGCTGCGCGAACGTCCCCGGACGACGGCGCCGGCCGTGGTCGAGGAGGTGCTGCGGCTGCAGCCACCGCTCCAGATCGTGCACCGCCACGCCCGCGAGGACCTGGAGGTGTGCGGCACGCGCGTCGCCCGGGGTACGACCATGGTGCTCCTGCTGGCGGGGGCGAACCGTGACGGCGCCGCCTTCGGCTGCCCGCACCGCTTCGACGCGGAGCGGGAGGACGCCGGCGGGCACCTCTCCTTCGGCCTGGGCACGCACTACTGCCTCGGTGCCCCGCTGGGCCGGCTGGAGGCCGAGCTGGCGTTCACACGGTTCGCGCAGCGGGTCGTGGAGCCCCGGCTCGCCGAGGGGCCGCCCCGCTACCGGCCGCACGTCGTGCTGCGCGCGCCGGCGGAACTGCCGTTGCGCGTCGGTGCCGTCCTCGACCGCGCCACCCCCTGGGACGGCTCCCCACCGCCCCGCCCCACGGCGCCCTCCCCCCGGCGAGGGTGAAGGAGAGGGTGAGGGCGACGGCGGGGGAGGGGGCGGACGACGGGGGAGCGAGGGCCGCCCGCAGGCCGCCCTCGCCGCCCGCCGCCGACCGCCCTCGCCGGCCTCGACGCGGGCCGCGGCTCAGTGCCGTCGGCCGCACCCCGCCGTCAGCCGCGGCGCAGCGCCAGTACCGCGTTGTGGCCGCCGAAACCGAAGGAGTTGCTCAGCACCAGGTCGCCGTGGTCGGGAAGCGGCCGGGGCACGGTTCGGACCACGTCCAAGGGGATGGCGTCGTCCAGGTCGTCGCAGCCGACGGTGGGCGGGATGGTGCCGTGGTGGAGGGTGAGGGCCGCCGCCACCGCCTCCACCCCGCCGGCCGCGCCCTGGAGGTGTCCCAGGTTCCCCTTGAGCGCCGTGACGGGCACGGGGACGGTCCCCTCCCCGTCGCCGAAGACGGTGTGCAGGGCGGCCGCCTCCGCGAGGTCGCCCTCCACGGTCGCGGTGGCGTGCGCGTTGACGTGCACGACGTCGGCGGGGGACGCGTCCGCGTCGGCGATGGCGCGCCGCAGGGCGACCGCGACACCGCCTCCGGTCGGGTCCGGCGCGGCCATGTGGTGCGCGTCGGCCGACAGGCCCCACCCGGCGGCCTCGCAGTAGATCCGGGCCCCGCGGGCCAGTGCGTGCTCCTCCGCCTCCAGCACCAGCAGGCCCGCGCCCTCGGCGTTCACGAAGCCCGTGCGGTCCTTGGCGAACGGGCGGGAGGCGGCCTCGGGTTCGTCGTTGCGCGCCGACAGCGCGCGCATCGCGGCGAAGGCGGCCATGATCTCCGGGGTGACGGCGGCCTCCGCCCCGCCGGCGAGCGCGACGTCCACATGGCCGTAGCGGATCCGGTCGATGGCCTGCCCGATGGCCTCGGTGCCGGACGCGCAGGCGCTGACGACGGTCCGGGCCTCGCCGGTCACCCGCAGGTCCAGCGAGATCTGTGAGGCGGCCTGGGAGGGGACCGTCATGGGGGCGGTGAGCGGCGGGACCGCCCGCACGCCCCGGTCGCGCAGCCGCCGGTCGCCGTCGACCAGCACGGACGCCCCGCCGATGATGGTGCCGACGCACACGCCGACCCGTTCCGGGTCGAGGCCACTCGCCGTGGTGCCCTCCGCGGCGAACCCGGCGTCCTGCCAGGCCTCGCGGGCCGCGAGCACCGCGAAGAGGGCGGCCCGGTTCATGCGCCGGGCCTGGGGTTTGGGCAACAGGTCGAGCGGATCGACGGGCACCGTTCCCGCGATGCGCACGGGATGGCCGGCGAACTCGGGGGCGGCCAGCGGGCGGATGCCCGAGCGGCCCTCCATCAGTCCCTCCCACAGGGCTTCCCCGCCCAGCCCCAGGGGGCTGATCGCGCCCACTCCGGTGACCACGACGCGTCGGCCCTGCCGGGCGCCGCTCGGTGTTTCCGCGTTCGTGATGTGCTTCACAGCTTGATCCTCGGTTTCGGTGTGACTTCTCTGACGTTTGAGGCGCGTTTTCAGGCGTCCGGCCGGTCTTTACCGGCCGAACTCCCTTGTCACTGGCGCCGACTGAGCGGTGCTCAGCCGCCGGAGGCGATCAGGCCTCCGTTAGAGTTGACTCTCGGATTAAGCAGCGATCGGGGGCAATCGTGACCGGAACCAGTGAAACCGACATATCCGGACCCGCTTCGACAGGCGGGGAACCGGAGGAATTCCAGCTCGAATTCGGTGACCTGCCCGCACTGCTGCGCGCCTGGCGCGCCGAGGCCGGCGCACGGCTCGGCCGCGCCAAGGCGCTGCCGCAGAAGGAGGTCGCCCACCGGATGGGCGTCAGCGAACGCTGGTACCGGGCACTGGAGAGCGGGGCGCAGGTGCCGCTCACCGCGGACACGCTGACCAGCCTCGCGGACGCGCTGGACCTGGGACCGGACGAACGGACCGCGCTGTACTGGTACCGGCGGACCGAGGTGTCGGACGAGGAGCACCCGCACGGCGACGACGGCAGGATGACCCGCCTGAAGCAGTTCGTCGATGCGCAGTCGAATTTCCCTGCCTATCTCATCGACCACGCGTGGAACGTCATCGCCTGCAACGAGCTGATGGTTCAGTGGTTCCCCTGGGTCCGCGAACCGCGGGCCAATCTCATGCGCTGGGTCCTGCAGAATCCAGAGTCACGGGAACAGATAGTCGACTGGCATCGACAGGCTTCGCTGTATCTCGCCCAACTGCGCTTCGCGCTCTTCCGGTATCCGGAAGACGCGACCCTCCAGGCTTTACTGGAGAGTGCCCTGAATGATTCCGACTGCCGGGAACTGTGGGACGCCGGGCCACGCATCATCGCGTTTCGCCAGGGCGGACGCTTCCATCTCTCTCTCCCCCATGTTTCACAGACCGAGTTGGTTGTCACCGCCCAGGTCCTCCTCCCCGCGTACCGGCCAGGCGCCCGCTTCGTGGCACTCATGCCGGCGTAGTGGCTCCTGGCCCGGAGTCACTATTACACAGAACCGGAATGCTCGACAGCGGCAAATTTTTGCCGCTTGACACCACTTCAAGTCAGCTCCACCCTTGGGTCTGCCGACGATGACATGGCACGCCCGAAGGGGGCTCTCGCCGCACCGCGGACCCCTTTCCTCAAGGGCCTATTCCTGACGCAGAAGGAAACGCCGTGTTAAATCCACGTATCGATTTCCACAGTGGAATGAGGGCATGGAAAACCAGTTGTCGATGAGACCCGACGACCGCCGGACGATCCCCCGCACCACGCTGGAGGCACTGCCCGACTACGACGCCCTGGCCTCTCTCCTCGACACGCTGCGCCACCGTACGGTGCGCGAGTTCCGGCTCGCGCTGCCGCGGCGCCCCTACGAGCCACGGGTGCGCGAGCGGCTCACGTCGCTGAGCGCCGAACTGGTCCGCCGCGGCGCGCGGATCCGCGCCCTGCACCTGGCGGACGTCGGCTGCGATCCCGCCTACGCCGGCGACATCCGGCGGATCGCCGCCACGGGGGCGGCCGTCCGGGCGCTGCCGCGGCTCCCGGTGTGGATGGCGGTCGCCGACCGGGACCTCGCGGTCGTCCCGTCGGAACCGGGCCCGGCGGGCTCCCCGGCCACGCTGCTGCGCGGCCGGGTACTGGTCGGGGCCTACCAGGCGCTCTTCGACCAGGTGTGGGCGCGCTCGGCCCTGTCGCCCGCCGCGGCGGACGCCCCCGGACACGGTGTTCCGGCCGGCCGGGACCGGGAGGTGCTGGCCCTGCTGTCCGAGGGCCTGACCGACGAGGGCATCTCCCGGCGCACCGGCCTGTCCGTCCGCACCGTCCGCCGGACCATCGCGGCCGTGATGGTCCGGATGGGCGCACAGAGCCGCTTCCAGGCGGGGGTGGAAGCGGCCCGGCGCCAGTGGATCTGACTGGCCGTCGGGCGAAGTAGCCGGGCCCCGCGCCCCGGGCTGACGCCCTGCGTCAGCCCGGTGGGCGGCGGCCGACCGCCGGCCGGCCGGGGCGGAAGGCGATGCCCCGGCCGCCCCGGCCGGCTCGCCCGACGTGGCCTTGCGCTCCGACCGTGACATGACCTTCCGCGTGACGGTGACGTGCCGTTCCGCGTGACGGTGACGTGCCCTTGCGCCCTGACCGTGACGTGACCTTCAGCCCTGGTCGGGACGTGTCGTTCCGTCCCGACCGGCGTGGCGGCGCACGCGCCCGCTCACAACCCGGTCCGCGCCAGGTCCTCTTCCGAGTACCGCTCGCCGCTCGGCGGAGTGAGCGCGTCGAGCCGGGCGAGCTGGTCCGCGGTCAGGACGACGGCGTCGGCCGCCGCGTTCTCCTTGACGCGGGCCACGCGCTTGGTGCCGGGGATCGGGACCACGTCGTCGCCCTGCGCCAGCAGCCAGGCCAGCGCGACCTGGGCGGGCGTGGCGCCGGCGTCCGCGGCGACGGCCTCCACCTCGTCGACGATGGCCAGGTTGCGCTCGAAGTTGCCGTCGGCGAACCGCGGCGTGCTCAACCGGAAGTCGTCCGCGGCCAGTTCCGCCGTGGAACGGATCGCCCCGGTCAGGAAACCGCGGCCCAGCGGCGAGTAGGCGACGAGCCCGATGCCGAGTTCCCGCAGCACCGGCAGCAGCGGCTCGGCGGGCCGGCGCGACCAGAGCGAGTACTCGGTCTGCACCGCGGCCACCGGGTGCACGGCGTGCGCGCGCCGCACGGTCTCCTCACCCGCCTCGGAGAGCCCGGCGTACCGGACCTTCCCCTCCCGCACCAGCTCGGCCAGCGCGCCCATCGTCTCCTCGATCGGCGTCCCCGGGTCGACGCGGTGCTGGTAGCACAGGTCGATGCGGTCCGTACTCAGCCGCCGCAGCGAGCCCTCGACCGCCTTGCGCACATTGGCCGGTGAGCTGTCGAGGACGTCGGGACCGGCGCCGTCGTGCGCGACCAGCCCGAACTTGGTCGCGATGACCACCTCGTCACGCCGCCCGGCGACGGCACGGCCGACCAGTTCCTCGTTGACGAACGGACCGTAGATCTCGGCGGTGTCGATGAAGTCGACCCCCAGATCCAGGGCCTGCCGCACGGTGCGGACGGCCTCCTGCTCGTCGCTGCCCGCGCCCGTGTAGTAGTCGGACATCGTCATGGCTCCCAGGCCGATGCGCGAGACATCGAGCCCTCCGAGCGAAACACGCTGCACCGGACGGCGCTCCCTTCCAGATCGGTCGATCCACCGTACACAGACGTACGGCCGAGCGTACCGAAGCACATGTACATGGACGGCGGGTTGCCGCCGGCCCACAAGTCTCGTGGAACACCGCGCACTTACGACCGGCATGGCAGCAACAGGCCATGCCCCTTATGGCGGTCGGGCCCCCGTGTTTGACTCCTGTCGGTCCGCCGGTGCGGGCCGCGGAAAAAGACGGAGACCAATGCCGAACATGATGCTCGGGCCCATAAGGGTCGACGGCTCATACGCGGGAGAACAACTCACCCGGCAGATGGGCATAGAGATAATCCGATGTGAACCGGGACTCGTCGTGGGCACCATGCCGGTTTCCGGAAATCGCCAACCGCTGGGAATTCTGCACGGCGGCGCGAACGCGGTGTTCGCGGAGACATTGGGTTCCGTCGCCGCGTTCCTGCACGCGGGCCCCGGCGGGAACGCGGTCGGCGTCGACCTCTCCTGCACGCACCACCGGTGGGTCTCCTCGGGGACCGTCACCGGGGTGTGCCGGCCCCTCGACGAGCGGCAGACCACGGCCTCGTACGAGATCGTCCTCACCGACGACCTCGGCCACCGCACCTGCACGGCACGTCTGACCTGTGCGGTCCGGCGCGGCGGCGCCCGCCGGCCGGGGTTCCGCCCGGCGACCGCCCCGCCGCCCCGGCTCGCCCCCTCCCGACGAACGGAGCACCGATGACCCCGACTCCGACCCCCCTCGCGCCGGCGGCCTCGGCACCGGCCGTGCCGATGTCCGTCGACGACCACCTC
The DNA here is from genome assembly GCF_040703815.1 of Streptomyces sp. NPDC006743. Taxonomy (NCBI): domain Bacteria; kingdom Bacillati; phylum Actinomycetota; class Actinomycetes; order Kitasatosporales; family Streptomycetaceae; genus Streptomyces; species Streptomyces sp. NPDC006743. The sequence continues at coordinate 50,914 of NZ_JBEYJA010000041.1, read as the reverse complement.
GGCCCCGCCGAGCGGCGCTTCTTCGGCCGCGGCTTCCGCCGGGTCGGCTACGACATCGGCGAGGTCGCCCTCGACGTCGCCGACGGCACGCTCCAGGCGCGCACCTTGGTGGGCGTGCGCTACCCGTCCGACTGGTCGAAGAAGGCGGCCGGCACCGACCTGCGCCCCCACTTCAGCACCGTCGACGGCCTCGTCGTCGCCGCCCAGCTGGCCGAGGCCTGCCTGCGCGGCCCCGGCACCGACCTGCGCGGCGCCTGGCTGCGCAGGGTGCGGATGGCGGCCGGCGGCAGCCCGCAGGAGGACCTGGCCGGGCTGCCGGCCCGGGCGACGCTGCGCGGCACCGAACCGGCCGCGGATGATCCCGCGCGCGTGGTGTCGGTGGTGGACTGCGCGATCGGCACCATGCGGGTGCGCTGCGAGATCGAGCACGCGCCGGTCGCGGCCGCGCCCCGCCCGGGCACCCGCGCGGGCCTGGACGAGCTGCTCGGACCGGCCGCGGACCGCTACTTCGGCACCGGGTTCACCACGCGGCGCCAGCTGATCCACGACGTGCGGGTGGACCACCGCGCGCTGCGGGCCGAGGCCGCGCTGACCGTCGTCCACGAGGACGGCGCACCGGTGCCGGCCGCCGGACTCGAAGGCGCGTACCAGCCGTCGGTGTCGATGATCGACGCCTTCGTCACCGCCCTCCAGCTCGCCCAGATCATGCTGTACGACCTGGACGGCATGCGCCGGCAGGACAGCGACACCCTCTGGATGCGGCAGACCGTGCTCACCGCCTCCCGCCCGGACCGCCCCGGCCACCGGGTCCCGGTGACCACCCGCCTGGACGACGCCGGCCTGCTGGAGAAGGCGGACGGCACCTGGCGCACCCTGACCGTGGCGGGTGAACTCGCCGGACTCCAGGTGCGGTCGGCGGTCGCCCACCGGCTCCCCGAGGGGCGTGCGGCGGCATGACCCGAGCAGCGGTGATCGCCGGGGTCGGCGGACACGTACCGCCCAGGGTCGTGACCAACGACGACCTCGCCCGGCACCTGGACACCTCCGACCACTGGATCCGGACCCGCACCGGCATCGCCACGCGCCATGTCGTCGACCCGGGCACCAGTACCGGCGACCTGGCCGTCGAAGCCGGCCGGCGCGCCCTGAAGAACGCCGGTGCGGACGGCGCCGACCTGGTGATCGTCGCCACCACCACGCCCGACCGCCCCTGCCCGGCCACCGCGCCGGCCGTCGCCGACCGCCTGGGCCTGACCGGGGTGCCGGCCTTCGACGTGGCCGCCGTGTGCTCCGGGTTCCTCTACGCGCTCCAGGCCGGTGCCGCCGCCGTGACCGCCGGTTTCGCCGGACGGGTCCTGGTGATCGGCGCGGAGTCCTTCAGCACCATCCTGGACCCCGGGGACCGCACCACCTCCGTCATCTTCGGGGACGGGGCCGGCGCGGTACTGCTGCGGGCCGGGACCCGCGACGAGCCCGGCGCCGTGCTCGACGTGGACCTGGGCAGCGACGGCTCACTGGCCGACCTGATCACCGTCAGGGGCGGGGGCGCCGAGGAGCGCTCCCGCGGCGGCACGCCCCGGCCCGAGGACCGGTACTTCCGCATGGACGGAAAGTCCGTCTTCTTCGCCGCGGTGCGCCGCATGGCCCAGTCCTCGCGCACCGTGCTGGAGCGCACGGGCTGGCAGGTCGCGCAGGTGGACCGGCTCGTGGCCCACCAGGCCAACACGCGCATCATCCACGCCGTGGCCGAGCAGCTCGGGCTGCCGCCGGACCGCGCGGTGACCAACATCGAGCACGTCGGCAACACGTCGGCCGCCTCCGTCCCGCTCGCCCTCGCCGACGGCCTGGCCGACGGCACCCTGCGCGCCGGACACCGGGTCCTGCTGACCGCCTTCGGCGGCGGCGCCACCTGGGGCTCGGCCACGCTGACCTGGCCGGACCTGCCGGCCGGCTGAACCCGGCGCGGCCCACCGCCCACCGGCACACCTGACGGCCCACCTGCCGGCGAACCCACCTTCCCCTCTCCGGCAGCCCCCCGCACACCCTCCTGCACACCGGCACTTCGCCCACACACCGCGAAAGGTGAACCATGACCGGCTCCGTGACCACGATGATCATCGACATCCTCACCGGCAAGTTCGACATCCCGGCCGAAGAGGTCTCCCCGGACACGGTCTTCGACGACCTGGCCGTGGACTCGCTGGCCCTGCTGGAGATGTCCCTGATCCTGGAGAAGCGGCTCGGCGTCTCCATATCGGAGGGCGTGCTCACCTCCGGGCAGAGCGTCGACGAGGCCGCCCGCGTGGTCGAGGCCCTCGGCGCTCCCGCCGCCGTCGGCCCGACCGCCGCCTGAGCCCGTGCGCGTGGTCCTGCTCCGGCACGCGGAGACCGGCCTCAACGCGGCCGGCCGGTTCCAGGCGCAGACCGACGCCCCGCTCAGCGACGAGGGGGTGCGGCAGGCGCAGCGGGCCGCGCGGTCGCTGCCGCCGGACGGCTGGGCGGCGGTGTACTCCTCGCCGCTGTCCCGGGCGGCGCAGACCGCCGCGTACGCCGCCGGCCGGCTCGACGTACCCCACCACCGCGTCGACGGCCTGCGCGAACGCCACCTCGGCGCACTCGACGGCCTGGACCGCGCCGAGTTCGCCCGGCGCCGCCCGGCCACGATGCGGCGGCTGCTGACCGACCCGGGGTACGCGCCGCCGGGCGGCGAGAGCGGACACGCCGCCCTGGCCCGCTTCGGCGGCGCGCTGGCCGGCATCCTCACCGCGCACCGCGGAGCCGGACGGCTGCTGGTGGTGGCCCACGGCGGCGTCCTGAACCTGCTGACCCGGGCCCTGCTGGCGGACCGGGCCGAAGCCCCCCGCGCCCTGGTCGGCACCTGCCACGCGCTCTGCCTGGACGCCGGGTGGACCCCGTCCGGCCGCCCCGGCCTCGTCCTGCGCCACTGGAACGCCGCCCCCGAGGAGTGCGCCGGTCCCGGCCGCTCCCGCGAACCCCTGACCCCCGTCGCCCTCGACGACCTCACCGCACAGGAAGTGACCCCCGCATGAGCATCGAGATCACCGTCCTCTTCGACGTCGTACCGGACCGGACGGAGCAGACCGCGGACGCCTTCGCGCGGCTGTGCGCCGAGACCCGCGAGGAGGAGGGCGCGCTGCGGTTCGACGCCTTCCGTTCCGCCGAGCACGACCATGTGATCGTGCTGGTCGAGGAGTGGGCCGACCAGGACGCCATCGACCTGCACATGAAGCAGGAGTACGTCGCCGCCTTCCTCGCGGCCACCGACGGCGCCTTCGTCCGTCCGCCGTCCGTGCACCGGCTCCGCCCGCTCGGCGCCTGAGCGGGGGTGGCTGACATGCAGCGGCCGCGCGTCCTCGTCGTGGGGGCGGGCCCGGTCGGGATGGTGCTCGCCAGTGAGCTGCTGGCGCACGGGATCGGCGCCGACGTCGTCTCCAAGCTCCGCAGGCAGAGCCCGCACTCCCGCGCCACCATCCTGTGGCCCCGGGTCCTGGAACTCCTGGACCGCGTCGGAGTGGGCCGGAAACTGGTCGACAACGGTCACTACTTCGACCAGATGAACTACTACTCCGAGAAGAAGATGATCGGCCTGGTCCGGTTCGACCGGCTGCGGGGCGTCGGCTATCCGTTCGCCATCACCATCCCGCAGTGGCGCACCGAGGCGATCCTCGAAGAGCACCTGACCGCACTGGGCGGAACCATCGCCTACGACACCACCTTCCTCGACGGCACCCAGGACGCGCACGGCGTCACCTGCCGGCTGCGCCTGCCCGACGGCCGCACCGAGACCCGCGGCTACGACTGGGTCGTCGGCGTCGACGGCTACGGCAGCACCGTCCGCGACGCCTTCGGCTTCCGGTTCGCGGGCCGCACCCTGCGCACCCGGCTGGCCATCACCGACGCGGAGATCCTGGGCGAGACCACCAGCAGCGAGGCCGCGTACTACCTGACCCGGTCCGGCAACATGGTGCTGGCGCCGCTGGGCGACGGGGTGTTCCGGGTCGGCGCCAGCGTCCCCGACGACTACACGGGCGACACCCCCGACCGCGCCTTCTTCGAACGGCTGCTGGCCGAGCGGGTGCCCGGCGCGCGCCGGCTCGGCGACATGCGGTTCAGCGGCGTGTTCACCGCACACGTCCGCTCCGCGAGCAGCTACCGGCGCGGCCGGGTCTTCCTCGCCGGGGACTCCGCGCACGCCATGAGCCCGTCCGGGGCGCAGGGCCTGAACACCGGCATCCAGGACGCCGTCAACCTGGGCTGGAAGCTGGCCGGCGTGGTGCGCGGCGACTACCGTCCCGAGCTGCTGGACAGCTACGACACCGAGCGCCGCCCCGCGGTCGAGGAGGTGGCCGGCCTGTCCACCCGGCTCGCCCGCATCGGCCTGTACTCGACCCGGCGCCGCATCCTGGCCCGCGACGCCCTGTACCGCCTCGGCACCGCGACCGGCGCCCTGGAGAGGGTCCTGGCGCCCCGGCTGGCCCAGCTCGACACCCACTACGGTCCCCGGCCCCGGCGCGGCACCCTGGTGCCGGGGGAGCGGCTGCCGCTGGGCTGGCGGGCCACCAGCACCGAACCCGTCCTCGCCGTGGACCGCTTCACGGTCCTGCTGTGGCCCGGACTCCAGTACCGCCACGAGCAGTGGACGCGGACCGTGGACGCCCTGCGCGCCGAGGTGGACGGCGTCCTCCTCACCGACCTGGGCGGCCGCCCGCCCGGCCTGCTCCTGGGCAAGCTCGGTCGCGCCGCCCAGGCCCTGGTGGTACGCCCCGACGGCCACCTCGACACCGTCGTGGCCCTGGGCGAGGACCCCGTCTCCGACGCGCACGCGCTGACCCGGGCACTGGCCCGCCACACGCGCACCACCGCCACCGCACCCCTGACCGCCGTACCGGCATGAACCCGGCGGCCCTCAGCGGGTCGCCTGCCACGACCACCTGAGTCCGGCAACCCTCAGCGGGCCGCCCGCCGCGACCACTTGAGACCGGCAGTCCCCGACGGACCGCCGCCACGACACCTGAGTCCGGCAGTCCCCAACCGGTGCCGCCGCGACCACCTGAGTCCCATCCCCGAGCATCCGCACCATCCGCACCATCTTCCGAGGAGATCACCATGGCCCCCCGCGTCACCCTCACCGAAGTCGCCGACATGACCCCCGAACAGCGCGCGGTGTACGAGAAGTTCCAGTCCAACCTGACCCGGGCGCTGCTGCTGACCAAGGACTCGGCCGCCGCGCACCTCGCGCTCGGCGCCACCTTCACCGTCGGCCTGCTCGGCCTGCTGGACCGCGAGGTGATCGTGCTGCGCGTGGCGAAGCTGCGCGACAGCGAGTTCGAACGGCTGCTGCACTACCCGCTCGCGAAGAAGGCCGGCCTGGACGACGACGAGATCCGGGCGATCGAGGAGGGCCGCTACGACGAGATGCCGGCCTCCCGCGCGGCGCTCGTCCGCTACGTCACCGACTGCATGGTCGACCACAGGGCGAGCGAGGAGGCGTTCCGCGCCCTGCGGGAGCACTACTCGCAGAACGAGATCGCCGAGGTCACCCACCTGGCCGGCCACAGCGCCATGACCGCCATGTACCTGGCCAGCCTGGACATCCCGCTGGACGAGGGCATCGCCTCCTGGGGACGCCTGACCGAGGTGCGCGAGCAGGTCACGAACTGACCGCCCGGCACGGAACGACCCGAGAGGAACGACGTTGCAGTACGTGCGGCTGGGCTCGTCCGGCCTGAAGGTGTCCCGGCTGGCGCTGGGCTGCATGAGCTACGGCGAACCCGGGCTCGGCACCCACCCGTGGTCGCTGCCCGAGACCGAGAGCCTGCCCTTCGTCGCCCAGGCCCTCGACCTCGGCATCAACTTCTTCGACACCGCCAACATCTACTCCCTGGGCACCAGCGAGGAGTTCCTGGGCCGGGCGGTGCGCAGACTGACCCGGCGCGAGGACGTCGTCATCGCCACCAAGGTGTACGAGAAGCTCACCGACAGCCCGCTGTCCGGCGGCCTGTCCCGCTCGGCGATCATGCGCGAGGTGGACGCGAGCCTGCGCCGGCTGGGCACCGACTACATCGACCTGTACATCGTGCACCGCTGGGACCCCGAGACACCCGTCGAGGAGACGATGGAGGCCCTGCACGACGTGGTGCGCGCGGGCAAGGTCCGCTACCTCGGCGCCTCCTCGATGCACACCTGGCAGTTCGTCAGGGCGCAGTACGTGGCCGAACTGCACGGCTGGACGCGGTTCGTGAGCATGCAGAACCACTACAACCTGATCAACCGCGAGGAAGAACGGGAGATGCTGCCGTACTGCCTGGCCGAGGGCGTCGGCGTCACCCCGTGGAGTCCGCTGGCCCGCGGACGGCTCGCCCGGGACTGGGACACCGTATCGGCCCGTACCGCCGGCGACCCGGTCCAGGAGCGGTTCTACGGGCCCACGGAGCAGGCGGACCGCGCGGTCGCGCGCGTGGTCGCGGACATCGCCGCCGAACGGGGCGTGCCCATGGCGCAGGTGGCCCTGGCCTGGCTGCTGAGCCGGCCGGCGGTCACCGCCCCCGTCGTCGGCGCGACCGCCCCGCATCACCTGCGGGACGCGGTCGCGGCACTCGACCTGGTGCTCGACGGCACCGAGACGCAGCGGCTGGAGGCGCCCTATGTGCCGCACGCCGTCGTCGAATACGTCTGACCGAACCGCAGGTGGGAGAAGACCGTGGGAATAGCCGACTACGCGCTGGCCATGCCCGGTGGGAAACGAAGCGTCGACGAGGTCGCCCGGGCCTCCGGGGTGGACCCCGGGAAACTGGAACGGGTCCTGCCGTCGGGGAAGTTCTCGGTGCTGGCCGAGGGCGAGACCTCCTGGGGCCTGGGCCGTGCGGCCGCGGCCAGGCTCCTGGAGCGCAATCCGGTGCGGCCCGAGGAGATCGGCCTGGTCCTGTACGCGGGCTCCAGCGAGTGGGGCACCCCCTTCTGGTCGCCCGCGGCGAAGATCGCGCAGGAGCTGGGGATCACCGACGCGCACTGCTACGAGGTCTCCAACTTCTGCAACGCGGGCATGGTGGCCGTCAAACTCGCCGACGACCAGGTGCGGGCGGGCACCCACCAGTACGCCCTGGTCGTCGTCGCGGACCGGCTCAGTGAGCTGGTCGAGTACGGCACCGGCTACGTGGAGCTGTTCAACTTCGCCGACGGGGCCGCCGCCGTCCTGCTGACCGCCGACCCCGCGCAGAGCGCGTACGACGTGCTCGGCGCCGCCCACCACACCGACCCGCGCTGGGTGGACGCGTACTACGGGCAGCTCAAGGACGGCGAGGTCAAGGTCGAGCGGGGCGACAAGCTCGACGGGCTCGGCGAGGCGTTCCTCGACAACTTCACCACCCTGACGCACCGGGTCCTGAAGGACATCGGGCGCCAGGTCGCCGACGTGGCGTACTTCCTGGTCACCCACGGCAACCAGGAGACCCACCGCGACTACCTGGCCGCACTCGGTGTGGACGCCTCGCGGAGCGTGTTCCAGTACGGCCTCGACGGCCACCTCGGCGGCGCGGACCCGCTGGCCGCCCTGGAGGAGCTGGAACGGGACGGCCGGATCGGACCGGGAGACCTGGTGATCGTGGCGACGGCGGGCTCGGGCTTCACCTGGGGCGTGACGGCCCTGCGGCGGACGTAGCCGGCCCGTGGCACGCGAGGGGGCGGGGCCCCGGCCTTCCACGGCCGGGGCCCCGCCCCCTCCCACATCCGCCGGCGCACCCGTGCCGGCCGGCGTCGGTCCGCCCGGCGCCCGCAGGCCCGCCCGCGGCTCAGCGGTGGTGCACCCGGTCCAGGTCCACGGTGAGCAGCCGCAGGGCCGCCTCGTGCGGGGAGTCGGGTTCCGCGTGGTAGAACTTCAGGATGTTGCCGTCCTGGAGATCGGCGGACTGGTACATCAACTCCAGCTCGCCCACCACCGGATGGTCGAAGAGCTTCGTGCCCTCGATGCAGTTGGCCACCCGCTGACGGCACCACAGCGCGGCGAACTCCTCGCTCTGTATCGTCAGTTCGCCGATCAGCTCGGCGAGCTGCGGGTCGTGCCGGTGGTTTCCGGAGATGTAGCGCAGATACGTCACGTTCGACTCGGACTCCGTGGCCCAGTCCGTGTACAGCGCGCGGACGTCCTCGTCGAGGAAGTTCATCTTGATGATGTTGGGGCGCTGCCCCGGACGGTCGGGCGCGTCGAAGCCGAGGTGCGGCGCGAACAGTTTGTGGAACAGCGGGTTCCAGGTGAGGATGTCGCAGCGGTAGTTCAGCACCGCCGCCGCCACGGTGCCGAGCGACTCCACCAGCATCCGCGTGGACGGGCTGACCTGGTCGCCGCAGGGCGCCGGCGCCTGCGGGTCCTGCACCGGCGTACCGATCTTGAGCAGGTAGTCCCGCTCGTCCGGGCCCAGGTCCAGCGCGCGGGCGATGGACAGCAGGACCTGCGGGGAGGCGTGCGCGGTCTGCGACTGTTCTAGCCGGGTGTAGTAGGTCTGGCTGACACCGGCGAGCGCCGCCACTTCCTCACGCCGCAGACCCGGGACGCGCCGGGCGCCGCCGCTGCGCAGCCCCCGCTGCTCGGGCCGGACGCGCTCGCGCATCTGCCGCAGGTAGCTGCCGAGGTCCGTGTTCACGATGTCTTCCACCCTTCCGATTATGAAGTCCCACGCGGTGAACGCAACGGCGTCCGGCCGGGACCGGGTCCCGCCGGAGCGGTCCGCAGGGCGCCACGATCCGCCGTGGCGCCCTGCGGACGGTGCGTCAGCCGCGCGCGGCCGCCTTGCGCCGCAGCACCGCCCACAGCAGCAGGCCGACGGCGATCTGGCACGCCGCGTCGACGCCGACGGCCACGTGGATGCCGGACAGCTGCTCGGCGGCGGTCACCGTGCCCTGGCCGATGGTGGCCGCGAACACCGCGCTGATGAGCGGGATGCCGATGGCGATGCCGACCTGCTGGGACTGGGTGGCCATACCGGTCGCCATGCCCTGCATGTCGGTGTCGACGGAGGAGGTGGCGATGACCATGAAGGACAGGGCCGCCGTCATGGAGAAGAAGGCGTTGACGAACTGGGTGGCGATCAGCGGGATCAGCCAGCGCGAGTCCGCGCTCGCCCACAGCGCCGGCAGCATGAACGCGCCCTGGAGGGCCAGGGACACGCCGAGCATCGTGCGCGGCGGGACCCGCTGGAGAAGACGCGGGCCGACCGTGCCCGCGATGATCTGGCCCACCCCGATGCCGAGCAGGACCAGACCGGCCACCAGGGACGACAGGCCCAGCACGTTCTGCACGTACAGACCCGTGAAGAAGATCAACGCGGTCTCGCCGCCGAAGATGAACAGGGCCGCCAGGTTGCCGAAGGCGATGTCGGGCCGCTTCAGGACCCGCACCGGGACCAGCGCGTCGGCCGTGCGGCTCTCGACGGCCCAGAAGGCGCCCAGCAGGACGGCGGCGGCGATCAGGGCGGCACCGGCCGCCGCGTCGAGCCCGTTCTCACCGACGCGGGTGACACCGTAGATCCCGGCGAACAGGCCGAGGGTGATCAGTACGGCGCCGGGCAGGTCGATCCGGCTGCGCTGCTCGGCGCGGCTCTCGTCGACGACGAGGGGCACGACGAGGATCGCGGCGAGGGCGACGGGGATGTTGATGAAGAACGCCCAGCGCCAGGAGAACACGTCCGTGAGGACACCGCCGAGGATCGCGCCGACGCTGAAGCCGGAACTCATCATCACGCTGTTCAGGCCGAGCGCCCGCGTGCGCAGGGCGGGCTCGGTGAAGGCGGTGGTGAGCAGGGCGAGCGCGGCGGGCGTGACGGCGGCGGTCGACAGCCCCTGCAGGGTACGGGCGGCCAGCAGCATCGCGGGCGAGTCGGCCAGGCCGCCGATCAGGGAGGACACGGTCAGCACGAGCATGCCGACGGTGAAGATGCGCCGGCGTCCCACGAAGTCGCCCACCCGGCCGAAGACCAGGGTGCAGCCCGCGGCGCACAGGGCGAAGGTCGTGGTGATCCACTGCAGGGAGCCGGTGGAGAAGCCGAGCGCCGTGCCCACCTCGGGCAGTGCCACGTTCAGCACGGAGAAGTCGGCGGCCATCATGAACTGCGACGCCAGGAGCACCACCAGAGCGGCGACTTGACGGCCCGTCATGCGGGCGGACGCGGAGCCGGGGCGCTCCGGCGCGACGGTCGGCGAGGTTTCAGCGGTTGTCATGCCTCAAGCCTCGGACGCGCGGCCCGCACCAGCCAGATCCCCCTCGACGGCACTCCTGCGGAGACTGTCACTGCCAGTGCCACCCTCGCGGGGACCGGACGCCCTGCCCCCGGCCGCGACCGGCCCGGCCGCGGGGGGCGACGGGCCGACCGGCCCGTCCGCCGGGGACGGCGGGCCGGGTCAGGACCGTCCTGGCGGCGGCCGGTGCCCCCGTCGCCACCGTGGACCGGCGAACACGGGGCCCGGCGGCAGGCGCCACGGCACCGGGCCCGACGGCGTCCACCGGGAGCGTACGGCAAGGGAAGAACATGACCGGGAAGTGATGTCCGTCGCAGTCGGCCGGATCCGGAAATCCTGATCGCGCGCATTCCGTTGCCCACGCACATGGACATCTTCACGCCCGTCTCCCTGGGAGACCTCGAACTCGCCAACCGGGTCGTCATGGCCCCGCTGACCCGGATGCGGTCCGGCGCCCTGGGCGTCCCCGGAGACCTGGTGGTGGAGCACTACCGGCAGCGGGCGAGCCTCGGCCTGATCATCACCGAGGGCACGTACCCCAGCCACGAGGGGCAGGCCTTCGTCGGCCAGCCCGGCATCGTCACCGACGAGCAGGTGGCCGGCTGGCGGCGGGTGGCCGAGGCGGTGCACGCCCGCGGCGGCCGCATCGTGATGCAGGTCATGCACGGCGGCCGGGTCACCCACCCCGACGTCAACGGCGGCCGCCGGGTCGTCGCCCCCAGCGCCGTCGCCATCGAGGGCGAAGGGCACACGGAGAAGGGCAGGCAGCCCTACCCGGTGCCGCACGCGCTGACCGCCGAGGAGGCACGGGCGGCCCTCGACGACTTCGTCACCGCCTCCCGCCGGGCGGTCCTGGAGGCGGGCCTGGACGGCGTGGAGATCCACGGCGCCAACGGCTACCTCCTGCACGAGTTCCTCTCCCCGGCCGCCAACCGGCGCACCGACGAGTACGGCGGCTCACCGCAGAACCGGGCCCGCTTCGTCGCCGAGGTGGTGACGGCGGTGGCCGGGGCCGTCGGTCCCGGCCGGGTCGGGCTGCGCGTCTCGCCGGAGCACAACATCCAGGACGCCGTCGAGACCGACCGGGACGACGTACTGGCCACCTACGGGCACCTGATGGACCGCCTGCGTCCGCTGGGCCTGGCCTACCTCTCCGTCCTGCACCGCGAGCCCGCAGGCGACCTGGTCCAGGAACTGCGCCGCCGCTTCGGCGGCAAGCTGATCGCCAACAGCGGCTTCTCCGCGCCCACCACGCGCGAGGAGGCCGCGGAGCTGATCGAGGCGGCGCACGCCGACGCGGTGGCCGTGGGCCGCGCGGTCATCGCCAACCCCGACCTGGTCGAGCGCTGGCGGGGCGGCCACGCCGAGAACGCACCGCGTCCGGAGCTGTTCTACTCCCCGGGCGCCGAGGGCTACACCGACTACCCCTTCCTCCAGGCGGTCTGAGCGGGCCGGTGGCGCGGCGCGCCGGGTGCCCGCCGCGCCACCCGTTCCGTCCTGATCCGCACGGAGAACCTCAGAGGCCGAACAGCTTCTCGGCGTTCAGGCGGGTCGTCCTCTCCCTGTCCTCGTGGCTGACGGGCGGCTCCTCGATGCGGGCGCGCGTGCCGTCCGGCGCCAGGTAAGGGTGGTCGACGGACCAGATGATCCGGTCGCCCCCCACCGCCTTGTGCACGAACTCGAAGTGCGGCAGCCCCCGAGGACGCACATCGCCGAACTGGACGCCGGACGCCTGCTTCTCGACGACGTGTCCGGCCGACGCGACGATTCCCCGGCGCCCCAGGCGTCCCCCGGGGTTCACGGCGTCCCAGGCCTCCCCGGCCTCTCCGGGGTTCACGGCGTCCCCGGGGTTCACGGCGTCTCCCGCGTCGCCGGAAGAGCGTTCAGCCGCGGCGCTCGGCCATGACCACCACACTCGGTCCGCTGTGCTCGTCCGGGGGGAGCCGCAGTTCGGCGACCGGACTCAGGCCGGCCTGCTCGATCAGCTCCACGAACTGCTCCGGCCGCCACTTGTGCGTCGTCCAGCGGACGGGGACACCGCCGTAGGCCTCGGTGCGCACGAGGTCTTCCTCGCCGACGTGGGTGCCGGTGATGAAGTGGCCGCCCGGCTTCAACGCGCGGGCGAACATGCCGAGAACCTGCGGCAGGACGTCACGCGGCAGGTTGAACAGCGACCACCATCCGAGCACGCCGCCCAGGGACGCTTCCGCGAGGTCGAGGTCGGTGGCGGAGGAGACGCTGAAGCGGCACTGCGGATGGAGACGGCGCGCGTTCTCGATCATACGGGGAGAGAGGTCCACCCCCGACACGTCGAGTCCGCGTTCGGCGAGGTAGGCGGTCACCGTGCCGGGGCCGCAGCCGACGTCGAGGACGGGGCCCAGGCCGCCCACGGTGTCGGCGAAGGCGTCGATGGACGCCTTGAGCCACGGGTAGCGGCGGATGTCGCCCATTCCCGTCGTCTGCACCATGTGGGCGTAGTTGTCGGCCACGCGGTCGTAGGACTCACGGACCGTGTCGAGATCGGCCGGTCGGTCGATGGGGTGCGTGCGCATCAGCCAACGATAGTCCGGCGTGGAGCACTTGGGGTCCCCAGCGCGGCGACGTGACCGTCGGCTCCGGTCGGTCATGCTCGGTCAGGGCCCGGCTGTACCGGTGCCGGCGCCTGCCTGGGGGCGCCGGGGGCACACCCGCACCCGGCGCCGCGTCGAACGCCGGTGGGTCTGTGGAATGCCCTGCCCGTGGCGGAAGTTGATCGCAGCATGACTCAAGGACCCGCGCCGCGCCCCCTGTCCGATCAAGCCCTCTCCGACCTGCTCGCGAAGCAGCGGTTCGGGACCCTCGCCACCGTCAAGCGAAGCGGCCACCCGCACCTGACCACCATGCTCTACAGCTGGGACCCCGAGGCCCGCGTCGTCCGGCTGTCCACCACGGCCGACCGCGTCAAGGTCAAGCACCTCCGGCGCGACCCGCGCGCGGCGCTGCACGTGCAGGGCGGCGACGTCTGGTCGTTCGCCGTCGCCGAGGGAACGGCGGAGACGTCCGAGGCCACGACGGTCCCCGGGGACGCGGTCGGGCGGGAACTGCTCGCGATGATCCCGGCGGCCGCGAAGCCCGAGGACGAGGACGCGTTCTTGGCGCAACAGGTCGCCGAGCGCAGGGTCGTCATCCGGCTGGCGGTCGAGCGGCTCTACGGGACGGCCCTGGACATCGACGGCTAGCAGATGTCCGCAGGCCCTGGCGGGGCATGACGTGTCCGGCGTCCGCGTCCCCAGGCCCCCGCGGAGCACGACGTGTCCGGCGTCCGCGACTCCAGACCCTGGCGGGGCATGGCCTGTCCGGCGTCCGCCCCGGCCCTGGCGGGGCATGACCTGTCCGGCGTCCGCCCAGGCCCTGCCGGGGCACGACCTGTCCGGCGTCCGCGACCACGAGTCCGCCCGGACCTCCCGGCCCTGACTCCCCGGCTCAGGTGAGACGTGGGAGGGTGCCGCGCAACCGCTGAGCCGTGACCTTCGCGCCCTCCTCCCGGGGCGCCGGCCGGCGCGCCTGCATCGGCGCGGTCCCCACCGCTGCGGCCACCCTGCGACCCGCCCCTGACCGAGCGGGGCCGGGCAGGGGTGGTCCCTACTTGCGTGCGGGCGGCGACGACTGCTGCGGGAGGCGGCGGACGAAGTCCAGCAGCAGGGCGCAGAACGCCGCGGGCTGTTCCAGCGGCGCGAGATGCCCCGCGCCGGGGACGACGGCGGTCCGGCCCGCACCGAGGTCGCGGGCCAGATCCTCGCCGCCCTCGTGGAAGTCGGGCATGTCGTGCTCGCCGACGCCGACCAGGGCGGGCACGCCCCTGAGCGTGCGCAGCGCCGCCGGGCCCGCGCCGAGGGGATCCGCCGCCTGGGGCGGTTCGCCGTGGGTGAGCTGGTCGGTCAGCCGGCGGCGGAGCATACGGGCGGCGTGGGCGCGTACCTCCTCGGTCGCCCCGGCCGAGGTCCATGCCTCGACGCCGGCCTTCACCGCGGCGTCCAGGTCACCGGCGGCCAGCGCCGTCCGTTCGGCCTCCCAGGCGGCGTCCAGACGCGGCGAGGCGGGCTGGTCGTGGGGCCGGTACCCGACCAGGACCAGGCCCTCCACCCGCTCGGGCGCCGTGACGGCGGTCTGGAGCGCCACCAGGGCGCCCAGTGAGTTCCCGGCGAGCACGAAGCGGTCGGCCCCGAGGTGGCCGAGCGTGTCGAGCACGTCCGTCCAGGGGGCCACCTCGCGGCGGTCGGGCACGGTCGCGTCGCCGTGGCCGGGCAGGTCCAGGGCGATGGTCCGCACGCCCGCCCCGGCGAGCAGCGGGAGGTGGGCGTCCCACATGGTGCGGTCGGTGGGCCGGGCGTGCAGCAGGACGACGGGCCGTCCCCGGCCTGCCTCGGTGGAGGGAAGCAGCATGGTGCGAGGTGCCTTCTTCGGTGAGTGGGTGAGTGAGTGGCTGAGTTGAGTGAGTTGAGTGAGTGATGCGTGCGTGAGTGTGTGGGGGGAGGGCGGGCGAGCCGGCCGGCGGGGAGGGTGGCGGCCGGCGCCGCGGGGGAGCGGGTCACGCGGCGCCGGCGAGTCCGAGGGGCGCGGCGCCGCCCCGGCCGGCCGGACGCCGTGGGCGGTCGTGATCCGGTTACCGGGCGTCCCCGTCCTCCGCGGGGGCGTCCTGGACGGTGGGAGCCGAGCCCTGCTCGGCCGGCCGGCGCAGCAGGAGCAGGGCGTCGGCACTGGGGCTGCCGGGTTCCGCGCTGTAGACGGACAGGTGCTGGCCCGGGGCGCTGGTGACGGCCAGCGCCTCGAAGTGCAGGCGCAGTTCACCCACGCGGGAGTGGCGGAAGTGCTTGTCCTCCTGCGTGCGGGGCCGGACCTCGTAGCGTGCCCACAGGCCGGTGAAGGCGGGGCTGCGCACGCTCAGCTCGCCGACGGTCCGCTCGATCCGCTCGTCGTCGGGGAACTGCGCCAAGGACGCCCGCAGGTTGCCCACCGCGGTGCGCGCCGCCTTGTCCCAGTCGACGTAGAACTCCCGCGCGAACGGATCGAGGAAGATCATCCGCAGCAGGTTGTCGTACCGGGCGAACCCGCGGTACAGCTCGCGCGCCATCGCGTTGGCCGCCAGCACGTCCTGCGCCGCGCCGACCACGAAGGCCGGCACGTCGCGCAGACCGTCCATCAGCCGCACCAGCTCCGGGGCGACGGCCGGCGCCGCGGCCGCCGTGGCGAAGACGGGCAGGCCGAGCCGGAACAGGTGCGCGGCGGCGGCACCGTCCAGCCGCAGTGCCGCGGCGATCGCCCGGAGCACCTGCTCGGACGGGTTGCGCTCACGGCCCTGCTCCAGGCGGATGTAGTAGTCCGTGCTCACCCCGGCGAGCAGCGCCACCTCGTCCCGCCGCAGCCCCGGCACCCGCCGGTCGCCGCCGTCGAGCAGTCCGACGTCCCGCGGCGTGGTCATCGCGCGGCGGGCACGCAGGTAGTCACCGAGCTGGTGGTCGCTTTCCATGTCCGCCACGTTAGAACCATCCCAGGGGCCCGGGCGTGGGTGCGGTGCACCCACCCGGGCCCGCGGCCGTCCCGCATCACGGCGCTGCCGGTACCGGTCCTCCGCCGGAGCCCGGTGGCCGCCGGCCTCGTGGGCTTGTGCGCGGGCGGGCCGCCAGGCCGCCGGGATGCGCCCGGAGACCCTGTGCCGGACCGTGCCCCCGGTGCGGGAGACGGCCACGCGCTGCGTCACCCCTCACGAGCAGAGCGGCACGCGCATCACGAGCAGAGCGGCACACGGATCGCCACCGTCACACCGGCCCGTGTCCCGGACGGGTACGAGCCGCCGGCGGCGTACGCGGACGTGTGAGGCCCCGCCCCTGCTCCTGTCAGGCGAAGACGGACAGGAGCAGGGCCATGCCGAGGCCGAGCACGCTGACCAGGGTCTGCACGACCGTCTGGGTCCGGGCGGCCTGGCCGAGGTCCATGCCGAAGGACTCCTTGACCAGCCAGAAGCCCGCGTGGTTGACGTAGTTGAGGCCGATGGAGCCGGCGCCGATGGCGACCACGAGGAGGGACGCCTCCAGACCGCCGCCGGTTCCGGTCAGCGGGGCGACGATGCCGGTGGCGGAGACGATGCCGACGGTGGCCGAACCCGTGGTCAGCGACAGCAGCAGCGCGATCAGCCAGCCGAGCAGGATCACGTTGAGGTGCGCCCCCTCGGCGGCGGAGGCGATGGCGTCCCCGATGCCGGAGTCCTGGAGCACCTGCTTGAACGCGCCGCCGCCGCCGATGATGAGCAGGATGGCGGCGATGGACTTGAGGCTGTCGGTCAGGGAGTCGCGGGTCCGCTCACCGGAGCGGTCGCCGCGCACCAGGGTCACCCCCAGGGCGAACAGGAAGCCCGCCAGCATCGCCACCAGGGGCTCTCCGGCGAAGGTGAGCGCGGACCGCAGGGCGCTGGACTCGTCCAGCACCGTCTCGGCCAGGGTGCGCAGCAGCATCAGGGCGACGGGGACGAGTACGGAGGCGACGGCCAGGCTCGTGGGAACACCGCCGCGGGACCGCGGTGCGGCGGGCTCCCGCACCGCGGCACCGGAGGGTGAGGCGGCTTCAGGCGCTGCCCCGGTGCGCGGGCCGGAGCCGGTGAACTGTGCGACGAGGGCGGCGTCGGGGCGGACGTCGGCCATGCGGGGCGCGATCCAGCGGGCGTAGACGGGACCGGCCAGGACGACGGTGGGGATCGCGCAGACGAGACCGACACCGAGGGTGAGCCCGAGGTCGGCGTGGAGCCCGGTCACGGCGGTCAGCGGCCCCGGGTGCGGGGGAAGCATGCCGTGCAGGGTGGACAGCGCCGCGATCGCCGGGACGCCGAGCAGCACGTAGGGGGAGCCCTTGGCGCCGCCGTCGGCCTCCAGGCGGCGTGCCACGCTGAAGATGAGGGGCAGCAGCACGATGAGGCCGACCTCGAAGAACATCGGGATGCCTATGACGAACGCGGCGGCTGCCACGAGCCAGGGCAGCCGGCGGGTGCTGGACCGGTCGACGACGGCGTGGGCGATGGCGTCGGTGGCGCCGGAGTCGGACAGCAGGCGGCCGAGCATGGCCCCCAGGGCGAGGGTGAGGCCGACATCGCCCAGTGTCCCGCCCGCACCCTCTTCCAGGGAATCGGTCAGTTTGCCGACCGGTTCGCCGGCCGCCAGCCCGGTGCCCACGCTCACGAGGATGAGCGCGACGAAGGGATGGACCCGCAGCCGCGAGTTGATCAGGTAGATCAGCAGCGCGATCGCCACGGTGAGGACGAGCAGCAGGAACCACGCGTGTGAGGTCATGCGGAGACACCTTTCGACGGCCGGCCGCGAGGGGGCCGGTGGATCGGGTACGGCGGACAGAGCCCGTCACCGGCTGCTGCCGGCCGGCTTCTGCGGATCTCTTCGGGGCTCGTGGCCTGGGGAGGCCGCCCGGTCAGGCCGGGCGCAGGTCAGGCCGGGGCCCCGGCGGGCGGGGGCCGCCTGCCGGTGGGCACGGTGAAGGTGTCCGGGGCTTCCGGGCCGGGCCGGGCCGCCGGTCAGGCCCGCGGGCTCCCGGGGCGACGACGATCACCGCGTGATCGGGGTGCGGTCGCGGACCGGCCGCGGCCGGCAGGGGTCCGGTCGCCGCGGCGAGGCGGCCGCCCGGCCCTCACTCCAGACCGAGCCGCGCGACCAGACCGGCGACCCGCTTGTCCTGTTGGACCAGGTACGAGCGGAATGTGTCGCCGGTGGCGAACACGTCCGTCCAGCCGTGCCGGACGAGTTCGGCTTTCCAGCGCCGGGAGTCATGCAGCGCGGTCAGGACGGCGGTCCAGCGTTTCCTGTCGGCCTCGCTGATGCCGGGCGGCGCGACGACGCCACGCCAGTTGTCGAACACCAGGTCGATGCCGGACGACTTGAGCGTCGGAACCCCCGGGAGAGGAGCGACCGGCCGGTCGCCGGTGGTGGCCAGGACACGGAGCTGGCCCCCGCCGATCTGGTCCAGGAACTCGCCGAACCCGCTGACGGCGAAGTCGACCTTCCCGTCCAGGAGGGCCGGCAGGAGATTGCCGCCACCCCCGTCGTAGGCCACGTAGCCGGCCCTCCTCGGGTCGATGCCGACCGCCTCGGCCAGCTCCATGGTCAGCAGGTGATCGGGCCCGCCGGGGGAGGAGCCGCCACCCACCCGCAGCCGGCCCGGGGCCGCGCGCCAGGCGTCGACGAGCTGCCGGACCGTCCGGTACGGCGAGTCCTTGCGGACCACCACCGCGCCCGGCTCCTCGATCAGACGCGCGATCGGGGTGGTCCGGGCGACGCTCACCTTCGCCTTCGCCACGTGCGCGGCTCCCACCACACCGAGCCCCATCTGCAGGGCGAGGTCACCGTTGCCGCGCTCGTCGACGATCCGCTGCAGCCCCACCGTGCCGCCCGCGCCCGGCAGGTTGAAGACCTGCACGTCCGCTGCGATGCCGGTCTCGTCCATGACCCGCGCCGCGGTCCGCGCCGTGGTGTCGTAGCCGCCGCCCGGGGTGTTGGGCACGACGATCCGCAGGCCCTGCACCGGGTCGCGGCCGCCGGCCGGCCACCCCGCGCAGCCGCTGGCCGCCGGCAGCAGCGCCAGTACGGCGAGGGTGCCGAGAAAGGCGCGTGCGGGACCTCTCATGGCACCTCACTTCCGATTTCATCTGGCGGACGTCATGATTATGCGATCCGGCACATGTGCTGCCCATGTTGTGTCAGCATGAAAGATTGAGTTCATTGTGGTCGCTGTCTTCCGCCGCCATACGCTGGCGGGAGAGATGCTCGCCCTCCAGCTGGCCATCATCGTGGTCGTGCTGCTGGCGGTCGCCGGCTTCTCCCTCGCCCAGTCCGAGGCCACCTTCAAACGCGTCGAGGGCCGCCGGGTCGACGCGCTGGCGGAGCAGCTGGCCGCGAACCCCCTGGTCCGCAGCCAGCTCGTGCGCCCCGCCCCGGAAGAGACACTGGCCCCGCTGGTGCACTCCACCCTGGCGCAGTCCGGTGTCACCTCCGTGACGGTGGCCGACGCCCAGGGCCGCGTCGTCTCCTCCACCGACCCCACCGCCGTCGGCGAGCCGCTGCCCCTGGGACCGGGCGCGGGCGCGGGACGCGGCTGGTCGGGACAGCTGACGCTGGACGGCAACCGCGAACTGGTGGCCCAGGTGTCGGTGCTCGGGGCGGAGCGCAGCGACCTCGGCCGCATCCTCGGCACCGTGATGATCGGTGAGTCGTTCCCGACCCCGTGGCAGCGGCTCAGCGGCGCCTCCTCGTACCTGCTCGCGTACCTGGGCATCGCCAGCGCACTGGGCGCGACGGGGTCGTGGCTCCTCGCCCGGCGGGTCAAGCGCCAGACCCACGGTCTGGAGCCGGTCGAGATCACCGGGCTGGCCGAGCACCGCGAGGCCATGCTGTACGGGATCGCCGAGGGCGTCGTCGCACTCGACCCGCAGCACCGCCTCACCCTCGTCAACGACGTGGGCCGCCGGCTGCTGGACCTGCCCGAGGACTGCGTGGGGCAGAGCCTGGAGGCGCTCGGCATCGACGGACGGCTGCGGGACGTGCTCGTCGGAGCCGAGGGCGGCGGCGCCGGCCGGCCGGACCAGGTCGTCATCCGTCACGCCCGCATGCTGGTCATGAACCGGATGACCGTCGTCAAGGACGGCCGCACCCTCGGCTCCGTCACCACCCTGCGCGACCGCACCGAACTGGCCGAACTGGAGCGCGAGATCGGCTCCTTCCGCAGCTCCTCCGAACTGCTGCGCGCGCAGGCCCACGAGTTCGCCAATCAACTGCACACCATCTCGGGACTGATCCAGATCGGCGAGCACGACGAAGTGGTGCGGCACATCCGCGCCCTGAACCAGCGCCGTCAGTCGTTGGACATGACCCTCGCGCGGCGCGTACGCGACACCGCGATCGCCGCGTTGCTGATGGCGAAGTCCTCCCTGGCGGCCGAGCGCAGAGTGGCGCTGCGCATCTCCGCCGGCACCGCGCTCGACCGGCTCGCGGCCGAGGACGCGGCCGACGTCGCCACGGTGATCGGGAACCTCGTCGACAACGCCGTGGACGCCGCCGCCGTGCACCGGGCCGAGGACGAGGCGTGGGTCGAGGTGGAGCTGCGGCAGGACGCCTCCAGCGTCGAGATCGTCGTCCGGGACTCCGGGCCGGGCCTGGCTCCGGAACTCGCCCGAGAGGTCTTCGCCCACGGATTCACCACCAAGGCCGATCCGGAGGGCCGGCGGGGCATCGGCCTGGCGCTGACCAAGCTGGTGTGCGAACGCCACGGTGGGGAGATCTCCGTGACCAGCAGCCCTGAAGGCGGTGCGGTGTTCACCGCGCGTATGACAGTCAGCCACCCCGCCGGCGCGGTGGCGGAAGGAGTGTCCCGATGACGGCCGCGCACAGCACGCCCGCAGCGGGCGGGACGATCGGCGTCCTCGTCGTCGACGACGACTTCATGGTCGCCCGGGTGCACCGCGGGTTCGTCGAACAGGTCGAGCCCTTCCGGGTGGTCGGCACGGCCCACACCGGCCTGCAGGCCGTCGACGCCGTGGACGACCTGCGCCCGGACCTCGTCCTGCTCGACCTGTATCTGCCCGACGTCTTCGGCCTCGACGTCATCCCCCGGCTGCGCTCCGCGGGCCACGACTGCGACGTCATGGTGATCAGCGCCGCCCAGGAAGCCGATACGGTGCGCAGCGCCGCGCGCCGGGGAGTGGTCGACTACCTGCTCAAACCGTTCGACTTCGAGGATCTGCGCCCCCGCCTGGAGCGGTATGCCGCGCGGCGCGACCGTCTGCTGGGCACGGTCGTGCGCGGCCAGGCCGACGTGGACCGCCTCCTGGCGGGAGGGACGGCCACCGCCCCGGCAGGCGTGCTGCCCAAGGGCATGAGCGTCGAGACCGCCGAACTGGTCGAACGGACCCTCCGCCAGGCCGACGGCACCCTGTCCTCCGCCGAGTGCGCCGCCCTGACCGGCATCTCCCGGGTGAGCGCCCGCCGCTACCTGGAGCACTTCCACAACACCGGCAGCGCCGAGGTGTCGCTGCGCTACGGCGCCGCCGGCCGCCCCGAACGCCGTTACGGCTGGCGCGGGTGAGGGCCGGGGAGCCGGCTCCGTACGCCTCCCCGAGACGCCCGGACCGCACGGCCGCCCACCGGACACAACGCCCTGTTTCACGTGAAACCGCCCTGTCCTGCCGGGCGTCTTGACCCGTCGCGGGAAGGGCCGGTATACGACAGGCGTCCGCTCCCGCGGGGAAGATGAACACGCCGTGAACCCCCCGGCGGCTGCCGTCCCCTCTCACCTGCATCGAGTTGCGCGAGGCATCGACCGATGCGGATTCCGCGCTTGATCGGCCCTTGAGCCTGGGTGAGGATCTTGTCAGCGGCAGGACATATGCCTGATTCAACGGGGGGCGTTCCGCCTTGCATGGGCGACTTCACGGCACACGGGCGAATCCACGGCTCCCTGATTGGGCTCTCCACCCTTATTCCCCTGGGGGAAGCATGCCTCACCAGCCCTATGCCTATCGACGCAGAGAACTGACCGAACCGGACTGGCGCCGGATTCCCGGATGGCGCGAGGTCACCGCGGAGCAATGGCGCGACCCGCAGTGGCAGCGTGTGCACTGCGTCAAGAACGTGCGGCAACTGGAAGCGGTCTACGGCGATCTGCTCTCCGACGACTTCTACCGTGATCTGGAGCGCGACCAGGCGGAGCGGGCCACGATGTCGCTGCTCCTGCCCCCCTACGTGCTGAGCATGATGGTGCCGGACGACGTCCCGGGCACCGAGGCGATGTACGCGGACCCCGTGCGCCGGCACATGATGCCGGTGTTCTCCGACCGTGATCCCGAGTGGCCGTCCCACCCGTACGCGTCCCGGGACTCGCTGCACGAGGCCGAGATGTGGACGGCGGAGGGCCTGACCCACCGCTACCCCACCAAGGTTCTGGCGGAACTGGTGTCCACCTGCCCCCAGTACTGCGGCCATTGCACGCGCATGGACCTGGTGGGGAATTCCACCCCGCAGATCTCCAAAATGCGGTTCTCGGCCAGACAGCCGGACCGTTACGCGGCGATGCTGGACTATCTCCGCCGTACGCCCACCGTGCGCGACGTGGTGGTTTCCGGCGGGGATGTGGCCAACGTCCCCTGGCCGCGTCTGGAGTCCTTCGTCTCGGCGCTCCTGGAACTGGACCACATACGCGACATACGGCTGGCGTCGAAGGCGCTGATGGACCTTCCGCAGCACTGGCTCTCCGACGAGGCCCGCCGCACCGTGAGCACCCTCGCCGAGACGGCCCGCAAGCGCGGAGTGAGCCTGGCCGTGCACACGCACGTCAACAGCGCCCAGCAGGTCACCCAGCTCAACGCCGAGGCGGCCCGCACGCTGTTCGACCTCGGAGTGCGCGACGTGCGCAACCAGGGCGTGCTGATGCGCGGGGTGAACGACACCTCGCAGCGGCTGCTCGACCTGTGCTTCGCGCTGCTCGACGGCGCGGGAGTGATGCCGTACTACTTCTACCTCTGCGACATGATCCCCAACGCCGAGCACTGGCGGGTGTCGCTGGGCGAGGCCCAGCAGTTGCAGCAGGCGATCATGGGGTACCTGCCCGGGTTCGCGACGCCGCGGCTGGTGTGCGACGTGCCGTTCGTCGGCAAGCGCTGGGTGCACCAGGTCGACCACTACGACCGCGAGCGCGGCATCTCGTACTGGACCAAGAACTACCTGACCTCGATCGAGCAGGACGACCCGTACGCCCTCGCGAGGACGCACGAGTACTACGACCCGATCCAGACGCTCAGGCCCGAAGGACAGCAGTGGTGGCGCCGGCACGGCCGGTCCCCGGCTCGGTCCGCGGCCGCCGGCCGGCCTTCCGTCGCCGTCGCCCAGGGGGAGGCCCAGTGACCGGCAACAGCCCCGTCGCCCCCCTGTCCGTGCGCGAGAAGTTCATGACCGACCCCGACCTGGGCGCCGGCAACTTCCTGGAGCACGCGCTGCGGCACAACCCCCACCTGGACGCGCCGCTGGTCTACGACCACCGCCTGGACGCGCGCGGCCATGTCGTGCTGCGCGGGTACAGCCTGCGGGAGCTGGCCGGGATCCGCGACCAGTACGCCCGCTGGTACTGGACCAACGGCGTCCGGCCGGGCGAACCGGTGGCGCTGTACATCGCCGAGGGGCTCCAGCCGATCCTGCACTTCCTGGCGCTGACCTCGATCGGCGCGATCCCCGCGCTCGTCAACGACGCGATGCCGGTCACCACGGCCCGGCGCTATCTCGACCATGTGGGGGTGGCCGGGGTGGTGGCGGACGACCCGCGCCCGATCGGCGCGACCTACCGGCCGGGCCGGCCGCGCCCCCGGTTCATCGTGCCCAGCGCCGAGATACGCGCCCATGACCCCGGCTCCGGCTCGCTGCCCGACCCGTACCCGTACCGGCACACGGCCGACGAGGTGGTCGCGCTCATCCACTCCTCGGGCACCACCGGCACCCCGAAGTCGACGCAGGTGGCGCACCACCAGTTCTGGGTCGGCAAGGAGGCCCGGATGGTGCGCTTCCCGGCCGAGCCGTACGACCGGCTGCTGTCACTGATGCCGCACACGCACGCGGGCGGTCTCAGCTATCTGCTGACCACCATCCTGCTCGGGCTGCCGACGCTGACCATGGCCGACTGGCGGCGCAGCGCGGTGGAACCGGTGATGGAGGTCTTCCAGCCGACCATGGTCGCCTCCTTCCCGCGCACGTTCGTGGAACTGGCCACCGGCGAGCTGCCGGTGAAGGCCGCCGCCAAGGTGCACACCTGGTTCAACACCGGGGACAGCGCGCACCACGGGCACATCCGGCGGCTGGTGAGCCTCGGTGAGCGGCCGGTGGGCCTGATCCAGCCGTGGCTGCTGCCGAAGGGGGACGCCGGGGCCACGCCCCTGCCCGGGTCCCGCTACATCGACGGGCTCGGCTCCTCCGAGATGGGCATGGCGCTCTTCGGCCAGGTCACCACGCCGGAGTCGGAACGCGACGACCGCTGCGTCGGGGTGCCCGTCGAGGTGGTGGAGAAGGCGGCGGTGCTGGACGACGACGGCAACGAGGTGCCGGACGGCACCGTGGGCCTCCTTGGCGTGAAGACACCGACCCGCACCCCGGGCTACTGGAACGACCCCGCACTGACCGCGAGCAGTGAGCTGAACGGCTACTGGCTCACCGGTGACGTGGCGGTACGCAGTCCCGACGGCCGCTTCTACCACCTGGACCGCACCGCGGACGTGATCCACACGGCCGGCGGCCCGGTGCACAGCCTGCCGCTGGAGGAGGTGCTGATCGCCGACCTGGCCGACATCGTCCAGGACTGCGCGGTGATCGGCGTGCCCGCGCCCTCCAGTGAGGGCCAACTGCCCCTGGCGGTGGTCCGGTTGCAGGCGGACAGCCCGCTCGGCGACCCGGCGGGGATACGCGAGGCCGCCAACCGGGAGCTGACGGCCGCCGGGCTGCACCCGCTGGCGGCGGTGTCCGTGGCCCGCGGCGGCGACGACTACCCCACAGGCCCGACCGGCAAGGTCCTCAAGCGCGAGCTGCGTACGCGCCACGCCTCGGCCCTGGTCGCCGGGACGGCCGGCTGAAGGAGACGGGTGCACGCAGTGGACGCGGCAGCAGGCGGAGGGACAGCAGTGACACACGACGAGGGGCCCGGGCCGGCGGCGGCCGTACGGACGGGGCGCACGCCTCGGGCACACGGGGCGGCCGGTGCACCTGCGCCGCGCGCGCACCGGGTGCGTGAGGTGGCCGGCGTGCGGGCGGGGCGCCCGCCCCGGGCACGGGTCGCGCCGGTCGCACCGGCGGGGCGCCCGCGCCGGGCACGGGTGGTGGCCGCCCCATGAGCGGGACCCACCGCAGGGCCGGGCTCTCCCGGCCGTTCGCCTTCTGGCTGATCGCCACCGTCCAGTGCCTGCTGCTGTTCGCGTCGAGCGCGCCCTCGCCGCTGTACGCCGTCTACCAGGGCCAGTGGCACTTCTCCGCGGGCATGCTCACCGCGATCTTCGCGATGTACGCGCTCACGCTCCTCGTGGCGCTGCTGGTGGTGGGCAAGCTGTCCGACCACATCGGCCGCCGCAAGGTCCTGGGTGCCGCCCTCGTCGTGGAGGTGGTGAGCATGCTGCTGTTCATCACCGCCGACGGCGTCGGGCCGCTGCTCGCCGCGCGTGCCGCCCAGGGCCTCGCCACCGGCGCGGCGACCGGCGCGACCAGCTCCGCGCTGCTCGACCTGCAGCCACCGCACCGGCCGCGGCTGGGCCCGCTGGTCAACAGCCTGGCGCCGATCGCCGGCCTGGCGCTCGGCGCCCTGGGCTCCGGACTCCTCGTGGAGTACGCGCCCGCCCCGAAGGTCCTGGTCTACGCGCTGCTGCTGGCGGCGTTCGCGCTCGCCGCACTCGTCACCCCGCTGCTGCCGGAGACCTCCCCCGGGCGGCCCGGCGCGGTCGCGTCGCTGGTGCCGCGCCTCGCGGTGCCGCGCCGGATCCGGCCGCTGTTCCTCACCGTGGCACCCTCCCTCGTCGCGGTCTGGGCGGTGGGCGGACTGTACATGTCACTCGGCCCGTCCATCGCGGCCCACACCCTCCGCCTCGGCGGCCATCTGGTCGGCGGACTCGTCATCTTCGCCCAGACCGGATCGGGCGCCGTCGGCGCGCTGCTGCGCCGCGGCAAACCGCCGCGCACCACCATGACCCTCGGCTTCGCGGCCTTCCTCGTCGGCATCGGCACCACCCTCGGCGCCCTGGCGGTGCCCTCCCCGGCGCTGTTCTTCGCCGGCATCGTGATCGCCGGCTACGGCTTCGGCACCGGCTTCCTCGGCGCCTTCCAGACGATCGCGCCGCTGGCCGAGCCCGACGAACGCGCCGGGCTCATGGCCGGCATGTACGTCGTGTGCTACCTCGGCTTCAGCGTGCCCGCCGTGATCGCGGGGCTCGCCGTGCAGCGGTACGGCCTCGGCCCGACCACCACCGTGTACAGCGTCGCGGTGATGGCCCTGGCCGTCGTGGCCTGCGCGGGACTCCTCGTCCAGGGACGCGGCGAGAAGCGGACGGCCGGCGCACCCCACGGCGGCCTGCCGCCCGCGCCGCGGCCCGCCCGCGCCGCCGACGCCGACCACCTCTGACCACCGGAGACCCTCATGCCCGAGACCTTCCCGGACGTCCTGCGGCGCTTCTGGCGGACCGCCTCCCTGCACCCGGAGTCCGTCGCCGTCGTCGACGCCGCCGGATCCACGACCTACGCCGCCCTGCGCGAGCGCGCCGTCCAGGTGGCCACCGCCCTCGGCCCCCGGCCCGGCACGGTCGGCGTGCTCACCGACCGCGGCGCGGGCACCGTCGCCGCACTCCTCGGCGTCCTCGCCGCCGGCGGCACCTACTGCCCCATCGACCCGGCCTTCACCGCCGAGCGCAAGAAGGAGCTGGCCGAGACGGCGGCGGTACGGACCGTGCTCACCGCGCACCCGGACCCGGAACCCTTCGGCCCGCCCGTCCTCGGCCCCGGACTCCCGGCGGCGGACGACGCGTTCGAACCCCTGCCGCCCGCCCCGGACGACCCGGCCTACGTGCTGTTCACCTCCGGATCGACCGGACGGCCCAAACCGGTGGTGACCCCCCGCGCGGCCATCGCCGCCGCCGTCGACTCCCTCGCCGAACTGCTCGACGTGGGACCCGGCGACCGGGTGCTCCAGTTCGCCTCGCTGAACTGGGACACCTCCTTCGAGGAGATCCTGCCCACCCTGACCCGCGGCGCGACCCTGGTCTTCGACGCCGACGCCCACAGCGGCTCCCTGCCCCGGTTCCTGCGCATGCTCGACCGCCTGCGCGTCAGCGTCCTCGACCTGCCCACCGCCTTCTGGCACGAACTGGTCCACCACCTCACGCAGGACGGCGCCACCGCTCTGCCCGAGAGCGTCCGCACGGTCGTCATCGGCGGCGAGGCGACCAGCAGGGCCCGGCTCGGCGACTGGCGCACCCTGCCCGGCACCGGCCGGATCCGGCTCGTCAACACCTACGGGTGCACCGAGACCACCCTGGTCACCCACGCCGGCGACCTGCACGGCCCGCACTCCCGGGCGCCCGAGGACGGCTCCGCCCCGATCGGCCGCGCCCTGCCGCACGTACGGGAGCGGATCGGCGAGGACGGCGAACTCCTCGTCGGCGGACCCGCGCTCGCCCTCGGCTACCCGGGCCTGCCGGAGACCACCGCCGAACGCTTCCCCGTCCTCGACGGCGTCCGCCACTTCCGCACCGGGGACCGGGTCAGGCGCGGCGAGAGCGGCGAACTGCACCACGAGGGACGGCTCGACGACCAGATCAAGGTCCGCGGCATCCGCGTCGACCCGGCCGAGGTGGAGGCCCAGCTGTGCGCCCACCCCGGCGTCGCCTCCGCCGCCGCCACCGGTGTCGCCGCCGGCGACCACACCGTGGTGGTCGCCTACGTGACGGCCGGCCGCCCGGACGACGGCACCGACCTCGCCGCCGAACTCCGCGCCCACCTGCGCCGGCACGCCCCCGGCCACCTGCGGCCGCACCGCATCACCGTGGTGCCGGAACTCGTCCACACCGCGAGCGGCAAGGTCGACCGCCGCCGCACCCACCACCGCTACACCACCGGCGCCTGAGCCGGCGAACCCGAGGAGAACACACATGTCCGCCCCACAGGCCAGCACCGTCGACCAGGTGATCGGGATCTACCGCCGGGTCCTGGAGACGGACGACGTCACCGCCGACTCCGACTTCTTCGACGTGGGCGGGGACTCCCTGCTCGCCACCCGGGTGATCAGCGCCATCGCCCGTGACCTCGGCCCCGAACTGACCATCGACACATTCCTCGACGCCCCCACGCCCCGGGCCGTGGCCGAGCTGATCGCGAGCGTGAGCGCATGAGCACCCTCATCGTCGGAGCGGGACTCGCCGGACTCACCGCCGCCGCCGAACTCGCCGCCCACGGACGGCAGGTGACGGTACTGGAGGCCCGGGACCGGGTGGGCGGCCGCACCCACGGCATCGAGGTGACCCCCGGCCAGTGGGCGGACGCCGGAGCCGCCTACCTCGGCGACCGGCACACCGAACTGAAGGCCCTCATCACCGGGCTCGGCCTGGCCACCGTGCCCACCACCACCGACGGACAGAGCCGGTTCTCCGTCGGCGGCGGCCCGCAGGGCCGCGACGGCCGGTTCCCGCCGCTGAGCGCCGTCGCCCTCGGGCAGCTCTTCGACGCCCTGGACGAGGTGACCCGCACCGTGCGCGCCGACGCGCCCTGGCTCACCCCCGACGCCGGACACCTGGACCGGATCAGCGCCGCGGAATGGATCGGGCAGCGCGTCGACCACCCCGACGCCCGGCTGTTCTTCCCGCTGTTCCTGGGCGAGATGATGGCCGCCGACCCGGCCGACGTGTCCGTCCTGCACATGGCCTTCTACCTCAAGTCCGGCGGCGGCATCCGCTTCCTCAACGCCTTCGCCGGCGGCGCCCAGGAGGACCGGGTCGACGGCGGCGCCCACCGGCTGAGCGAACTGCTCGCCGCCGAACTGGGCGAACGGGTGCTGCTCGGCCAACCCGCCCGGGCGGTCGAGGAGACCGGATCCGGGGTGCGCGTGCACACCGACCGCGGCGTCCACGAGGCCGACTCGCTGATCGTCGCCGTACCGCCGCTGCTCGCCGACGCCATCGAGTACCGCCCGGGACTGCCCTTCCGCCGCGCGGGCTCCACCACCGTGCCCGGCTGCGCCGTCAAGGTGCACCTGGTCTACGAGCGGCCGCTGTGGCGCGAGTACGGGCTGTCGGGCTGGTCGGTCAGCGCCGACGGGCCGCTGCTGTCCACGGTGGACGACTCCCCGTCCGCCGACGGCGTCGGCGTCCTCACCGGCTTCGTCACGGGACGGGAGGCCCGCGAGTACGCCGCCCTCGACCCGCGCGAGCAGCGGGAGGCGGCCGTCTCCCAGGCCCGGCGGCTCTTCCCGGAACTGCCCGACCCCATCGCCCACCACGTCACGGACTGGATCAACGAGGAGTACAGCAGGGGCTGTTACGCCGCGCTGTTCGGCCTCGGCGACTGGGCCGCCCTCGGCCCCCACCTCACCACCCCGCACGGCCGTGTCCACTGGGCGGGCACCGAGACCAGCACCGAGTTCTTCGGACTCATGGAGGGCGCCGTCCGTTCCGGCAGGCGGGCGGCGACCGAGGTCCTCAAGGCCTACGATGACTGAGGAGTCGTCACAGACCACTGGGGGCACACAGGTGGACGAAACCCCGCTGGGCCGCGCGGAGGCCATGTACCGCGAGGACCGCACCTGCCAGGACCTCGGCATCACGGTCGACGGCATCGCGGAGGGCAGGGCCACCGCCCGCCTGCGTCTCGCCCCCACGATGGTCAACGGCCACGGCACCGCCCACGGCGGCTACCTCTTCCTCCTCGCCGACGTGGCCTTCGCCTACGCCTGCAACACCCGGGGCGCGACCACGGTCGCGCAGGCCGCCCAGGTGACGTTCCTGCGCCCGGCCGGGGCCGGCGACGACCTCGTCGCGGAAGCCGTCGAACGCTCCCGGTCCGGCGCCAACGGCATCTACGACGTCACCGTCCGCCGCGACGACGGCACGGTGATCGCCGAGTTCCGCGGTCAGAGCCGCTCCCTGCCCAAGCGAGCCGAACAGAGATGAGTGCGATGACTGACATCCGTCCCTTCGACCGCCGGGCACTCGAGGTCACCGAGGCCATCGTCGACCAGGTCAAGCCGGACCAGCTGGGCCTGCCCACGCCCTGCGCGCAGTGGTCCCTGCGGCAGCTGCTGGCCCACATGGCCGGCCAGAACCACGGATTCGCGGCCGCCGCCGACGGCGAGGTGTCCGACGACTCCGTCTGGGCGGACCGGCCGGTGGACGACGACCCGGCGGGGGTCTTCCGCGCCTCCAGCCGGCGGGTCACCGCCGCGTTCGCCCGTGAGGGCGTGCTCGACGGCGAGTTCTGGCTGCCGCAGGTGCGCGGCGGCCAGATGTTCCCCGCGCGCACCGCGATCGGGTTCCACTTCGTCGACTACGTCGTGCACGGCTGGGACGTCGCCGCCACGCTCAGCATCCCCGCCCCCTTCGACGAGGAGACGCTCACGGCCGTACTGCCCTACGTGGAGGAGGTGCCGGACGGACCGAACCGGCGGGCACCGGACGCGTCCTTCCGGCCCGCCCTGCCGGTCCGGGACGGCGGCCCGCTGCTGGACCGCGTCCTCGCGCTGCTGGGCCGCTCACCGAAGTGGCCCGCGTAGCCGCGTGACACCGGCCGGACCGGCGGACGGCGCCACGACCGCCGTCCACCGGCCCGGCGGCCGCGACGGTCCGGCAGCGGTCCTCCGCCGGCCCGGCCCCCCGCCTCAGCCCCGCCCCGGGACCGTCGCCCGCCGGAGGCCGGCCGCCGTGTCCGGCACCGTTGCCCGTGTGCCGCCCGGCGTCGCCGGGTCACGCCGACCGGTCGAGCAGGACCTCCTTCTCCGCGCCGAGCTGCCGGCCGCAGTAGGCCAGGGCGCGGATGCGCGCGTTCTCCTCGGTGGTGCGCCACACGAGGGCCACCGACGTCGTCGGCAGGTCCCGGATCGGGACGAAGGCGACGTCGGGCTGGGCGTAGTAGCGCGCCACCGACTCGGCGAGCGGCGCGACGCCCTGGCCCGCCGCCGTCAGCGACAGGATCTCCTGGCAGGTCCGCACCTCCTGCCCGAGCCGCAGCGTACGGCCCGCCGGGGTCACCAGCGGCACCTGGTGGTCACGCCAGTAGCTGGGCGCCGTGTTGGCGAGGCGGAAGACCGTTTCCCCCGCGATGTCCTCGATGCGCACGGAGACGCGGCCGGCCAGCGGGTGGTCCAGCGGCACGGCCAGCACCCGGGGTTCGTGGCCGAGGACCGGACCGACCGTCAGATCCGGCTCGCGGATGGGCAGCCGGGCCACCAGCATGTCCACCTCGCCGCGCCGCAGCGGCCCGAGCAGGTCGACGCAGGGCACCTCGCGCAGGACGATCCGGCACTCGGGGGCGTAGGTGCGCGCCGCCCGGATCAGCTTGGCCGCGTACCCGCCGCCGGCGGCGCCGGTGAAGCCCAGCCGGGTGGTGCCCGCCGTGCCGCGCGACTGGGCGACGGCCTCGCTGTACGCGTCGTTCAACTGCTCGTACAGCGGCCGCAGCCGGTCGATCAGCACCTGTCCCAGAGCGGTCACCCGCACGTGCCGGCTGGACCGGTCGAAGAGCTGCCCGCCCACCTTCTGCTCGGCGTCCCGTAACAGGCGGCTGACCCGGGACTGCGAGATGTGGAGTTCGTGGGCCGTGCGGCCGAAGTGAAGCTGCTCGCTGAGGGTGATGAGGCATTCGATCTCACGCAGTTCGAGCACTCCCTGCTCCCCCTAGTTCTCGATGCCACTGTTCATGGATACCTGGTCATATGAACGGAAAGCCATTCTTTCACTGAAGGCCGGGGACCGGCGGGGACACCGGAGTTCGGTGGATCACCGTCCCCGCCGGGTACGGCTCCCGGACCCGGAACGGGAGCGCGTCGCCGCCGGGCCGGCCGTACGCCGTCCGACGCCCCCGTCCGACGGACTCACCGCGGCGGGCCGTCCGCCAGGACCCGGCCGGCGAACTCCGCGAGCCGCGCCCGCATCCGCTCGCGCGGCACCCGCTCCTCGCCGGCGAGGTGCTCGACGAGGTCGGCGCGCGTGGCGGCGAGCAGGGCGTGGGCGGTGAAGCCGCTGTCGGGCAGGCCCGGGATCTCCTCCAGCACGGCCCGGAGCACACCGTGCCACCGCTCGTAGTGCCCGGCCCGGTACGGGCTGCCGTTCCCGCTCTCCTCCAGGGCCAGCGCGAGGCGCCGGTTGTCGAGTTTGAAGCACAGGACGGCGTCGAGCAGGGCGGTCACCCGTTCCCGCGGCTCGGTCCCGGGCCCCAGGGGCGGCGGGCCGGTCTCGACCGCTTCCCTGACCGGTTCGAGCCGTGCCTCGTACAGCGCGCGGAGCAGCCCGGCGCGATCCCCGAAGGCCCGGAAGAGCGTGCCCTTGCCGACGCCCGCCGCCGTGGCGATGTCGGCCATGGTGACGTCCTCGGGGCTCTCGCAGCGGGCGAAGAGGGTGTCGGCGGCGGCGAGGACGGCCTCCCGGTTGCGGGCGGCGTCCTTGCGGGACCTGGGCTCGGACATGGTGCTCCTCCGTTTGCAAAGCGGACCGGCGGTCCGTATCGTCGGTGACGTCGAAACGGACCCATGGTCCGGATTCTATGAGCTGGAGGACACCCATGTCCGCACCGACGTCCCCGGCGGAACTGTTCCGCCACAGCCTGCGACTGCTGCTCGACAAGAACATCCCCGCGTGGACCGAGCTGTGGGCCGACGACGGCGTGGCGGAGTTCCCCTTCGCCCCCGACGGCTGGCCCCGCCGGCTGGAGGGCAAGGAGGCCGTCGCCGCCTACATGCGCCCCTACCCCGACCACATCGACCTGCACGACTTCCCCGACCTGCGGATCCACCACACGACGGACCCGCGAACCGTCGTGGCCGAGATGCGCGGCGTCGGCCGCCTGGTGCGGACCGGCGCTCCCTTCGACATGACGTACATCGCCGTCGTGACCGTCCGGGACGGGCGCATCATCTCCTACCGCGACTACTGGAACCCCCTCGCCGTCCTGGAGAACGGCGCCGACTTCACCGGGAGCGGCCGATGACCACCACCGGCACCACGCTGGTCATCGGCGCCACCGGCACCACCGGCAGCCGCACCACCGCGCAGCTGACGGCGGCCGGCCACCGCGTCCGGGCCGCCGGCCGGCGGCCCCGCCCGGCCGCCGGCGCCGAGCCGGTCGTCTTCGACTGGTACGACCCCGCCACCCACGCCGCCGCCCTCGACGGCGCCGACCGCGTCTACCTCGTCCCTCCCGTGGGCGACCCCGATCCCGCTTCGGTCATGGTGCCGTTCCTGCACCGGGCCCGCTCCGCCGGCGTGCACCGCGCGGTGCTGCTCAGCGCCTCGGCCATTCCCGAGGGCGGCCCGGCGGTGGGAAAGGTGCACCAGGTCCTGCCCGAGCTGTTCGAACAGTGGGCGGTCCTGCGGCCCTCGTGGTTCATGCAGAATTTCACCGGCACGCACGCGCACGCCCGCAGCATCCGTGACGAGGGCGTCGTCCGGACCGCCACCGGAAGCGGCCGGGTGGGCTTCGTCGACGCCGAGGACATCGCGGCCGTCGCCGTCCGCGCCCTGACCGACGAGCGGGCCCCCTGCACCGACCTCGTCCTCACCGGCCCCGAGGCCCTGAGCCACGACGACATCGCCGCGATCGTCACCGAGGTCACCGGCCGGCCCGTGGTCCACCGCCGCCTGTCCCCCGAGCAGCTGCGCGACCACCTCGCGGGGGAGGTCCCCGTAGAGTTCGCCGCGCTGCTGGCAGGCCTGGACCTGGCCATCGCGCGAGGCGCGGAGGACCGCGTCACGGACACCGTCCAGCGCCTCACCGGCCGGCCCCCGGGCACCTTCCGCGCGCTGCTGCACAGGACCGCGAGGACGGGCGTCAGGCAGCGCCCGCCGGGCGTGCGCGGAGGTGGTCGCGGGTGACCCTGGTGATCTCGTGCCAGAACGGCACCGCGGTCAGGTAGAGGCCCAGGGCGCTGAGGATCCCCAGGGAGACGTCCACGCTGACGCGTCCCTGCCGGGCCCAGTAGACGTCCTTGAGGTCGAGCAGCAGGGCGAACTCGTCGGCGATCAGCGCCGTACCCGCGCCGTACAGGGCGCCGATCCCCGGGTGGCCGACATACGCGTCGTCACCGCGGACGGCCACCAGCCCGACCCCCGCGAGCGTGGCGATACCGAAGTTGTAGTGGTGCAGGTGTGTCCGGTCGGCGGAGACGTTCCCCCAGGGCAGCCAGCCGCCCCGGATGCCGTGGGTGATCAGCCGTGCCGTGCCGAAGGTGCAGCCGAAGCCGAGCCAGGCCGCCATGAGCGAGCGCTGGGTGGGCACGGTGTGCTGGTGCAGCGCCCGGCGCCAGCGTTCCCGCAGGGGCAGGCGCCGGCGGGGGCCCGAGTGCCGGGACGTGCGCGCTGAGGCCATGCTCGCTCCTGATCGTCGCCCGAGTGACCGGGGACCCGCGCGGACGCGCCCGGACACCGGCCAGACCTACCACCGAGCGGCCGGCCTGAAGCCGGGGCGTCCCCTGGACGGCGCAGTGTGAGAGGGCGTCGGCAGGGGCCGGCGTCCTCGCCCTTCACGGCCTCCTCACTCCTCGCGGGCCCCTTCGCTCCCTGCGGTCCGGTCACTCTCCTCGCCCCCTCGGGTCCCTGCGCCCCCTGCGGGCCCTCCGGCGCCCGCGGCCCCTGCCGCCAGGACCGTCACCTCCGAGTCGTAGGCCACGGCCAGCCGGCCGTCGGGTGCCAGTGCCACGGCGCCGACCGGGGCGGTCACCACCACGTCGGGGCCGACCTGTTCCCGGCCGGCCAGGTCCCACACCCGGACCCGGCCGTCACCGCCACCGGTGAGGGCGACGGCGCGGCCGTCCAGGACGGCCGTCGTCAGCGCGGAGGCATGGACGTCGTGCACCGCCAGGTCCCCGGCGAGGGCCGTGCCGGTCGCCAGGTCCCACAGCCGCAGGACCGCCTTGTCGCTCACGTCGCAGAGGGTGACCAGGACGGACCTGCCGTCGAGGACCGCGGTCGCCACCGCTTCCACGTACTCGTCGGGTTCCTCCTCGTCCCCGTCACCGTCCGGCAGCGCGAGGACGGAGAAGGGCGTGCCGACCCGGGTGCCCGTCGCCGGATCCCGCACCAGGACCGCACCGGCGGCGTCGACGGTGACCACGACGGTCCGGCCGTCCAGCCGCGCGAACGCCGTGCCCTCCACGTCGTCGTCGTGGCCCGGCAGCGGGCCGTGCAGCAATTGACGGCTCGCCAGGTCCCATATGGCGACCTCCCCTCCGCCGTCGCCGGTGACCAGGACGGGCCGGCCGTCGAGCCGTGCCGTCGCGAGGGACGTGATGCCGCCGTCGGGCCCTAGCGGTTCTCCCGCCTGGGCGCCGGTGGCCGGGTCCCACAGCCGGACGGTCTCGTGGCGGGCGCCGGTGACCACGGTGGGGCGGCCCTCGATCTCCGCCGTCGCCACCGCCGTCAGCATGTTCGCGTGGCCGGTCAGCTCGCAGACCGGCTCGCCCGTGGCGAGGTCCCATATCCGGCCCGTGCCGCCCTCGTCGGCACTGACCAGGAGCGCCCGGCCGTCCAGCTCCGTCGTCGTGAGAGCGGCCACGAAGTCGCGATGACCGGAGGACGGGACGGGGCGCGCCGGGCCGGGGGACGGTTCCCACACCCGGATCTTCCCGTCCGCGCAGGCGAGGACGGCCAGGACCCGCCCCTCGGCCTCGGCGACGGCCACCGCGCCGATGTGGCCGGCGGAACCGGTGAAGACGGATCCCCGTTCCTCGCCGGTGGCCAGGTCCCGGACCCGGGCCACGCGCGCGGAGCCGCCGGTCACCACGTGGGGGCGGCCGCCCGGCCGTGCGAGCACCGCGCCCCGCGTGCCGCCGAACTCGCCGGCCTCGCTCGTGAGCATCGCGCCCACCTGCTCATTGCCCGCCAGGTCCCATACGACGACCTGACCGCCCAGGCTGCCGGCGACGCCGACCGGGCGGCCGTCCAGGACCGCCGTGCTCAGGCACTCCACCCCGGTGTCGTGCAGCCGCAGCGGCTGCTGGACCTGCTTGCCCTTGGCGAGGTCCCAGATCCGTACGGTCCCCTCCTTGTCGCCCGTGACCGCCACCGTGCGGCGGCCGATCACCGCCGTGGCCACCGCCCGCACCGCGGCGCCGTCGGCCAGGGGAGCGCCGGCCGGCCTGCCGGTGGCCGCGTCCCAGACCCGTACGACTCCCTCCTCGTCGCCCGTGACCGCCACCGCACGGCCGCGGACCACGGCCGTGGCCACCGCGGTCACCCAGCCGGAGTGGCCGGTCAGGGGCGGGCACACGGCCTGGCGGGCCGCCAGGTCCCAGAGGCGTACGGTCCGGTCGCGGCCCCCGCTGACCAGCAGCGTACGGCCGTCCACCGCGGTCACCGCCACCGAGGCCACCTCGCCCTCGTGGCCGCGCAGGGCCGCACCGCTCTCCTGGCCGGTGGTCAGGTCCCACACCCGTACCGCGCCGTCCGCGCCGCCCGTGACCGCGACCGGCCGGCCGTCGACCGTGGCCGTGGCCACGCAGGTCACCGGACCCTCGTGGGCCGCGGCGGTGAAGCGGAACCCGCCGAGCTGAGTGCCGGTGGACCATGCGACACGCCCCCACCGCGGTGCGGGCGCCTCCGGCAGCGCCACCGCGCTGATCCGCGCCGACAGCGCGGGATCCCCGCGCCGCGCGGCGTCCAGGGCCAGCACCTGGCGGCGTACGGCGGGTGAGGCGGGGCCGTGCAGTTCGGCCGAGGTGCGGTAGACGTCCGCGACCGGGCCCGGCGCCAGGTCGAGCAGGGGCAGCACGGTGGCCGGGTCGGCGGTGACCAGGAACCGGGCGTCCTCGCGCAGCGCGCCGGCCAGGCCGAAGGCGGCCTCCTGGCTCAGGCCCGGATCGGCTCCCTCGGCGGCGGCCCGCAGTTCACCGACCGCCCGCTCCGTGTCGCCGGACTGGGCGAGGAGTGTGCCGAGCACGAGCCGGGCGCGCTGCACGTGCCGGTGGTCCCCGGCCGCGGCCACCGCCCGCAGCCGCCGTTCGGCCTCCCGCAGGTCGCCCTCCGCGTGGTACATCCGGGCCACGTCGATCGCCACCGCCGCGGCGAGATGCGGGTCGGGATCCTCCTCGGCCACCGCCTCCAGGCAGGCCCTCGCCTCGTCGTACGCGCCGAGTTCGGCCAGCACGTCGCTCAGCTGTATCCGCGCCCGCGCCGCCATCGCCGTGCTGTCGACGGCCGTCGCCTCCTCGTACAGCGCGCGGGCTGCCGCGAGGTCACCGGCGCGCCGCATCAGCAGGGCGAGATCGAAGGCCGCGCGCGGCACGACGGACGCCTGCCCGGACTCGTGCGCCCGGCGCAGCAACGGCAGCGCCCGCTCGTCCTCCCCCGCCTCCGCGTACAGGTGGCCCAGGGAGAGCGACGCGTTCACCGCGACCCGCTCCACGTCACAGGCGGCGGCCAGGGCGAGTTGCTCGTACGCCCGCGCGAGGTCGCCCGTGCGGACGTGGATCACGCCCCGGTGGTAGGCGACGTCCGGCTCCGCCTGCGCTCCGGCGAGCGCCAGCGCGCGGTCCAGTGCCGCCAGGGCCTCGGCGTGGCGATCGTTCACCGTCTCCCACAGGCATGTGACGATCTCGGCCGCCGCCCGCAGGTCGGGCTGCCCGCCGGCCCGCGCGGCCTCGGCCAGCCGCAGCGCCTCCTCGACCTGCCCGTCGTTGATCAGGCCGTCCAGCCGCTCCGTCAGGCTCCGGTAGGTCATGCCCATCGTCGCCAGCGTGCCCTGGAGGGCGTCGAGGTTCTGCCGCACGCGTCGCTGCCGCCTCCCGCGCAGCCAGCCTCCGCGTCCGCCCGAGTCGTTCATCGCCGCTGTTCCTCCCCTTGACCGGTTGACCAAGCAGCCTACGCCCGGCTCCCCAGGTGGGTCCGGCCCTGGGGCGGGACGGTGGGCAGGCGCCGCGGGCGCACTGCCTCGACCGCAACGCCGTTGTGTGGCGCGGAAGGTGACGTGGGATCAGGAACAGCCGCTGAACAACCGGTCAAGGCCTACGGCGTCCGAGCGTGCGGCCGGCTCGGACCCCGGCCGGCGGCCGGCGGGAGGGGGCGGCCCCCGCCCGGTCGCCCCGGCCGCCGCCCCGCCCCCTCCGCGCCGCCTTCCTCAGCGTCGCAGCGTCGCAGCGCCGCAGCGCCGCCGTGTCGCCGGGCTCGCCGTCCGGCCGTGCGGCGGGATCAGTCGAGCTCGAGCAGGAGTTCGCTCAGTTCGGCGGGCATGGTGATCATGCAGTCGTGCCCGGTGGGCAGTTCCCGGACGCGCGCCGGAGAACCGTTGGGCTGAATCGCGGGAACGGGCCGCCGTACGATGCCGTCCGGCCGCCCGCCGACGCAGTGGATGTGCGTACGCGGGACCGCGCGCAGGGCCGGGTTGTCCAGCCGGACCGGTTGCTGCAGGCAGCGCACGGGCTGGTCGGAGAGCATCGAGCGCAGCCAGGCCACGTCCACCGGATCGGTGACCCCGAACAGGCCGAAGGGAGCGGGCAGTTCGGGCAGCGGCGGAACGCGCCACCCGCTGCCCGACGTCATGGCCCGGTCGATCAGGTCGCGGGTCACGGGCTGGACGTCGGCGGCGGTCTCGCCGTGCTCCGGGACCATCGCGTCGAGGTACACGAGGTGCGCGATCCTGTCCGGGACCTCGTTGGCCGCGGAGGAGATGACCAGCCCCGCGTAGCTGTGCCCCACGAGGACCACGTCGGTCAGGTCCTCCTCGTCGATCAGCCGCAGGACGTCCTCGACATGGGTGTCGAGACCCACGCCGGGACCGAGCAGGTGCGCCTTGCCGCCGTAGCCGGTCAGCGAGGGGGCGAGCACACGGTGTCCCGCCGACTCCAGCAGCGGGACCACCCGCTCCCAGCACCGGCCGCTGTGCCAGGCGCCATGGACCAGCAGGTATGTCGACGTCATGGGAAGACGGTCTCCCTCTTCGGGGCGAGGAGGCACGCGGACATGGTGGTTCCTTCTGGTGCCTCGGTACTCTTCGAGAACCGCAATCATCGTGGCGCGCCCGTCACGTTCCGACAATCAGGCACTTTTCGGTGCCCCGGTTCCCAGGAGGTAACCATGAGCGCAGCGGACGGCGAGCCGTGGCCGGCGGGGGAGGACCCCTGCCGGACCCGCGAAGTGCTCGACATCGTCGGCAACAAGTGGTCACTGCTGGTCGTGCGCAACCTCAGCGAGGGACCGCGCCGCTTCACCGAACTGAAGCGTGCCATCGACGGGATCAGCCAGCGGATGCTCACCGTCACCCTGCGCGGCCTGGAACGTGACGGCATCCTGACCCGCACCGTCCGCAACGTCATGCCGCCGCACGTCACCTACGCCCTGACCCCGATGGGCCGGACGCTCCGCGAAGCCACCCTGCCCCTGCTGGAGTGGAGCACCGCGCACCTGGCCCACATCGACACCGCCCGCGCCGAGTACGACGCCCGCCCTCCGGCCCCGTCCGCCTAGGGCTTCGGGTGTCCGGCCCCCGTCGGCGCGGCGCCGACGGGGGCCGGACGCGGCCGCGCGCGGGCGTGTGCCGGTGAGGGGGCCAGGTCAGTGGGTGAAGGTGAACCAGTTGACGTTCACGAACTCGACGCTGCTCTCCGCGAACGTCAGGTAGAGGTCGTGGACACCGGTGACCGCGCGGGTGACGTTGGCGGGCACGGTGCGCCAGCTCTGCCAGCCGCCCGTGGAGCCGAGGTCGATCTCGGCGATCTGCGGTCCGGTGGCGCTGTCCACCCGGACACGGATCGCGCCGCTGACGCCGGCGCCGACTCCGGAGGCGACCCGGGCCAGGAACTGCGCCGGGGACGCGGTCCCGAAGTCCACCGAGGCGTACTTCAGCCAGTCCCCGGCCGCGAGGTAGCCCACGTCGCGGCCGCCGCCGGTGTCGGTGCAGGTCTCGGTCTGCGTGCCGTTCTGGGCGGTGTACTGCTCCGCCTGGATGGTCGAGTAGGCGCTCGTGCCGCCACCCCCGGGCGGCGGCACCGTTCCTGAGCCGCCGGGGCCCAGGGTGATGGTCCAGGAGGTGGGGGCGGGGTCCTGGAGGTGGCCGTCGACCGGCGCGCTGCCGGTGGGGCCGACGTCGTCGTAGGGGAAGGCGTAGCCGATGGCCGCGTACTGATGCACCAGGCGGGCGTAGTGGTTGGTGACCGACTCCGTGTAGTACTGGGCGGGGGTGACTCCGTTCGGCTGCGACGCGCCTCCGGGGACCAGGAGGCTGGAGCGGTTGAGAGCGGCGGCGAGGCGCGCGGCGACGGCGGCGCGGGCGTCGGGCCCGGAGTTGTACAGCGGCCCGCTCGCGCAGCCGAAGATGTCGGCGGCGGAGGGCTTGGTGAAGGGCACCCCGTGGGTGTCGAGCCCGGCGAAGGTGAGCACGTCGCCGCTGACGGTCCCGGAGTACGCGCCGATGGACCCCTGGCCGTCCACGGTGAGGGTGTGGGTGCGGTAGTAGTCCCACACGCGGTCCAGGTACGGCCGCCAGTACGCGCCGAAGTCCGTGGGCGCGTGGGAGGGCGCCAGCACGCGCAGCACCGTGCCCGCGGAGTCGGTCGCCACCAGCTGGTCCCAGGGTGCCCCGTCCGCCGCGTGCTGGGCCCGCAGCCCCGAGGCGATCGAGGCCAGGGCCCCCGAGGGCAGCGCGGGCACCGACTGGTTCCCGGCGGCGCCGGTGGTGGCCATCGAGACGGGCAGGGCGACCATGTCGACGTAACTGACGTTGGCGTACAGGTTCGCCGCGTTGTAGGTGAACTCGCAGAACGTCCAACCGGTCGTCCAGTTGGGGTCGGTGCTGGTGAATCCGGGCTGCACCAGACCGGGCACGCCGCCGTTGCCGCCCGGCGGGTTGACGAAGAACTGGATCTTCCGCCCGGTCGAGAACCAGACGCGGCCGCCGATCACGTAGTCGCCGAGCGTCAGCCGGGTGGGCGCGGAACCCGTTCCGCCGAGCGCGATGGAGTAGTCGGGCACCGGTGTCAGGACCGAGGACGGACTCGGCAGCCGGTGGAAGACGCCGTCCGCGGTGACGAAACCGGGCCATCCGGAGGTGTCGGCACCGGATATGTAGGCGTAGACCGGTGCGGAGCCGCCCGAGTTGTCGGCGAGCGTGATCGGCAGGGCGGCGGCGGAGGCGCCCGCTTTCGCGCGGGCGGCGGTGGCGGTACCGGCGGCGGTCAGGGGCAGAGCGGTCGCGGTGGCCGCCGCGGCGGTGAGAAGGGCACGACGGGAGAGCACGAGGCCTCCTGGGTGGGTGTGGGGGCTGGCGCCTGGAGGGGAGGGGGAGGGGGAGCCGGAAGGCAGAAGAGGAGGAGGGGGGTGGGGAGCAGGGGGAGCCGGGGGTGGGGGTGGGAGCGCTACCACTATTGGACTGCACCAATTGGCGGGTCAAGAGGCGTGCGGCAGGGGGCAGTCGGGGGCCGTCCGCCGCCGTTCGCCGACACCACCCCGATGGACCTGCTCACGGAGCGAATCTTGAGAGACGCTTTGCGAAGTACCGGGGAACCCGTCCCCATGCCTTCACCGTCTGACAGGGGAGTGAGCCTGGCAGGGGAGTGGGCCCGTCGGGATCGGAGTCGAGAGAGCGAGGCAGGGAATGGGACGGCGCAGGGGCGGCATAGGGATCGCACTCGTGATGGGCGCGGTGCTGGTGGGCGCGAGCGCCTGTGGGCACGACGGCGGTGACCGGGCGACCGGTGCCGACGCGAAGGGTTCGCAGAAGCCGGGCGCCGGTGCCAGTGCCTCCCCGTCACCGACGAAGCCCGCGGGGCCGCCGATGCTGCTCGAGACGATCACCCCGCAGACGGGCACCACCGTCGGGGTGGCCATGCCGATCTCGGTGGTCTTCAGCAACCCGGTGGCGCCCAAGGCCCGGGCCACGGTCGAGAAGCACATGAAGGTCAGCGCCTCGCGGCCGGTGGCGGGTGCCTGGCACTGGTTCGGCGACAAGCGCGCCGACTGGCGGCCCGAGAAGTACTGGCCTTCCGGTACGACGGTGAAGATCGACGCCGACCTGACCGGCGTCGCCAACGGCAACGGCCGCTACGGCGTGCACGGTTACACGCACACCTTCAAGATCGGTGACGACGTGCGCGCGGCCGTCTCGGTGCGCGGCCACACCATGAAGGTGACCCGCAACGGCAGGGCGGTCCGCACCCTGTCCATCAACGCGGGCAGCGCCCAGTACCCGACGTGGAACGGCACGATGGCCGTCATCGACAAGCAGAAGAAGGTCCACATGACCTCCTGCAGCGTCGGCATAAGCTGTGACAAGGGCAGCCCCAACTTCTACGACCTGACGCTGCCGTGGGACGTCCACCTCACCCAGTCCGGCACCTACGTGCACTACTCGACCGGCGACCCCCAGCCGGGCAGCGGCAGCGCCCGCGGCTCGCACGGCTGCGTCCACCTCTCCCTGTCGGACGCCAAGTGGTTCTACGACCAGGTCAAGCAGGGCGATCCCGTCACCATCACCGGCTCGCCCCGCGCCGAGGCGGACCCCGACAACGGCTACGCCGACTTCAACCTCGGCTGGGACAAGTGGCTGGCGGGCAGCGCGTCGGGGGAGAGCACGACCGCCTCGCTGTGACGCGTCGCGCCCGGGGACCGCGCGACCGTCCGCAGGTCCCCGGACGGCGGGCCTCACCTCCGTCTCGCGTCCGGACGGCGGGCCGCAGTCTGTCTCGCGCTCGCGCCCGGACGGGCGGGGCCGCACGCGTGGGTGTGTGCCCGTGCGTGAGGGTCTCCCAGGGGGTCGGTGCCCCGGCGGCGCGGCTCGCGCGTGCGTCCGTGCCCGGGCGCGGGCCCCGATGCGTGCGTCCGTGCCCGCGCGGCGGGCCCTCACGCGTGGGTCGCGTCCGGGCCGGCGTGGCCGGCCGTCCAGCGGTCGACGCGAGCCCACTGCGTGAGCAGCCACTCGCTGCGGGCGTCGTCCCCGGCGGGCACGTGGCTCGCCGGTACGCGCCACCAGTGCGCGCGCACGCTCTCGCGCAGTGGCAGCCGGCTCCAGACGGTGCGGACCGAGTGGACGGCATCGAGGCCGGTGTGCGCCACGAAGACCACGTCGGCCGTGGGCGCGGCGGCGATGGCGGCGAGAGCACCGGCGTCCCGCGGCGGCAGGACGTGGTGCATCCGCTCCGCCCGCCGGGCCCGCGCCGCCGCCCCCCGGCGGCGCAGCGAGGCGATGGCGCGCCTGCGGCGGCGCGGGGTGAAATTGCCGCCCTCCGGAAACAGTACGAGGGCGTCGCCCGGGCCCAGCCCCGCCGCCAGGTCCCCGATGGCGTCCTGGTCCCGGCCGCCGGAGGAGGGCAGGAAGCAGTGGGGGACCCGCCCGACGAGGACGTCGAGAGCGGGATCGGCGCGCAGGACCCGCTTGAGGACGGTGTGGGGCCGCAGCCCGGCCCGGCTGAGCAGCGTCTGCAGCAGCAGGAAGGAGTCACCGGTCCCGGCGTGCCGCGCGAGGACCAGGACGGGCCCCGCCGCACCCCCGTTCCCGTCCGGCAGCGGGGGCGTCACCTCCACCCGGAGCCGGAAGAGCCGCTCGCCCGCCCGCCGCAGCACGCTCAGCAGCCTCTCCAGCACGGCGAACGCGTCCGCGGCGCGCTGCTGCCCGCCCTCCCGCCCCCCGGCCGGCCGACGCGCCCACAGCCAGGCGGCGGCCACCAGCCCGGCCAGGTCCACCAGGAGGTACAGCAGGGCGAAGCACGCGATCCGCACCGGCCTCCAGGGGCCCCGGGTGGCGAGCGAGACCGGCGCGCCCAGCAGGGCCGCGGCCACGGCCAGCGCGGCCACCACGGGCAGGAGGGCGAGCAGCAGCGCCGTGGTGAGGGTCCGGCGCAGCCCGGTCACCAGCGGGCCGGTGAGCCGTGCCGGGCCGCCCGCACGCGCACCCGGGGCGGTCATGGCGGGCCGTCGGACGTGCCGTCGGCCGCGCCGTGGGCGTGGCCGAGGGCGGCGTCGAGGTACTGAGAGGAGGCCGCGTAGGCGCGCTCGATGCGCTCGGCGGTCCGCCCGAAGCTGCGGTGCCGCAACTGCCGCAGGGTGCCGGTGCCCTCCTCCGGGGCCGAGCCCGACGGCAGCACGCGGACCGTGACGCCGGGCGGCAGGTCCGCCATGTCGCGGGCGAACCGGTGCCGGCGGGCGATCTCGAACGCCACCAGCGCCACCTCCCAAGGGGCGCGCGGCGGTGAGAGCGGGCGTTCGACGCGGCCGACCTGAAGGACGTAGACCTCCCGCGCGCCGAGCGCCACCGCGCGGCCGACGGGGATGCTGTTGACCAGGCCGCCGTCGACGTAGTGCTCGCCGTCGAGCCGGACGGGCGGCAGCAGCCCGGGCACCGCGCAGGAGGCGAGTACGGCGTCCACCAGCGGACCGGCGGCGAACCAGTGCTCGGCGGCCCGTTCGATGTTCGCCGCGACGCACTGGAACGGCAGGGCCAGCTCCTCGACCCGCGTCACCGGGAGGTGGCAGGTGAGGAGGTCGCGCAGCGGCGTGGGGTGGTACAGGTGGGTGCCGCTGCGCACGGCGGTGCCCAGCCGCCCGAGCAGCGATCCGGAGAACACGCCTGCCCGCCCCAGACCGGTCCACAGTTCGGCGAGCCGGGCCACCGACGCGCGCGACGGGTCGGCCGCGACGGCGGCACCGTTGATCGCGCCGACGGACGTGCCGACGACCAGGTCCGGGTACACACCGGCGGCGAAGAGGGCCTTCAGCATGCCGACCTCGTAGGCGCCCAGCGCACCGCCGCCGCCCAGCACGAAAGCACGGGCCGGCGGGCGGGCGGATCGGCTGTCCTCCATGACCGAAGAGTGCCCCCGAACGGCCTCGCAAACCGGAGGCGGCCCCCGAACGGTCCGTGCCTCCCCCCGCCGGTGCCGCCGCG
The DNA here is from genome assembly GCF_040703815.1 of Streptomyces sp. NPDC006743. Taxonomy (NCBI): domain Bacteria; kingdom Bacillati; phylum Actinomycetota; class Actinomycetes; order Kitasatosporales; family Streptomycetaceae; genus Streptomyces; species Streptomyces sp. NPDC006743. Next base: position 6,059 of record NZ_JBEYJA010000041.1, on the reverse strand, counting down.
GGTCAAGGCGAGGCCGCGGCGCGGCAGTTCCGCGAAGGACCCGCTCAGAGCTGCGGACAAAAGGGGATGCCGCGAGCCGGGCACCCCTTTTGTTCGCGGCTCTCAGTCGTCGTAGACCGTGCCGGGCGCCGGGGTCCGGCCGGTCAGCAGGTACGTGTCGATGGCGTCCCGGGTGTGACTGGTGCCGTGGGCGAGGTAACTGGTGTGGCCGTCGCCCTCGCGGGTCACCAGCACGCTCGACGCCAGCCGGCGGTGCAGCCGCAGCGCCCACGGGTACGCCGTCGACGGGTCGTGGGTGGCGTTGGTGATCAGGATGGGTGGCGCGTCGCGGACCCGGAGCGGACGCGGCGGGTTCACCACGGGTGCCGGCCAGCCCGCACATCCGGTCAGAATGGTCCACGACTGGGACGCGCCGCCGAGCCGGGGCGCGGACGCCTCGCCGAGCCGCCGCAGCCGGCGCAGGTCCGCCAGGGTCCGGACCGGCGTCGGCCAGTCGAGACACTCCACCGCGATGCCGCTGCCGTTCATGACGGCGTCGCTCGGCCCGGCGGCGAGCGCGGGCGAGAACGCCGAGGCGTCACCGTCCGCGGCCTGCCGCAGGGCGAGGGCCGCGTTGTCGCGCCGGGCCGGGAAGAGCAGCAGGTTCTGCAGGTTGAACCGGATGTCCTCCCCGGTCACGGTCGCACGGCAGTCACCCGCCTCGGCGCACTGCGGGGCCGGCAGCGGCGTACGGTCCGCGGCCGCGACCAGGGTGCCGACCAGCCGCCGCACGTCGGTGCCGTGCAGGGCGCAGGACGGGGTGTGCGCACACCAGTCGGCGAACCGGTCGAAGGCGTCCTCGTAGGCGTGCGCCTCGTCGCGGAACAGGCTCGTCGTCCGCAGCGAGTGGTCGAGCGCGCCGTCCAGCGCGAGTGTCCGGATGTGCTGCGGGAACAGCGCGGCGTACGTGGCACCGAGCTGCGAACCGTAGGACAGTCCCAGGTAGTTGAGCCTGCCCTGGCCGAGCGCCCGGCGCAGCGCCTCCAGGTCGCGTGCGGCGCTGACCGTGTCGACGTGGTCCACGAGCGGCCCGGTGAGCCGGCGGCAGCTCTCGCCCAGTTCCCGGTTGCGGGTGACCAGGCGCTCGAAGGCGGCCTCGTCCTGCGGGAAGAGGGAGACGCGGCGGTTGAGCAGCGCCGGATCGCAGCGCACCGGGGTGCTGAGCCCGATGCCGCGCGGGTCCAGGCCGATCACGTCGAAGTGCTCCCGGGTGGCGGCGGAGAACACCTTGGTGCCGAGGGACTCGGCGTAGACGACCCGCGTCCCCGAACCGCCGGGTCCGCCCGGATCGAAGAAAAGGCTGCCCACCGGGTGCGCACCGGTCGCCGGGAGACGGTCCACGGTCACCGTCGTGGTCGGGCCCTCGGGGTGGGCGTAGTCCACCGGCACCTGGATCGAGGCGCACCGCAGTTCCTGTGGCGCACCGGGGAACGGGCACGCCCGCCAGTGGAGGGCCGCCGTCCCGGGACGGGAGCCGGCGGGCCCGGCCGCCGTGGCCGTCCCGGCAGCGGTAGCCGCAGTCGCAGCCATGGCCGCAGTCGTGGCCGTGGTGGCCGACCCGGCCGCCGCGGTCGTGGCGGCCGTCGCCGTCGTTCCGTCAGCCACACCCGTGGCCGTCGCGGCCGCCCCGGCAGCAGCAGTTCCGGCCGCCCGGGCGGTCGTGGCCGTCGCGTCCGGCGCCGCGAGCAGCGCCGTCACGACGGCCGCCGCCGTGGCGAGCCCGGCTCCCCGCAGCGCCCACCCCCGGGCCGGTGGCCGTCCCCCGGGCGCCGGGCGCTGCGTCGCGCCGGCCCTTCCTGGCGCGCCAGTGACACGTGGTGAAGTGGTCATGCCGGTCACTATGGCGCGACGGGACACTCAAGTCACCGTTGCGCGCCGGAGGTTGAGGCCGGACCCCCGTAGCGGCAGCGCACGGTCAGCGGACGCGGCCGCGCCCCGGTGGCACCGCCGGGGCGCGGCGGGGGTCAGGGTCAGCCGGGCAGGTCGCCGGTGTAGCGGTAGATGTTCCCGGCGGAGTTGACGCCCCAGACGGTGCCGTCCGCGCCCGTGCCGATGTCGGTGAGCGCGCCGGGGATCTGCACCCACGGGTTCGCGTCGTTGTTGGTGTAGTGGTAGATGTTCCCGCCCGCGTTCACGCCCCACACCGTGGTGCGCGATCCCGCGGAGACCGCCTTCAGGCCGCCGCTGATCTGCTTCCAGTGGTTGGTGTCCTGGTCGCCGGTGTAGCGGTAGATGTTCCCGGCGGAGTTGACGCCCCAGACGGTGCCGTCGGCGCCCGCGCCGATGTCGGTGAGCGCGCCGGGGATCTGCTGCCACGGGCTGGCGTCGTTGTTCGTGTAACGGTAGATGTTCCCGGCGCTGTTGACTCCCCAGACGTTGGTCCGGGACCCCACCGCGATCCGTACGAGAGCGCCGCTGATCTGTTTCCAGTGGTTGCTGTCCTGGTCGCCGGTGTAGCGGTAGATGTTCCCGGCGGAGTTGACGCCCCAGACGGTGCCGTCGGCGCCCGCGCCGATGTCGGTGAGCGCGCCGGGGATCTGCTGCCACGGGCTGGCGTCGTTGTTCGTGTAACGGTAGATGTTCCCCGCCGAGTTCACTCCCCAGACGCTGGTCCGGGACCCCACCGCGATCCGGACCAGGCCACCGCTGATCTGCTTCCAGTCGGCCATGCGGACGACTCCTTTCCGCTCAGGGACGATGCACCCGGAGGTTCCCCCAGCGGAACGATTCTCCTGATAAGCGAATCTAATGGCCGGTCGTCCTTGTTGTCTGGAACGATGTGTTTGCGCAGGTGGTCGCCGTGTGCGGCAAGGCCGCCGTACACATCGCCCACCTGTCAAGGTGACGCGAATCGTGCTCGCTCGTGTGGGGCACTGCCGGGTGATCTGTTGACGCTCCCGGTCCCGCCGGACGACGGTGGGCAACGGTGGACGGGGGCCCCTTGCGCGAGACGACGTCTCATGACTGGCGGCGGAGGGCCGTGCGGACCCCATCGGAGCATGACCGGCGCCGAAGGGGGACGATGAAGAACAATACCCGCAGCCCCGCGCCACGGCGGCTCGGAGCGCCGGGGGCGGCACGGGCCCTGTCCGATCCGTTCAAGAGGACGGTGCCGGCGGCCCGCTACCGTGACGGCCATGAACAGCACCGGCAACGCATCACGCCACCTCGGCGTCCGCATCGACCGCAGTGCCGAGGACGTCTACGCGTACGCTTCGAACCCGGCCAACCTGCCCGCGTGGGCCGAGGGGCTGGGAGATTCCATCGAGGAGACCGACGGCCGATGGGTCGCGCCGTCCTCTCCCATGGGGCGGGTGGAGGTCGCCTTCACGCCACGCAACGAACTGGGCGTGCTCGACCACGACGTCACCCTGCCCTCGGGGGAGACCGTCCACAACCCGGTCCGGGTGATCGCCGACGGCACGGGCAGCGAGGTGGTGTTCACCCTGCGCCGGCAGCCGGGGACGAGCGACGACGACTTCGAGCGGGACGCCGGCATGGTCGCCGCCGACCTCGCCCGGCTCAAGAAGCTGATGGAGTCCGCCTGACCTCCTGCCGCGGCACACCCCGGCCGGCCTCCTCGTCCCGGACGGAAGGGGCCGGCCGCTCCCGGCCCCAGGCGGCCAGCGGCCCGAGAGCGTCGTTGAGGCGCGTGCCGTCCTCGGTCAGCGAGTACTCGACCCGGGGCGGCACCTCGTCGTAGGAGACGCGGCGCACCACCCCGTCCGCCTCCAGCTCGCGCAGGTGGGAGGCGAGCACCTTCTCGGTGATCCCCGGCAGCAGCCGGCGCAGCTCGCCGAAGCGACGGCAGGGGTGCTCGTGCAGCGCCCACAGGATCAGTACCTTCCACTTGCCGCCGATCACCTCCATCGCGGTGTCGATGCCGCAGACGTGTCCGTCTGCCGTGCCGGGCCGGTTCAGCGTCGTCATGCCCCACCCCTCCGACGTGCTCGCTCACCCCGGGGTAACCACCCACTCCCAAGTGCGTACTTGATCACCTCCGGGCGGGAGACCAGCCTAACCGGCATGACACAGACCCCTCTTGAGAAGACTGTCGAGAAGACCCCCCTCACCCTGCTGGGTCTCGGTGCCATGGGCACCGCGCTCGCCCGTGCCTGGCTCGCCGCGGGCCACCCCCTCACCGTCTGGAACCGCACACCGGGCCGCGCCGCGGCACTCGCCGCCGAGGGGGCGAGGGTCGCGGACACCGCCGCCGAGGCGGTCGCGGCGAACACCCTGGTCGTCGTCTGCCTGCTGGACGACCCCTCGGTCGGGGAGGTGCTGGCCGGCACCGACCTGACCGGCCGGGACGTGGTCAACCTGACCACCGGCACCCCCGCCCAGGCCCGCGCCCGCGCCGGCTGGGCCCGCGAGCGCGGCGCCCGCTACCTGGACGGCGGGATCATGGCCGTCCCTCCGATGATCGGTGTCCCCGAGGCCGGCGGCTACGTCTTCTACAGCGGCTCGCGGGAACTGATCGAGCGGCACCAGGAGACCCTGGGCGTCCCGGCCGGCACGACCTACGTCGGCGAGGACGCTGGATTCGCGGCCCTGCACGACGTGGCCCTGCTCAGCGCGATGTACGGGATGTTCGCCGGTGCCGCGCACGCCTTCGCCCTGATCCGCAAGGAGGACATCGACCCCGTGGCGTTCGCCCCGCTGCTGGCCGACTGGCTCGCGGCGATGGCCCCGGCGGTCCACCGGACCGCCGCCCAGTTGCGCAGCGGTGACTACACCGACGGCGTCGTCTCCCACCTCGCCATGCAGGTGGCCGGCACGCCGACCTTCCTGAGCACCGCCGAGCAGCAGGGGGTTAGCCCAGAACTGCTCGCCCCCTACTTCCGGTTGATGCGCCGCCGCCTGGCCGAGGGCAGCGGTGAGGAGGACCTGACGGGGGTGGTCGACCTGCTGGTGCGCTGACCGGCCGCCTGTCTCGGTGCCGCGCTGGAGGAATTGCGGCAGCGTGTGTTCCTCGCCGGTGACTACCACTGGGTGCGCGGCGGCGACTGGCTGTCCGAGGAGGAGCGCCGCCCGCGGCCGTCGACCCTGGACGAACTGTGGGCCGACGAGTGGGCGCAGCACTCCGGAACCCGCTCGATCCTCGATGTCTTCCACGTCCAGCGGGAGGACGAGGCGCCCGAGATCTGTGCGGTGCGGCCGGTGACCGCCGAGGAGGCCCGCAGGGCCGCCGGCACCGACCGGCTGACCCACGCCCACCTGCCGGCGATCCAGGACCTCGCGCGCGAGCGCTGGTACGGCCGCTGCGCGGTCCTGCACGACGACCGGGGGACACCGCGGGAGATCTACTTCTGGGGCTGGTCCGGAGACTGAGGGCGCCGCCGGTTTCCGGAGCGCAGTCGCTCCCGCCGGTCCCCGAGCGCAGTCGCTCCCTGCGGTCCGCCTCGCTCCAGCCGGTCCATGTCGCTTTCGCGGTCTGTTCCGCTTCCGACGGTCCGCGTCGCTCCCTGCGGTCCGCGTCGCTCCCTGCTGTCCATGTCGCTTCCGCTGGTGCGCGTCACTCCCTGCGGTCCGTGTCGCTTCCGTTGGTCCGCTTCGCTCCCTGCGGTCCGCTTCCACCGCACCGTCGCCGCTTCGGCGGGCAGGGCCGCGCGGCCGGCCGGTACGGATCTCGACCGCGGAGGCGACCGGCCCGTATGGATCCCTCGGCCCGGCGACCGCCAGGCGGCCGGGTGTCGAGGGCGCGGCACCGTGGGGCGCGCGGCAGCCCGCCGCCCCACGGGCCGACAAGCCTCGGAACGGCCCCCCGACCGAGGCCATCACCAGTGTTTACCTTTGCAATGCTTGCCTTTGCCAAGGTTTTGCGCCGCGCGGGCCGATTTAGGTGCCCGAGGCAATTAACCACCTCTATGGTTGTTACAAGCAACGAACGATTACGGAGGTGCGATGGCCGAGCGGGCGCAGTACGAGGAGCTTGCGCGTCAGCTCAGCGCCGTCGGCGCCGTGAAACGGGACCTGGGGCGGATCCTGCCGTCCGACTGCCCGGCCGGCTCCGCCGCCGT
>NZ_JBEYJA010000040.1:0-78537 GCF_040703815.1 Streptomyces sp. NPDC006743 | reverse complement strand
CCGCCGCGACCGGGGGCCTGCCGGCCCCCCCGCATCCCGTCTGGTCGCCCGCGGCGCCCCCGCCGCGCCCGCCCCGGCCCGCCCCCCGCCGACGGCGGGTGGCGCGGACACCGGTCCGCGCCCCCCGCCCGCAGGTGCGCCACCCGCCACAGAGCGCCGCACGGGCACCGGACCCTCCGCCGGACACCGGACCGCCCGTCGTCCGCCTCCGGCGTCCGCATGGTGAGACAGCGTTGCCACATACCGATACATGGTATTTACATGCAACTTATGCGCAGCTCAGAAACCCCGACCGCCGTCACCGGCACCACCCCGGGCGCGGACGGTGACGGCACAGCGGACCGCGCCGCCCGCCGGGCCGTCACCGTCTTCCCGGTCCTCGTCATCGCCGCGGGCGTCGCCGGTCTCGTCTTCCCCGGCAGCTTCGCCGGATACGGCACCGACGTGCCCTACCTGCTCGGCGTGATCATGTTCTGCATGGGGCTCACCATGTCCCTGGAGGACTTCAAGGGCGTGACGCGCCGGCCGTGGGTGGTCCTGCTCGGCCTGGTGGCCCACTACGTGATCATGCCGGGGCTGGGCTGGCTCATCGCGCACGTGCTGCACCTCTCGCCCGCCCTCGCGGCAGGCGTCATCCTCGTGGGCTGCGCCCCCAGCGGCACGGCCTCCAACGTGGTCACCTACCTCGCCCGGGGCGACGTGGCCCTGTCGGTCTCGGTGGCCACCGTCTCGACCGTCCTCGCGCCGCTGCTGACCCCTCCGCTGACCCTCCTGCTGGCCGGGCAGTACCTGCCCGTCGACGCCGGGTCGATGGTGACGGACATCCTCAAGACCGTCCTGCTGCCCGTCGTCGGCGGGGTCGTCGTCCGCCTGGTCGCCGGGCGGTACATCGTGCGGGTGCTCGGCGCGATGCCGTGGCTCTCCTCGCTCGCCATCGCCGCGATCGTCGCCGTGGTCGTGGCGGGCAGCGCGGACGCCCTGAAGTCCGCCGCCCTCACCGTCTTCCTCGCGGTCGTGCTCCACAACGGCTGCGGACTGGCCCTCGGCTACGGCTGCGGCCGGCTCACCCGGCTCGGCCGTCCCGCCAGCCGTGCGATGGCCTTCGAGGTCGGCATGCAGAACTCCGGCCTCGCCGCCTCGCTCGCCACCGCCCACTTCAGCCCGCTCGCCGCGCTGCCCGCCGCCGTCTTCTCGGTGTGGCACAACATCTCCGGCGCGCTCGTCGCCGCGTGGATGGCACGGCGCCCGGCCGGGGAGCCCCAGCAGGCGCGCGCCGCCGGCATGTGACGCTCCCGGCGCCCCGCGCGCCGCCGGAACACCACGTGACGGTGTCCGGATCCGGTCGTTGGACCGGCCGACACCCGAACAGAGCAGCAGCCGGCGGCCCGGGCGCCCGCGCGAGCGGGCGAGGGTCACGGGACCGGTCCGGCCGGCCGCGCTGCCGAGAGGACCTCCGTTGACGTCACGTGAACCCTCCCCCCTGGCCAGGCCGCGCCGCCGGTCCCGGATGCTCGGCCTGGCCGTCCAGGCGGCCGCCTGTCTGCTCGCCTGCTCGGTCACCGCCCCGGCCCAGGCGGCCGGCCACCGGCTGCAGAACTGCGGCTGGAACGAGGCGGCCCAGGGCGAGCACGCCTACTACGAGCACTGCGCCACGGACACCGACGTGTGGATCCAGGTCACGCGCCTGTTCCGGGGGAAGTACCACCGGTGCGTCGGTCCCGGCCGCACCAACCTGGACGCCGACGCGACGGGCGCCTGGTACGACAGCACCTACCGGGGCGGGCTGTGCTCCCACCCCGGCGACACCGGCCCCTGACCCGCCGTTCGCCGCCCCGCCGGCCGCGCCTCGTGCGCGCGGCGGGCGGCGGCGGGAGAAGCCCGGCGCCTCGCTCAGAAAGGGGGCCACCCCCGCCGCCGTTCTTCCCTTCCCTTCAGGAGTCGGCCAGCAGGGAGTCGTAGGCGCGCGAGCGCCTGCGGCCCGTCATGAAGGACAGGAAGTCCTGCACGAACGCGCCGCGCGAGTACGCCGCCGCGCCGTCGAGCATCTCGCGCCGGAAGGCGGTGCGGAACAGCACCCGGTACTCGTCCGCGTCGATGCTCTGATCGCCGTCGGTGTCGGTGGCGTCGAAGAGCACCTCGGCGACCCTGATGAGCGCGGGCCCGGCGAGGGCGGGCACGGCGGCGGCGTACTCCTGCCTGCTGACGCGCCCGTCGCCGTCGGTGTCGAGAGCGGACTGCAGTTCCCGCCACCATGCGGCGTAGGCGTCGTAGAGCCTGGTCTCCTGTGGTTCGTCCAGGTCCAGGCGGCCGGCCAGCTCGCGGGCCATGGCTGCGAGATCGGGCCAGTCGAGGTAGCCGTCGCCCGTCTGGTCGAGTACGGCGTCGAAGAACTCCTCGGCACCGCGCGGCGGGCCGGCGGGCGCGGGCGGCCCGGGCTGCGCGGGGACCGGCGTGATCAGCCTGATCAGGGCTCCGGCCCGCTTGACCCCGTCGCGCACCGCGGCGACCGTCCGGGCCCGGGGGTCGTCGCTGTCCGGGGTCAGGGCGAGCAGTTCCGCCAGCCCGTCCGCCCGGCGCCAGCCCTCGGGAAGGAAGCGTGCCAGACCGATGGCCAGGTAGGCGCCCTGGGTGAGGGTCTGAGCGCCCGGGACCTCGGGCAGGCCCGCCCGGCGGCGGAACGCCTCCGGCAGCGAGGCCACGGTGATGGTGCCGATGACCGGCCCGGCGAGGGCCCGGCCGGCCGCCCACACGGTGGGCAGACCGTCCAGGAGCGGCGGTGCGGGCAGGTGGTCGAAGAGCTTGTACAGGATGATGCGCAGCGCCTCGGTGTTCTCCAACTCCTCCTCCACCACCCGGTCGTAGTACTGCCAGAACCCGTGCAGCGTGGGCGGCAGCCGGCCCGCCTCGTCGCCGAGGGCCGCGAGGAAGCCCTGGTACTCGGCGTACAGGCGCTCCATGGCGGTCTGTTCCAGCGGCTGGCCGCTGAGCCGGCACATGGTGACGGTGCTCTCGAACAGGGTCGCCACCACCCAGGCGCGCACCTCGGGGTCCATGGCGTCGTAGGGCCGGTCGCGGGCGTCGGTGCCGCTGAGCCGCGCGTGCATCCGGTTCAGCCGGGCCGCCTCCCGTTCCCGTACCTGCTCGTCGGCGCCGAACATGCGCTGCAGGCTGCGGAAGGTGTTCCACAGCCGCCGCCAGGGGTGGGCGACGAAGACGGAGTTGTCGATGAGAGCCGCGCCGATCTGCGGGTGGGCCGCCTCCAGCACGGTCGCCCGGATCATGGCCAGGGCCCAGCGCGGGTCGTCGAAGAACTGCTGGAACTGCGATCCGGGACCGAACAGCGGTGCCTCGTCGGCGTCCTGGCCCCGCCGCGGGGGGCCGTCCTGGCCGGCGGGGGGCCTGGGGCCGGGGCCGCTCGGGGGGCGGGGGGTGGCATCGGTCACGGGTGGGGTTCTCCGTTCGCGTTCGGGGTGATGCCGCCGAAGCGGCGCTCGCGCCGGCGGTAGCTGCGCAGGCATTCCAGGAAGTGCGTCGCGCGGAAGTCCGGCCAGAGCACCTGCGGGAAGATCCACTCGGCGTAGGCGACCTGCCAGAGCATGAAGTTGGAGATGCGCTGCTCGCCGGAGGTGCGGATGACGAGATCGACGTCCGGGGTGTCGGGGAAGGGCAGGTGCGCGGCGAACTCCCGCTCGTCCACGTCCTCGGGCGCCATCCCGCTGCGGATGAGCGACCGGGCCGCCTCGACGATGTCGCCGCGCCCGCCGTGGTCGAACGCCACGGTCAGCGTCATGCCCCGGTTGGCGCCGGTCAGGGTCGTCAGGTCGTCGAAGTCGCGGACCAGGGACGGCGGGATCCTGGAGTCGGTGACGCCGAGGAACCGGCAGCGGATCCCGCGCGCGAGCAGCAGCGGCGCGTGCTTGCGCACGACGTGCCGTACCAGGTGCATGAGGAAGTCGACCTCGGTGTCCGGGCGCCGCCAGTTCTCCGTGGAGAAGGCGTACAGGCTCAGCCACTCCACCCCGGCCGACCGGGCCGCCTCGATGACCTCGATCACCGTCGTCTCGGCCGCGCGGTGTCCCGACGTGCGGGGCAGCGACCTGCGCGCCGCCCACCGGCCGTTGCCGTCCATCACACAGGCGACGTGACGCGGCACGTCCCTCGTCGTCATGCGCGCCCCCTCCCCCGCCCCGCTCTCCCCCTGTCGCGGGGCGCGGCCGGTCCCCGCCGGCCCCCGGTCCGACAGGCAGCAGGGTGGCCGACGGCCGTCACGGACACGCCGGACTCCGCCGGCATTCACCCGTACGGGGGGTGGCCTGGGTAGTGCGTGCCCGCGCGCACCTCCGCGGCACACGCCCCTCATCTCAACGGCCCACTCCCGGACGGGGGTTATTGCTGGAGCGTACACACAGATGCATAATGCACTTATGCATGAGCGCCTCATGGCTTCTTCCCGGGGCCCGGACTCCTCCTCCCCGCAGGCCTCCGCCGAGGACCTGAACATCGCCCTGGAGCAGATGGTCCGGTACGTGCGCCGGAGCGCCACGGCCGGCGGTCTGAGCACCGCGGCCTCCTCCGCGCTCGGCCGGCTCGGCCGCGAGGGACCGCAGCGGCCGACCGAACTGGCCCGCGCCGAGAACGTCTCCCAGCCCAACATGACCCAGCTCGTCACCCGCATGGAGCGCGCGGGCCTGGTCCGGCGCACCGCCGACCGCACCGACGGGCGGGGCGTCCTGGTGGAGGCCACCGACACCGGCCTGGAGGTGTTCAGGCAGCGGCGGGCCGAGCGCGCCCGTGCTTTGGGGCGGCTCGTCGAGGAACTGACCGAGACGGAGCGGCACGCCGTACGGATCGCCCTGCCCGCCCTGGCGCGGGCGGTCGCCGAGAACCACCCGAACGCCGGCACGGACACGAGCGGAGAGATACGGAAATGAGCGCGCCGCACGGAAAGACAGCCAGCCCCTTCCGCCAGCCGAAGGCCGTCTGGGCCGTGGCGTTCGCCTGCGTCATCTCGTTCATGGGGATCGGTCTGGTGGACCCGATCCTGCCCGCCCTGGCCGAGAGCCTGCACGCCTCCCCGAGCCAGGTCTCCCTGCTGTTCAGCAGCTACCTGATCGTCACCGCGGTCGCGATGCTGTTCGTCGGCTGGTTCGCCGGCCGCTTCGGCGCCAAGCGCACCCTGGTCATCGGCCTGGCCGTCATCGTCGTCTTCGCCGCGCTGGCCGGCTGCACCGGCTCCATCGACGGCATCGTCGGCTTCCGGGCGGGCTGGGGCCTGGGCAACGCGCTGTTCATCGCCACCTCGCTGGCCGTGATCGTCGCCTCCGCCAGCGGCGGCTTCGGCGGCGCGATCATCCTCTACGAGACCGCGCTCGGCCTCGGCATCGCCGTCGGGCCGCTGCTCGGCGGCGAGCTGGGCGCCGTCAGCTGGCGCGGCCCCTTCTTCGGCGTCGCCGTCCTCATGACCGTCGCCCTGGTCGCGACGCTCGCCTTCGTGCCCTCGCTGCCCAGGCCCGAGCGGCCCGCCTCCCCCCTCGCCCCGCTCAAGGCCCTGCGCCACCGCGGTCTGCTGACCATGGGCATCATGGCCCTGCTGTACAACTGGGGCTTCTTCACCATGCTCGGCTACGCCCCCTACCCGATGGAGCTGAGCGCCCACCGGCTCGGGCTGGTCTTCACCGGCTGGGGGCTGCTGGTGGCCGCCTTCAGCGTCTTCTTCGCCCCGCGGCTGCAGGCCCGCTTCGGCACCGCACCGGTCCTGTACGCCAACCTGCTCGGCCTCGGCATCGTGATGGCCGTCATCGCCGCCGGTGTCGGCACCCCCGCCGTGGTCATCGTCGCCGTCATCGCCAGCGGCGCGTTCATCGGCATCAACAACACCCTCACCACTCAGGCGGTCATGCTGGTCTCCCCGGTCGAGCGTCCGGTGGCCTCCTCCGCCTACGGCTTCCTGCGCTTCATCGGCGGCGGACTGGCCCCCTTCGTCGCGGGCAAGCTGGCCGACGCCACCGACCTCGGCGTCCCCTTCTACCTCGGCGCCGCCACCTTCCTGCTCGCCATCCCCGTCCTGGCCACCGGACACGGTCTGCTGCGCCGGGCCGAGGAGCACACGGGGGACAGCGAGCCCGTGGCGCCGACGCCCACCGCCGCGGGCGGCCCCGCGGCCCCCGGCACCCGGCCGGCCACGCACCCCACGAACTGACCGCCGACCCTGGCGGACCGCGCGACAGCGCGCAGTTCCTCCTCCCACCGGCCGGCGTGTTCGCGCAGGCGCGGCAGGCCCGGCGGGGCCGGGACGGCGAGCCGGCGGCTGAGCCGGCCCGCGACGCTCACCAGTTCGTCGCCGTCCGCCTGTTCCGCCAGGGAGGACGGACCGGCCCGTTCCAGGAGCATCGCGAAGCGCTGGTCGTCCCGCGCGTGCAGCAGGACCGCACCGCGGCCGCCCCAGGCGGTGAACGCGTCCGGTTCATGGACGTTGCCGGGATGCGGAAACGACACCTTGAGCACGGCGGGCCGGCCGTCGGGCCGCCGCACCGGGACGACCACCCCGACTCCGCCGTGCAGGACCGGGCCGTCCGGCTCGCAGTCCCAGCGCCGCAGCAACCCGTCCACGATCGCGAGCAGTTCGGCGTTCCAGGCCGCCCCGCACGGGCCCTCGCGGCCGACGGTGCCCCGCGCCAACGCCTCCGGAATCCGGATCGTCCAGGCACCCTACCGGCCCGCCCACGGTGCCGGAGTCCGGCAACCGCCGTACCGGGGAAGGGCGGTGGTCCGTCCCGGGACGGGCCGCTCCGCCGCGCGGGCAGAGGCCGTTCCAGCGAGCGGGGAAGGCGGCTGCGGCAGCGGACGAAGGCCGGTGCGGCGGCGGGAGAAGGCCCGTGCGGCGGCCGGGGAGGGCCGGCGGGGCGGCCACGGACAGCCGGTGCAGCGGCCGGTGCGGCGGGCCGGTCCGCGCTCTGGTCAGCGGGGCGGCCGTGCGCTATACCTTCTTCGCGTGATTGATTCTGCTTGTTTCGATGGCATAACAAGCACCTTCAATCATCGCTTCCGCTTCTGCCCACGTGTGCGAAGGGATCGACATGACCGCTCCACCCCGCAGACGCAAGGCCCACCGTTCCCCGGGAGCAGCCCTGGCGGCGGCCGCCGTGCTCGCGGTGCTCGCGACGACGGCCGGACCGGCGCTGCCGGCCCGGGCCGCCGCGTCCGCGCCGGCCGGGACGCCGACCGTCATCGGCGCGGTCACCGGGTTCTCCCGCTCCGGCGCCGCCTACTCCTTCGCGGCGGGCGCGGCGAAGGCCCGGGTCTCGTTCGTCTCCGCGGACACCTTCCGCATCGAGGTGGCCCCCGACGGCACGTTCACCGACCCCGTCGGCACCGACATCGTGCTGCCGCAGGGCAAGGCCCCGGCCACCCGCTGGCGCGACCGCGGCGACCGCTACGAGCTGTCCACGGACAAGGTCACCCTGCGCGCCTACAAGTCACCGCTGCGGTTCGCCCTGTACCGCGCGGACGGCACCCGCCTGTGGGAGGAGACCCGCGGTATCAGCTGGGACGGCACCGCCACCACCCAGACGCTGGCGCGCGGCGCCGACGAGCAGTTCTACGGCACCGGCGAGCAGAACGGCAGCGGCAACACCTCGCACCGCGGCAAGACGCTCGAGGTCGGCGTCGACTACAACTGGAACGAGGGCGGCCACCCCAACTCGGTGCCATTCTACCTCTCCTCCGCGGGCTACGGTGTCTACCGCAACACCTACGCCCCCGGCACCTACGCCTTCACCGACCCGGTCAGCACCACCGAGCGGGAGAACCGGTTCGACGCCTACTACTTCGCCGGTGACAGCGCGAAGGACGTCATCGGCCGGTACACCCGGCTCACCGGCCGCCCGATGCTCCCGCCGGTCTACGGCCTGGAGATCGGCGACTCCGACTGCTACCTGCACAACGCCAACCGCGGCGAGCGCCACACCCTGGACGCGCTCAAGGTCGCCGACGGGTACGCCGAGAACGACATGCCGCTGGGCTGGATGCTCGTCAACGACGGCTACGGCTGCGGCTACGAGGACCTGGCCGAGACCGCCAAGGGCCTCGACTCCCGCAAGATGCAGATGGGTCTGTGGACCGAGGACGGCCTGGACAAGCTGGCCGACCAGGTCAAGGCGGGCCAGCGGGTGGCCAAGCTGGACGTGGCCTGGGTGGGCGACGGCTACAAGTTCGCCCTGGACGGCTGCAAGGCGGCGTACAAGGGCATCGAGGACAACAGCGACGCGCGCGGCTTCACCTGGGCGCCGGAGAGCTGGGCGGGTGCGCAGCGCTGCGGCGTGCAGTGGAGCGGTGACCAGTCGGGCAGCTGGGACTACATCCGCTGGCAGATACCGACGTACGCCGGTGCCACCATGTCCGGGCTCGCCTACACCTCCGGCGACGTGGACGGCATCTTCGGCGGCAGCGCCAAGACGTACACCCGTGACCTGCAGTGGAAGTCGTTCCTGCCGGCCGTGATGACCATGGACGGCTGGGCCGCCAAGGACAAGCAGCCGTACCGGTACGGAGAGCCGTACACCGGCATCAACCGCAAGTACCTCAAGCTCAAGGAATCGCTGCTGCCGTACATGTACACGTACGCGGCCGAGGCGCACCGCACCGGGGTCGGCGCCGTGCGTCCGCTGGCCCTCGAATACCCCGACGACCCGAAGGCGGCGGGCGACGCCGCCAAGTACGAGTTCCTGACCGGCGAGGACTTCCTGGTCGCGCCCGTCTACAGCGACACCTCTGTCCGTGACGGCATCTACCTGCCGAAGGGCGACTGGGTGGACTACTGGACGGGCCGGACCTACCACGGGCCGACCACGGTCGACGGCTACCAGGCGCCCCTGGACACCCTTCCCCTGTTCGTGAAGGCGGGCGCCTCGATCCCGATGTGGCCGGGCGTCAACTCCTACCGGGACCGCACCGCGGACTCCCCGCTGGCCTGGGACGTCTACCCGCAGGGCCGCAGCACCTTCACCCTGTACGAGGACGACGGGGTGACCCGGCAGCACCGCGACGGCAAGTACGGCGAGCAGCCGGTGACCGTGACCGCCCCGAACAGCGGCGCCGGGGCGGTGCGCATCGACGTCGGGGCCGAGAGCGGCGACTTCACCGGCAAGCAGAAGAGCCGCCCCTACGCGTTCACCGTGCACACGGGGTCGGCGCCGCACCAGGTCCGCCTGGACGGCCGCCCCCTGCCCCGGTCGGGGTCGAAGGCCGCCTTCGACGCCTCCGGTCAGGGCTGGTGGTACGACCCGGCCGACCGGGCCGGCGTCGTCCACGTCAAGACGCGCTCCCTGAGCACCGCCCGGGGCTTCCGGATCGACCTGGACGGGGCGAGCGCGGTCGGCGGCAAGGTGCCCGGGGCCACCGGCACCGTCTCGGTCACGGCACCGGAGGAGATCGGCGCCGGCGTGTCGGGCAAGGTCACGGTGGACTTCACCGCGGGCCGTACCGGCAGTTCGGCGACCGAGCTGTCCCTGGCCGCACCGGACGGCTGGACCGTCTCGCCCGCCCGTGGCGCCGGGCGGGTCGGGCCGGGCGGCCGGCTGAGCGCGGAGTTCACCGTGACCGCCCCCGCGAACGCCGGTGCGGGCGAGGCGGTGCTCCGAGGCAGTGCCCGCTACCGGTCGGCCGGGGAGGAGCACGTCACGACCGAGCGCACCGCCCTGCGCACCATGCCCGCCCCGCCCAGGGGCGACAGCTGGGCCGGTGACCTGCCCTGGCTGAACTCCACCAACGGTTACGGTCCGGCCGAACGCGACCGCAGCAACGGGGAGTCGGCGGCGGGCGACGGCCACCCGCTCACCCTGAACGGGACGACGTACGCCAAGGGGATCGGGGTGCACGCCGACTCCGACATCGAGTTCTGGCTCGGCGGCCAGTGCTCGTCCCTCACCGCGACGGCGGGCATCGACGACGAGATCAACGGCTACGGCGGTGTGTCCTTCTCGGTCGTCGCCGACGGCAAGAAGGTCTGGTCCTCGCCCACGGTCAGCGGCAGGTCCGATCCGCTGCCGGTGGACGTGCCGCTGGCCGGGGCACGCCACGTGCACCTGGTGGTCACCGACACGGACGGCACGAAGTCCGGCGACCACGGCGACTGGGCCGACGCGAAGTTCCACTGCGCCGGCTGACCGGCCGCTCTACGGTGCCCCGGCCCCAGTGGCCGGGGCACCGTGCTGTGCGGTGCTGGCCCGGACGATCAACTGCGGTTCCACCGAGGCCGGTTCGGAGACCGCGCCGGGGTCGGCGATGTGCCGCAGCAGATGGGCCACCGCGAGCGTGCCCATCTGGCTGAACGGCTGGGCGACGGTGGTCAGGGACGGCGAGCAGTACTCGGCCAGTTCGATGTCGTCGACCCCCACCACGGAGATGTCCTCGGGCACCCGGCGGCCCAGCTCGTGCAGCGCCCTGATCGCGCCGAAGGCCATCTCGTCGCTGGCGACGAACACCGCCGTGGCGTCCGGGATGCGGCCCAGGATCAGCCCGCTGCGGTAGCCGGAGGCCGGGGACCAGTCGCCCTCCAGGGGCGGCGGCACCGGCCGGCCGGCCTCCTGGAGCGTGCTGCGCCAGCCCTCGCGCCGGGCCGCGGCCTCCAGCCACTCCTCGGGGCCGGCGATGTGCCAGACGGTGTCGTGGCCGAGGTCCAGCAGGTGGCGGGTGGCCAGCCGGGCCGCGAGGCCCTGGTCGATGGCGACGACCTCGGTGGCGTCGGTGCGCGAGCCGTCGATGGTGATGGTGGGCACGGCCCGGGTGAGCTGCTCGATGCGGGGGCTGCTGTGGTTGAGCGGCACCGACAGGATGACGCCCTCGACCCCCTGGTCGGCCAGCCGGGACAGGGCGGCCTCGATGGCGGAGGTGTCCAGCGAGGTGGTGGTCGCCGTGCTGACCGCGTACCCGGCGGCCTGGGCGGCGTGCTCGATGCCCGAGGTGACGGCGGCGCGCGAGTAGAAGTTCGTCTGCAGGGTGACCACGCCGATGGTGCGGCTGCGGCCCGAGGAGAGCATGCGGGCGGCGTTGTTGCGCCGGTAGCCGAGCTGTTCCACCGCGGACAGGACCTTGGCGCGCGTCTTGTCCTGCACGTTGGGGTGGCCGGACAGCACCCGGGAGACGGTCTGCGCCGACACTCCCGCGACCCGGGCCACATCCGCCATCCCCGGCGGCCGCTCCCCGCCGTCACTGTGCTTCCCCATGGGTTCCTTCCTCGTACCGGACACCGATGATATCGCCCACACGCCCGCCCATCTGCTCTTCCGGCTGCTCCTGGCCTGCCTGGAACCGGCTATTGGCATCGATAACATTCTCTGCCATAGTTTCCGCCATCAGCGCGCCGCCCCACCGCCCGGTTCCCCCCGCTCGCGGTGCGCGCGGCCCCGCGGAGGCAACTCCTCCGCTCCACCCAGCCCTTCAGGAGGAGCCGTGAAGCGATCCATTGTCCGTATTGCCGGGATGGCGGGAGCCCTGGGCCTGGCCCTGACCGCCACCGGGTGCGGCGGTTCCGGCTCCGGCTCCACCTCCGCATCCGGCAAGGGATCGATCACATTCTGGGGCTGGGCGCCCGGTTACGCGGACGCCGTGGCCGCGTTCAACAAGAGCCACCCGGACCTGAAGGTCACCTACCAGGCCGTCCAGCCGGGCGCCAAGGGCGGCTACCAGAAGATGCTCAACGCGGTGAAGGCGGGCAACGCGCCCTGCCTGGCCCAGGTCGGCTACGAGACGCTGCCGAGCTTCGCGGCGCAGGGCGCCCTCAAGGACGTGAGCCGGTACGCCTCCGCCGACCGGGGCGACTACCAGCCGGCGGCCTGGAAGTCGGTCACCCTGGACGGCGGTGTCTACGGCGCGCCCGTGGACACCGGCCCGATGGCGCTCTTCTACAACAAGAAGGTGTTCGACTCGCTCGGCCTGAAGCCCCCCACCACCTGGGACGAGTACCGGGCCGACGCCGAGAAGATCCACGCCTCGGACCCGCACCGCCACATCTCCTCGCCCTACCTGGACTACGACTACGCGGGCCTGGCCTGGCAGACCGGCGCGGGGTGGTTCGGCGTCAAGGGCGACGCCTGGCAGGTCACCATGGACTCCGCGGCCAACAAGAAGGTCGCCGACTACTGGCAGGGCCTCGCCGACGACGGGCTGATCAGCGGCGCCCCGATGTACGACCAGGCGTGGTACACCGGCATCGGCAAGGGCGACATCGCCACCGTCGTCGGCGCGGTCTGGCAGGCCGGGGTCATCAAGGGCGGCGCGAAGGACGGCGCCGGCCAGTGGGCGGTGGCCCCGCTGCCGCAGTGGACGGCGGGCGCCGGCCAGGCGGGCAACGCGGGCGGCTCCGCGACGGCCGTCCTCAAGGGCTGCGACGACGCCGAGGGCGCCTGGGAGTTCGCGCACTGGCTCGGCACCGACCGCGCCGCCTTCGGCACGCTCGTCGAGAAGGCCGCGCTGTACCCGGCCGCGAAGAAACTCCTCGACCTGCCCCAGCTCAGGGGCGCCGACCCGTACTTCGGCGGCCAGAAGATCTACGACGTGTTCGCCGCCGCCGCTCCCCAGGTCAACTCCTCCTGGACGTGGGGCCCGTTGATGACCAAGACCGCCGCCGACCTGGACGACGGGCTCGGCAAGGCCTGGGCGGGCAGGGGCACCATCGCCGACGCGCTGCGCACCGCGGGGAACCAGACCGTGGGCGAGATGAAGAAGCAGGGCCTGAAGGTCGCCGAGTGAACGAGTCCGTGATCGACGCGGCCGGCGCGGTGCGGGCCGTCCGCCGGGCCCGGCCCGCCGCCGGCACCGGCCGGCCCGCCACACCACCGGCACCCGCTTCCGCACCCACACCGGCGGCCAACCCCGCGTCCCGCGCGGGCCGCCTGCGCCCCCTGCTGTTCTGCGCTCCCTTCCTGGTCCTGTTCGCGGCGATGTACGTCGCGCCGATCGTCTACGCGGCGGTCAGCAGCCTCTTCACCGTCCACCGCTCCGGCCTCGGCCTCACCGCGCCGACCAAGGTCTTCGACCCGCTGGGCAACTACAGCCGGGCCCTCGGCGACCACGCGTTCCTGTCCTCGCTCGGCCGGGTCGCGCTGTTCGGCGTGGTCCAGGTCCCGGTGATGCTCGGCGTGGCCCTGGCCCTCGCGCTGCTGATCGACTCGCGCTCGGCGCGCGGCAAGGGCTTCTTCCGGATCGCCGGCTTCCTGCCGTACGCCATCCCCGGCGTCAGCGCCGCGCTGGTCTGGTCGTTCATGTACTCGTCGCAGTCCAGCCCGATCAACCGGCTGCTGCACCCGGTCGGGTTCTCGGTCCCCTTCTTCCACAGCGAGGTGGTGCTGTGGTCGGTGGCCAACATCGTCACCTGGAGCTGGGCCGGGTACAACATGATCATCATCTACGCGGCGCTCCAGTCGATCCCGGCCGAGGTCCTGGAGGCGGCCCGCATGGACGGGGCCTCGGCCCTGCGGACCGCCTGGAGCATCAAGATCCCGGCGGTGCGCGGCGCGCTGGTGCTCACCACGGTGTTCTCCGTCATCGGCTCCGCGCAGCTCTACAACGAGCCGGCGGTGCTCCAGCCGGTCTCCGACGGCTCGGTGACCTCGACGTTCACTCCGATCATGTCCGCGCAGAGCGCGGTCGCGGCGGGCAACTACCCCTACGCCGCCGCGCAGTCCGTCCTCCTGGCCCTCCTGGTGGGTGTCGTGTCCTTCGTCTTCTTCAAGCTGAGCCACCGCGGGGAGGAGCAGGCATGAGCGCGCTGAGCACGCGGGCGTCCCTGGTGCGCTCGCGCCGTGAGAGCCGCCCGGCGAGCCGGGTCACCGTCATGGCGCTGCTGGGCCTGTCGGCCTTCTACTTCCTCTTCCCGCTGTGGTGGCTGCTGGTGTCGGCGACCAAACCGTTCGGCGAGCAGTTCTCCGGCAGCGGCCTGTGGTTCCACGGCTTCGGCCTGTTCGGCAACATCGCCCGGCTCAGCGGCCAGGACGGCGGGATCTTCTGGCGCTGGATGCTCAACAGCGTGCTGTACTGCGGCGTCGGCGCGGTCCTCGGCACCGCCTTCTCGGCACTGGCCGGCTACGCGCTCGCCAAGTACGACTTCCCCGGGCGCGGCGCGGTGTTCGGCGCGGTGCTCGCGGCCGTGCTGGTACCCAAGGTGCTGTTCACGCTGCCGCTGTACCTGATGTTCTCCGGGGTGCACCTGATCGACAACCCGCTGGCCGTGCTGCTGCCCAGTGTGGTCAGCCCGTTCGGGGTCTACCTCTCCCGGGTGTTCGCGGCGCAGAGCGTCCCCGACGAGGTCCTGGAGGCCGGACGCCTCGACGGGGCGGGCGAGTTCCGGATCTTCCGTACCATCGGGGTGCGGATGATGCTGCCCGCGCTGGTGACGATCTTCCTGTTCCAGTTCGTGGAGATCTGGAACAACTACCTGCTGCCCGCGATGGTGCTCGGCGACGACCGGCTCCAGCCCGTCACGGTCGGCCTGGTCGGCTGGAACGCGAGCCATGTCGCCGTGCCGCCCCCGCTGGTCGTCGCCGGCTCCCTGGTGTCCGTCGTCCCGCTTCTGATCGCCTTCCTCGCGCTCCAGCGGTTCTGGCGCGCGGGCATGACCGCCGGAGCCGTCAAGTGACCACTTCCGCACCGCACACCGCGGCCGCCCCCGACCCCCTCGCCCCCTCCCCGGCCGCCGCGCTGGCCTTCGCCGACGGCACCCTGCTGCGGGCGGGCCGCCCGCACCGCGTGCTGGCCGGTTCCCTGCACTACTTCCGGGTCCGTCCCGAGCAGTGGGCCGACCGGCTCGCCCGGCTGGCCGCGCTCGGCCTCAACACCGTGGACACCTACGTCCCGTGGAACTTCCACGAGCGCGTCCCGGGCGAGGTCCGCTTCGACGGCGGGCGCGACCTCGCGCGCTTCGCGGGGCTGGCACAGGAGACGGGACTGGACGTCATCGTGCGCCCGGGACCGTACATCTGTGCCGAGTGGGACAACGGCGGGCTGCCCGCCTGGCTGACCGGCACGCCGGGCATGCGGCCGCGCACCTCCTACCGCCCCTTCCTGGAGGCGGTCGGCCGCTGGTTCGACGAGCTGGTCCCGCGCATCGCCGCGCTCCAGGCCGCCCGGGGCGGGCCGGTGGTCGCGGTGCAGATCGAGAACGAGTACGGCAGCTACGGCGACGACCGGGCCTACGTCCGCTGGGTGCGCGACGCGCTCGTGGCGCGCGGTGTCACCGAGCTGCTGTACACGGCGGACGGGCCGACCGCGCTGATGCAGGACGGCGGCAGCCTGCCCGGGCACCTCGCGGCGGCGACGTTCGGTTCCCGCCCCGACCAGGCGGCGGCGCTGCTGCGCGCGCGCCGCCGGGACGAGCCGTTCTTCTGCGCCGAGTTCTGGAACGGCTGGTTCGACCACTGGGGCGAGAAGCACCACGTGCGGTCCGCCGCGAGCGCGGCCGACGACGTGGGCGAGATCCTCGACGCGGGCGGTTCGGTGAGCCTGTACATGGCGCACGGCGGCACCAATTTCGGGCTGTGGGCCGGCGCCAACCACGACGGGGAACGCCTCCAGCCCACCGTCACCAGCTACGACTCGGACGCCCCGATCGCCGAACACGGCGCGCTCACCCCGAAGTTCCACGCCCTGCGGGAGCGGCTGGCGGCGTTCGCCGGCCCGGACCGCGCGCTTCCCGAGCCGCCCGCAGACCCGCCCCTGCTCACGCCCCGCACCCTGGAGGTCACGCGCCGGGCCGCGCTCCTGCCCGCGCTGCGGGCCGCGGGCGAGCCGGTGCGGGCGCCCGCCCCGCTGAGCTTCGAGGAGCTGGGGCAGTCCTCGGGCCTGGTGCTCTACACCGCCGAGCCGCTGCTGCCGCCGGGCCGCCAGGAGCTGACGGTCACCGGACTGCACGACCGCGCCCAGGTGTTCGTCGACGGCACCCCGGTGGCCGTACTGGACCGCGAGACCTCCTCGTTCAGCGTGCCGGGCACCGGGGCTCGGGTGCGCCTGGACCTGCTGGTGGAGAACCAGGGCCGGATCAACTACGGTCCGCTGCTCGGGCAGGGCAAGGGCATCCTGGGCGGTGTCCGCGTGGACCGGCGGCTGGTGCACGGCTGGACCATGCACCGGCTGCCGCTGGACGAGTGGGGGCGGCAGGACGTCGGCCGGGCCGCGTCGGCGGCGCCCTGCGACGACCGGGCGGGCTTCGCGACCGCCCGGCTGACGGTGACCGAACCGGCCGACTCCTTCCTCGCCCTGCCCGGTTTCGGCAAGGGGTTCGTCTGGGTGGGCGACACGCTGCTGGGCCGCTACTGGGAGATCGGCCCGCAGACCACGCTCTACCTGCCCGGCCCGCTGCTGCGCGCCGGCGAGAACATCCTCACCGTCCTGGAACTCGAACGGTTCGGCGACCACCTCGCCCTCACCGACCGCCCCGCGCTGGGACCGGCCGAGGAGTACGTCGAGACGTTCGGCTGACCGCCGTGCGCCACGGCCGCCCGCTCCGGGCCGCACGCGCGGGCACGGGGGCCGAGGACCGGACCGGCCCCGACACCGGTCCGCCGTCACGCACAGGAACCACACCCAGGGGGCCGCGCAGCCGGCGCGGCCCCGCCCCGAGCAAGGAGGACCTGTGTCACCTCACCGCAAGCAGCTGGTCGCCGCGGTCGTCGCCATGGCGACGGCCCTGACCGGCGGCAGTGCGCTCGCGGCTCCTGCCGCCTCCACCGCACCGGCCGCCGGCGCCCCGTCGTACACCGTCACCGTCGACTCGAAGGGTTCCTGGACCCACCCGGACGACACACCGGCCGCCCCCTACATCGACAAGGACGGCACCTTCCACTTCCAGCAGGCCCACTCCCTCTACGGCGCGGACGACAGCCGCGCCTGGACCTTCTTCACCGGCAAGGACCTCGACTCCGCCACCCGCGACGGCGCCCTGAGCGGCGCGGTGAACCCGGCCGACTCCCGCGACCGCAACGACGACACCACGTGGCGCTGCAACAACGGCCCCACCGGCGTGGAGTCGAGCTACGCGCCCGCGGGGTCGCACTACGCGCAGAAGAACTACTGCGACCTGGCGGGCGTGTGGGTCGACCCCGACACCGGCGACTGGTACGGCCTGGTGCACAACGAGTTCACCCCGCAGCCCTTCGGTGACGGCCTGCACTACGACGCGATCGACTACGCGGTCTCCCGGGACCAGGGCCGGACGTGGAGCATCAAGGACCACGTCCTCACCTCGCCGTACAGCACGAAGCGCGGCGACACGGCGGCCTTCCCGCAGCAGACGTTCGACTACGGCGACGGCGACCCGCGCCTGTTCGTGGACACCGCCTCCGGCTACTTCTACGTCTTCTACGGCTCCCGGATCGTGGACAAGGGCGGCAGCTGGAAGGCGTTCCACGCGCACGTGGCCCGGGCCCCGATCTCCGGCAAGATGGCGCCGGGCTCATGGCGCAAGTGGTACGACGGTGCCTGGTCGCAGCCCGGGACGGGCGGCCGGGAGAGCAACATGGTGCCGGCCGACGCCACCCACCCCACGGGCTACACCCCCGCGGACAAGGAGTACGACCCGGCGAACAGCGGGACGACGAGCCAGCAGGTGGCGGCGGGCACCATGCCGCCGACCTCGCCGCTGTTCGTCATGGACATCACCTACAACGCCTACCTGGGCCTGTACATCGGCGAGCCGCAGGGCGTGGACCAGAGCGGCAAGGCACCGCAGCGGTTCTACGCCACCGACGACCTGGCCACGCAGAAGTGGCGGCTGATCGGCGACACCGGCGGCCTCACCAACGCCTCCTGGTACCGCTGGTTCCTCGACCCGGCGAACAGGACCGGCTCGAACATCGTCGGCAAGTCGTTCCGCTCGTACTGCTCCTTCGGCTGCTCGGGCGGCTCGTCCGGCGAGTACGCGAACGTCACCATCGGCACCTCGGCGCCGGCCGCCCCCGTGGACACGGGCCGGACGTACCGCATCTCCAGCGGCGGCGGCCGCGTCCTCACCCAGGTCCGGGGCAGCTCCGCCACCACCTCCCAGGCGCAGGCGGACGGATCGGCCCGGCAGTCGTGGATCTTCACCGGCAACGGTGACGGCTCGTACCGCATCGCCAACGCGGCCACCGGCGGTCTGCTCGGCGTGGACTCCTCCAGCACGCCCCAGCGCGCCTGGGGCACCCGGCCCACAGTGCGGGCGGCCGGGCCCGGCGGGGCGGACGTGGGACGGCAGTGGTGGGTCGTCGCGGGCACCTCGGCGGACGGCGCGCCCGACGGCACGTACCGGCTGGTCAACCGCTACAGCGGCCTGGTGATCGGTCTGTCCGGCGACCCGGCGCGGCCCGCGGAGACCACCCCGGCCCGCTTCTGGGACGCCGCGGGCACCGGCCCGGCCGGCGGCTCGCGCACCGCGGCCGAGCAGACGCTGACGCTCACGCCCACCGGCGCGGCGCCCGCCCCGCTCGACGGCACCCGCACGCTCGTCACCGCCGGCAAGACCCTGGAGGTCCCCGGACGCAGCACCGCCGCCGGCACCCGGCTCGACACCTGGACGCCGAACGGCGGCGACCACCAGAAGTGGCGCCTGGCCCGGCGGGACGACGGCTCCTACGAGATCGTCAACACCGCCTCGGGGCTGTGCGCCGACGTCGACGGCGGTTCCACCGCGGCCGGCGCCGGGGTGATCCAGTGGCCCTGCACCGGCGGCCCCAACCAGCGCTGGGCCCTCACGCGCCTGGCCGACGGCTCGTTCACCGTGACCTCGGTGCGCAGCGGGCTGCTGCTCACCGCCGCCTCGGCGGACAGGGGCGCCGCGGTGACCCAGCGTCCCGGCGACGGCTCACCGCTCCAGCGGTGGCGGATCCGCTGACCCCACCGGCCGGGGCGCCACCGCCCCGGCCACCGGCGTGTTTACGCCCCGGGTGCCCGGGTCACTCATCCGTACTACGGCTGGGAGCGGCAGGGAGCAGACATGATTCGTTCGGCGGATCTCCGTGAGTGGCGCAACCGCGACGTGGTCGACCAGGAAGGGCACAAGATCGGCGCGCTGGAGGCGGTCTACGTGGACACCGGCACCGACGAGCCGGCCATGGTGACCGTCCGTGCGGGGCTGCCCACCCGGCAGCGCCTGCTGTTCGTACCGGTCGAGGGCGCCGTCGTGGGGCCCGACTACGTCAAGGTCGCGCAGCCCAAGGGGCTGGTCAAGAAGGCGCCCTCCATCGGCACGGACGACGTCCTGCCCGCCGAGCAGGAGGCCGCGGTCTTCCAGCACTACGACCTGCCCTACGTCCCGGGCGCCGGCGGGGAACGGCGGCTCGCCCGCCGCTGACCGCCCGCGGCGGCGCCCCGCCCCGAGGAGGAGCAGATGGCCATCGACCCCGTCGAGCGGCTCCTGGCCGCCCTCGATCCGCGCCACCGCGACCACGTCCGCGGCCTGCCGCGCGCCGAGCAGGAGAGCCTCGCCGCCACCTGGGAGGACGAGTTGCGCCGGGACACCGACCTGGACACGCTGAGCGAGCTGTCCCCCGCCGCGGCCGAGAGCGAGGCGGCGGCCCGGGTGGCCCGCCGGGTCCTCGACCGGCCGCACCCGTGAGGGGCGGCCGCGGCCCGGCCCGGACGGGAGGCGCTGGGGTGCCCTAGGGTGCCACCATGCCGAAATCTCGCAAGGTACGTGAAGAGGACGCCTGGGACGGTGTCGTGGTGGACAAGAGCCGGGGGACGACCGACGGCTCCGGTCTCTACCACTACGTGGAGGTGCGCCTGGCCGGGGGCGGGACGGGGAAGTTCCGCGTCGGCAAGGCGCTGTGGGAGTCGCTGGCGCCCGGAGACCGTCTGGTGAAGGAAGCGGGCGCCGCCGCCCCGGCCAAGGCCTGACCGGGACGGCGGCACGGCGACGCCGTGGCGGCCGGACTCAGGCCAGGTCGAACCGGTCGAGGTTCATGACCTTGGTCCAGGCCGCGACGAAGTCGGACACGAACTTCTCCTTCGCGTCGTCGCTGGCGTAGACCTCGGCGACGGCGCGCAGCTCGGAGTTGGAGCCGAAGACCAGGTCGGCCCGGCTGCCGGCCCACTTGACCCGGCCGGTGGCCGGGTCGAAGCCCTCGAAGGTGGTCGCGTCGGGCGAGGCCGCCCGCCACTGGGTGCCGAGGTCGAGCAGGTTGACGAAGAAGTCGTTGGTGAGGACACCGGGCGTGGTGGTGAACACACCGAGCGGCGACTGCTGGTGGTTCGCGCCCAACACCCGCAGACCGCCGACCAGGACGGTCATCTCCGGTGCGCTCAGCGTCAGCAGGTTGGCGCGGTCCAGGAGCAGGAACTCGGCCGGGAGCCGGTTGCCCTTGCCGAGGTAGTTGCGGAACCCGTCGGCGGCCGGCTCCAGCGCGGAGAACGACTCGACGTCGGTCTGCTCCTGCGAGGCGTCCACCCGGCCCGGCGTGAAGGGGACCTCGATCTCGAACCCGGCCTCCTTGGCGGCCCGCTCGATGCCCACCCCGCCCGCGAGGACGATCAGGTCGGCGAGGGAGACGCCCTTGCCACCGCTCTGCCCGGCGTTGAAGGCCTCCTGGACGCCCTCCAGGGTGCGCAGCACGCTCGCGAGCCGGTCGGGGTCGTTGACCTCCCAGCCGCGCTGCGGCTCCAGGCGGATGCGGGCGCCGTCGGCGCCGCCGCGCTTGTCGCTGCCGCGGAAGGAGGAGGCCGACGCCCACGCGGTGGAGACCAGCTCGGCCACCGACAGGCCGGTGGCGAGGATCTTCGCCTTGAGGGCGGCGACGTCGTCGGCGTCGATGAGGTCGTACGTGCGCTCGGGCAGCGGGTCCTGCCACAGCAGGGTCTCGGCGGGGACCTCGGGGCCGAGGTAGCGGGAGACCGGGCCCATGTCACGGTGGGTCAGCTTGAACCAGGCCCGGGCGAAGGCGTCCGCGAACTGGTCGGGGTTCTCCAGGAAGCGCCGCGAGATCGGCTCGTAGACCGGGTCGAAGCGGAGCGAGAGGTCGGTGGTGAGCATCGTCGGCTGGTGCCGCTTGGCCGGGTCGTGCGCGTCGGGCACGGTGCCGGCGCCCGCCCCGTCCTTCGGCCGCCACTGGTGGGCGCCCGCGGGGGACTTGAACAGTTCCCACTCGTAGCCGAAGAGGATCTCGAAGAAGGAGTTGTCCCACCGGGTGGGGGTCGGCGTCCAGGTCACCTCCAGACCGCTGGTGATGGTGTCGCCGCCCTTGCCGGTGCCGAAGGTGTTCTTCCAGCCGAGGCCCTGCTCCTCCAGGCCGGCGGCCTCCGGGTCGGGGCCGACGTTGTCCGCCGGGCCGGCGCCGTGCGTCTTGCCGAAGGTGTGGCCGCCGGCGATGAGGGCGACGGTCTCCTCGTCGTTCATCGCCATCCGGCGGAAGGTCTCGCGGATGTCGCGGGCCGCGGCGATCGGGTCCGGGTTGCCGTTCGGCCCCTCGGGGTTGACGTAGATGAGGCCCATCTGGACGGCGCCGAGCGGGTTCTCCAGCTCGCGGTCGCCGGTGTAGCGCTCGTCACCGAGCCAGGTGGTCTCGGGACCCCAGTAGACGTCCTCCTCGGCCTCCCAGACGTCCTCGCGGCCGCCGGCGTAGCCGAAGGTGGTGAAGCCCATGGACTCCAGGGCGACGTTGCCGGCGAGGACCAGCAGGTCGGCCCAGGACAGGTTGCGGCCGTACTTCTTCTTGACCGGCCACAGCAGGCGGCGGCCCTTGTCGAGGTTGGCGTTGTCGGGCCAGCTGTTGAGGGGCGCGAAGCGCTGCTGGCCCGCGCCGGCGCCGCCGCGGCCGTCGCTGATGCGGTAGGTGCCCGCGCTGTGCCAGGCCATGCGGATGATCAGCGGGCCGTAGTGCCCGAAGTCGGCGGGCCACCAGTCCTGCGAGGTGGTCAGCACCTCGGCGATGTCCCGCTTCACGGCCGG
The DNA here is from genome assembly GCF_040703815.1 of Streptomyces sp. NPDC006743. Lineage (NCBI taxonomy): Bacteria > Bacillati > Actinomycetota > Actinomycetes > Kitasatosporales > Streptomycetaceae > Streptomyces > Streptomyces sp. NPDC006743. The sequence continues at coordinate 56,627 of NZ_JBEYJA010000040.1, read as the reverse complement.
CAGGTCGAGGCTCTTGAACGCCTCGGCGTAGTCGAAGTCCTCACCGAACGGGTTGGCCACGGCGGGGTTCTTGGCGAGGATCTTCAGGTTCAGCCGCTCCGGCCACCACTGGCGGTTCCCGCCGCCCTGCGTCGGATGGGGTGCGCGTCCGTGCGCGACCGGGCAGCCGCCGCCCGCATCCTCCGTCTTCGGGTCGGTGACGATGGCCTCGTGGTTCTCGGACATGGAAATCCTTCCGGGCTGGGCGGGTCACGGTGCTCACGTGCTGGGCGCGGTGGAACAGGCGGGGCACTGGCCCCAGTAGACGACCTCGGCCTCCTCGATGGAGAAGCCGTGGGCGGCGGACGCGGTCAGGCAGGGTGCCTCGCCTCTCGCGCAGTCCACGTCGGCGACGGCACCGCACGACCGGCACACGACGTGGTGGTGGTTGTCCCCGACGCGGCCCTCGTACCGGGCGGGACTGCCGGCCGGTTCGATACGGCGTACGAGTCCTGCCGCGGTGAGCGCGTGCAGGGCCTCGTAGACGGCCTGCAGGGAGATGTGGCCGACGCGGCCGCGCACCCCGGAGGCGAGATCCGCCACGCCGAGGTGGTCACCCGCGCGGACGGTCTCCAGGAGGGCGACACGGGCGGCCGTCACCCGCAGCCCCGCACCGCGCAGTTCCTCGGCGGTCGTCGGGGGCCGGGCTGCCGTCATGGCGCCGAACCTACCGCCGCAGACACGAACGATTCAAGAAAACGAACGGTCAAAGTCCGGTACGGATCGTGCGGACTGCGTCGAGGGCCCGGCCGGGACCGCTTCGAGGAGGACGCCGGCCGGGACGAACGGGGCGGACCGGACGCGGAAGGCTCGGGTGAGCAGGGTGGGGCGGGACGGTGCGGGTGAGCAGGGTGCTGCGGGAGGGTGCGGGGCCGCTGCGCACCGCGCCGCCGACGGCGTCCGGGTGCCGGGGGGGACAGGGCCGGAGCCGCGGGCGGACGGGTCCCGGCCGTGGCCGGCGCCCCGGGCAGGAGGCGCCGGCCGGGCCCCGGTGGGGCCGGGGCGGATCCGCGGGAGTTCAGCCGCCGGGCGGATCCGCGGGAGTTCAGCCGCCGAGGGCCGTCAGGACGACCTGCTTGGCCTCGTCCTGGACCTGGCGGAGGTGGTCGGCACCGCGGAAGGACTCGGCGTAGACCTTGTAGACGTCCTCGGTGCCGGAGGGGCGGGCCGCGAACCAGGCGTTCTCGGTGGTCACCTTGATGCCGCCGATGGAGGCACCGTTGCCGGGCGCCTCGGTGAGCACGGCGGTGACCCGCTCCCCGGCGAGGGTGTCGGCGGTGACCTGGGCCGGGGACAGCTTGGCCAGGCGCGCCTTCTCCTCGCGGGAGGCGGGGGCGTCGATGCGGGCGTAGGCGGGCTCGCCGAAGCGTTCGGTCAGGGCCGCGTAGTGCTGGGAGGGGGTCCGGCCCGTGACGGCCGTGATCTCGGAGGCCAGCAGGGCCAGGATGATGCCGTCCTTGTCGGTGGTCCACACCGAGCCGTCGCGGCGCAGGAAGGACGCACCCGCGGACTCCTCGCCGCCGAAGCCGAGCGAGCCGTCGACCAGGCCGTCCACGAACCACTTGAAGCCGACCGGCACCTCCACGAGCCGCCGTCCGAGGTCGGCCGCGACCCGGTCGATCATGCCGGAGGACACCAGAGTCTTGCCCACGCCCGCGGCCGCGGGCCATTCGCCGCGGTGGGCGTACAGGTAGGAGATGGCCGTGGCGAGGTAGTGGTTGGGGTTCATCAGCCCGCCGTCGGGGGTGACGATGCCGTGCCGGTCGGCGTCGGCGTCGTTGCCCGTGGCGATCTGGAACCGGTCGCGCTGCTCGATCAGCGAGGCCATGGCGTACGGCGAGGAGCAGTCCATGCGGATCTTGCCGTCCCAGTCCAGCGTCATGAAGCGCCAGGTCGGGTCGGTGAGCGGGTTGACCACGGTCAGGTCGAGCCGGTGCTGTTCGGCGATGCGGCCCCAGTAGGCCACCGACGCGCCGCCCAGCGGGTCGGCGCCGATGCGCACGCCCGCGCCGCGGATCGCGTCGAGGTCCAGCACGCTGGGCAGGTCGCCGACGTAGGCGCCGAGGAAGTCGTGGCGGCCGGTGGACTCGGCGGCGAGCGCACGGGCGTAGGGGATGCGCCGTACGTCCTTCAGGCCGCCGGCGATGATCTCGTTGGCCCGGTCCTGGATCCAGGAGGTGGCGTCCGAGCCGGCCGGGCCGCCGCTGGGCGGGTTGTACTTGAAGCCGCCGTCGGCGGGCGGGTTGTGCGAGGGCGTGACGACGACGCCGTCGGCGAGGCCCGAGGTCCGCCCGCGGTTGTGGGTGAGGATGGCGTGCGAGACGGCGGGCGTGGGGGTGTAGCCGTCGGCGGCGTCGACGAGGACCGTGACACCGTTGGCCGCGAAGACCTCCAGCGCGGTGACGCGGGCGGGCTCGGACAGGGCGTGGGTGTCCGCGCCGAGGAAGAGCGGGCCGTCGGTGCCCTGCCCGGCGCGGTACTCGCAGATGGCCTGGCTGGTCGCGGCGATGTGGTCCTCGTTGAAGGCCGCCGCCAAAGACGAGCCGCGGTGCCCGGACGTCCCGAACGCCACGCGCTGCCCGGGTTCGGCCGGATCGGGGTGCAGCGCGTAGTACGCGGTCACCAGCCGGGCCACGTCGATCAGCTCCTCCGGACGGGCCGGGCTGCCCGCTCGTTCCTGCACCATGACACCCACTCCTCGTGTTCGGTCGTGTGTCCGCTCGCGATCTCCATCTTCCCCCGCCCGCGAACGGGAGGCGCACCCACGTCCCGGGGCACCGTCCCCCCGGCCCCGGGCCCGGTGCGCCTCCCCGGCCGCCGGCCCGGCCGGCCCCGGTTCACCGTCCGGGCACGCTGTCCGACAGCGCGGCGCCGCCCAGTTGTTCGAACCGCTGCTGGACGTTGGCGGCGAAGGCCTGCGACTCGGCGCCGCCGTAGCCCTGCCCGGTGGTGTTCATCGCCACCGTGAGGACTCCCTTGAAGGGGGCGCTGGGCGAGGTGCGGATCGGTGTGCACAGGAAGTCGAAGTCCTGCGGGGCCGCGGAGTCGTACGTCCGCAGCGACGCCCGGGGCACGCTGGTCGGCCGTCCCGTGCGCAGCGCGTCGTCCATCGCGGCGAAGACGCCGATCCGGTCCAGACCGGGCAGCACGTTCCGGCCGAGGCTGAACTGGGGGACCATGCCGAAGGCCTGTCCCTGCCTGCCGTTGGCGTAGCGCAGCAGGTGGTCGGGGCCCTCGGTGAGCATGATCGGGAAGGGGGCGCCGTCGAAGACGGCGAACAGTTCCTGCTGCTGGGCGAGGAGGCTGTCGCGCAGCTTGAACTCGGACAGCAGGGTCTCGGACAGTTCCTGCATGCCCAGCTTGAGCTGGCGGTCCCAGGCGCGCGGCTTGAAGTCGGCGACGCACACGGTGCCGAGGATGACGCCCGTGTTGTCGCGCAGCGGCGTGCCCAGGTAGGAGCGCACGCCGAGGTCGTTGACGAGCGGGTTGCCCTTGAAGCGGGGGTAGTCGAAGACGTCGTCCAGGGCGAGCTGGGACTGCTGGGCGACCACGTGCGGGCAGAAGCCGTAGTCGCCGGGTGCCTCGCGGGCGAGGTTGCTGAGGTCGAAGGGGATGCCGCCGCCCGAGACGTCCACGGGGTCCTCGGGGGTGCCGCCGGGCACATACATGCCCCGGAACATCTGGCGCTCGTCGTTGATGAAGTTGACCATGGCGAGCGGGGACTGGGTGAACGTGGCCGCGAGCCGCGCGATGCGGTCGAAGGTGGCCTCCGCCTCGACCGTGTTGAGGCCGAGAATCCTCAGCCGGTTGGTCCGCTGCTCGCCTGCGGCACGGTGCTGTTCGGGTGACAGGGATTCCATGGGGTCAGATCAAAGCAGAGATCCGGCCGCCGTGGATCACCACTCCAGGTCATTCCGCCCTCGGCTGTCCCACCGTCAACACGTCGGCGGTGGCATGGACTTGTCCGCCCGCCGTCCGGGGGCGGTTGCGCGCGGGAACGGCGCACGGACCGTCCCGGTGGCGCGGTGGGGCCGGCGGGTGGCCATCAGGAGAGTCTGTCCAAACTTTTCAATGTTTCAACATCGAGCGATCACTTCCCGTCATTCTTGGATCGCACATCGTTCGGGAACGATTTCACCCCCGACAATCATGCGGTGGACTTGCCGCCGACTCCGGTGATCCGGTCCGAGGCGGCATCAGATAGTCGAATGTTAGTTCGAATTGGGAAGGTGAGGCGGGTGCGCGGTCCCCGGTCCGTACCCGAGACACGGGAACGTCGAGACCGCCGGCCCCCCTCCCCGCGGCGGGTCCCGGAACTGCGCACGACAGGGGCACCGCGAGCCGGGCACCCCTTTTGTCCGCAGCTCTTACCCCACGACCCGCGCCGACTGCCCTGACCGGACGGTCCTGCGAGGCGGCCGCCCGCCGCCCGGACACAGCGTCGCCTCCCCCCACGGCACGCGCCGGGAACTTGCGCGCCCGGGCGTCCCGCTGCCGTCCCCGCCCCCGGACGGCACATGGCTCGCCACGGGCACCTGACGGACGCGTGGACCGGGTGCGTGGGGCAAGGTGCCATGGGGCAAGGTCGACTACGCCACGGCGTAGGGACCGTGCGACGTATGAACGGAGTTCTCTCATGAACAGGTCCGACGTGGACCCTCGGTCGGTCGCGGTGATCGGCATGGCGTGCCGGCTGCCCGGGGCGTCCGCGCCCGACGCGCTGTGGGCCCTGCTGCGGGACGCCGTGGACGCCACGAGCGAGACACCCCCCGATCGCTACGACGTGGACGCCCTCCACTCCCCCCAGCCGAGGCAGGGCCGAATAGCCGCCCGGCGCGGCGGCTACGTCGACGAGGTCGCCGAGTTCGACGCCGGGTTCTTCGGCATGTCCGCCACCGAGGCCACCGAACTCGACCCGCAGCAGCGGCTGCTGCTGATGACGGCCTGGGACGCGCTGGAGGACGCCGGCCAGAACCCCGACCGGCTGGCGGGCAGCCGCTCGGGCGTCTTCGTCGGCAACACCCGCGCCGACCACCTGGAACTCGCCCTGCGCCGCGGACCGGACTCGGTGACGGCCGCCCAGCTCAACAACTTCCGTTCCCTGCTGCCCGCCCGGCTGTCCCACTTCCTCGACTTCCGCGGCCCCAGCATCGTGGTGGACACCGCCTGCTCCTCCTCGCTCGTGGCCGTGCACCAGGCCGTGCAGAGCCTGCGCGCCGGTGAGACGCCGCTGGCTCTCGCGGCCGGCGTGAACGTGCCGCTGCGCCCCGACGAGGGCCTGGTGCTCTCGCACGCGGGCGCGATGGCCGCAGACGGGCGCTGCAAGTTCGGTGACGCGGGCGCGGACGGCTACTCGCCCAGCGACGCGGTGGCCGTCGTGGTCCTCAAGCGGCTGACGGACGCCCTGGCCGACGGCGACCGGATCCGGGCCGTCATCCGGGGAAGCGCCGTCGGCAACGACGGCCGCACCAGCGACTCGGTCCTCAACCCCTCCCTGCAGGGCCAGTTGGACGTGCTGCGCTGGGCGTACGAGGACGCGGGCGTGAACCCGGCCGACGTCGACTACGTCGAGGCCCACGGAGCGGGATCCCCCGCCCTGGACCCGCTGGAGCTGAGGGCCCTGGGTGAGGTGCTCGGAGCCGGCCGGCCCGCCGGCCGGCCGCTCCTGGTGGGTTCGGTGAAGACCAACATCGGCCACGCGGAGGCCGCCGGGGGCACGGCCGGCCTGATCAAGACCGTGCTGTGCCTGGAGCACGGCCAGGTGCCGGCCTGTCTCCACCTGGACACCCCCAACCCGGGCGTCGACTGGGACGCGCTGCCGCTGACCGTGCCGGACAAGCTGCTGGACCTGCCCGTCCTCGGCCGCCCCGCCGTCGCCGGAGTCGGCGGGCAGGGCTCCTCCGCCCTCAACGCCCACGTGGTGCTCGCCCAGCCCGACCCGCGCCACATGCCGCCCGCCACCGAGCCGGACCGCGGTCCCTACCTCCTCGCCCTGTCGGCCCACAGCCCCGCCGCGCTGGAGGCGCTGCGCGAGGCCTACGTGCGCTACCTGCGGCCGGGCGGCGCGGGCGCCTCGTACGCGCTGCACGACATCTGCCACAGCGCGGCCGCCCGGCGCCGCCACCACGCGCACCGCCTGGCGGTCACCGGCCACACCCACGAGGAGCTGGCGGCGGCCCTCGCCGGGACACCGGCACCGGCCGCCGGCGGACCGCTGACGGCGGCCGCCGAACGCTACCTGGCGGGCGGCGAGCCGGAACGGGCAACGATGTCCGGCACCCCGGGCCGGTGCGTACCGCTGCCTTCCTACCCCTGGCAGACACGGCGGTACTGGGCGGGCGAGGAGCCCGACGGCGGCCACCGCGCGCAGGACGGCGCGGACCTGGCGGACCGGGTGCTGCGCGAACACGCCCGCACCGGCTTCGACGACGCCTCCGGCCTCACCGACATCGGCATCGACTCCCTCGCCAAACTGCGGATCGTGGTGGAACTGGCCGAACGGTGCGGGCAGGAGATCGACCCCGAGGAACTCGGCGGACTGCGCACGGTCGGTGAGCTGCGGCAGTGGACGCGAACGCTCCAGGCGGCCGGCCGATGACCCACCCGTCCACCCTCTACGGCTGGTTCGCCCGCTCGGCCGCCGCTCACCCCGACGCCCCCGCGCTGGAGGTCGCCGGGGCGTGCCTGACCTACCGGGAACTGCGCGCGGCCGCCGAACGCCTCGCCGCCCGGCTGACCGCCGCGGCCGGGGGCACCGCACCGCGGCGCGTCGGGCTGCTGACGTCCCGCTCGGTGACCGCCTACGCCGGGTACCTCGCCATCCTGCGCACCGGCGCGGCCGTCGTACCGCTCAACCCCGAACACCCCGCCGCGCGGACCGCCGCCATCGCCGCGGCGGCCGGCCTGGACCTGGTGCTGACCACGAGCGCGGACGCCCCCTCGGCCACCGGCCTCGGCACGCCCGTCCACATCCACACCCCCGACGCCGAGACCGGCGCCGGCACCGAGGGCGCCGAGACCGCGGACGGCACCGGCCCCGGCGCGCCCCCGCCGCAGGCGGATCCCGACGGCGTCGCGTACATCATCTTCACCTCGGGCTCCACCGGCGCGCCCAAGGGCGTGCCCGTCCGGCACCGCAACATCTGCGCCTACCTGGAGCGGGTCGCGGGCCGCTACGGCATCGGTCCGGGCAGCCGGCTGTCGCAGAGCTTCGAGCTGACCTTCGACGGATCCGTGCACGACCTGTTCGTCGCCTGGGCGGGCGGCGGCACCCTCGTCGTGCCCTCCCGCGGCCAGTTGCTGAACCCGGTCAAGACCGTCAACAGCCTGCGCCTGACGCACTGGTTCTCGGTGCCGTCGCTGATCACCTTCGCCGCCCGGCTGGGCGCCCTGGCCCCGGACAGCATGCCGACCCTGCGGTGGAGCGTCTTCGGCGGGGAACCGCTGACCCTGCGGGCGGCCCGCGAGTGGCGCGCCGCCGCGCCCGGCAGCCGCCTCGAAGTCCTCTACGGACCCACGGAAGTGACGATCTCGTGCACCGCCTACCGGTTCCCCGACGAGGTGGCGCACTGGCCGCGGACCCCCAACGGCACCGCGCCCATCGGGACCGGTCACCGGGACCTGGACGTCCTCCTGCTCGGCGAGGACGGCCGGCCCGCCGAGCGGGGCGAGCTGTGCGTGCGCGGCCCGCTGCGCTTCGACGGCTACCTGGACCCGCGGCACGACGGGGGCCGCTTCCTCACCGAGGACCTCCGCCCGGCCGACGGCTCACCGCCCGCCCCGGGGCACTGGTACCGGACGGGCGACCGGGTCGCCGTGACCGACGGCCTGCTGGTCCACCTCGGCCGGACCGACCAGCAGGTCAAGGTCCGCGGGCACCGCATCGAACTCGGTGAGGTCGAGGCCGCCCTGCGCACCCAGCCCGGAGTGCGGGACGCGATCGTCGTCACCCTGCCCGCGGCCGACGGCGAACCGGAGCTCCAGGCCGCGGTCAGCGGCACCGGCTGCGTCCCCGACCGCTTGTACGCGGCGCTGGCCGGCCGCCTGCCGCCGTACATGATGCCCAGCCGGATCACCGTCCTGGACGAGCTGCCGCTCAACCCCAACGGCAAGATCGACCGCCGGGCGCTGCTCGCCGAACTGGGGCGCCCGCGCTGACCACGGGCACCGGCCTCCCCCCGAACCCCGCCTCCCACCCCCCACACCCTTCCTCCCCTGTCCCCGAAGCTCGTTGTGAGGCATCCGCATGTACGACGCCATCGTGGTGGGAGCGCGCTGTGCCGGCGCCCCCGCCGCCCTGCTGCTGGCCCGCGCGGGCCACCGTGTCCTTCTGCTCGACAAGGCGGCGTACGGTTCCGACACCCTCTCCACCCACCTCGTCCACCAGCCCGGCGTCGCCGCGCTCGCCCGGTGGGGAGTGCTCGACCGGGTCCGGGCCTCGGGCTGCCCGCCGCTGGACCGCACGGTCTACGAGGTCGCCGACATCCACATCGAGGGCCGGGCCAGGGGCGTGGCGGGACAGCGCTCGGGATTCGCCCCGCGCCGCCACGTGCTCGACGCCATCCTGGTCGACGCGGCCACCGCGGCCGGCGCCGAGTTCCGCGACCACTGCCGGGTGACCGGTCTGCTGCGCGACGGCCTCGGGCGGGTCGTCGGTGTCGAGGGCAGCCGGGACGGCCGGCCCTTCACCGAGCGGGCCCGCCTGGTGATCGGCGCGGACGGGATGCGCTCCACCGTCGCCCGGCTGGCGGCGGCCCCCTGCACCGTGCAGGACCCCCGGCTCACCTGCGCCTACTACACGTACTGGCAGGACGTGCCCGCCGACCTGGAGCTGTTCGAGCGGCCCGGCGGCTGGGTGGCCGCGGTGCCCACCAACGACGACGCGACCCTCGTCCTCGCCTACTTCCCGCAGTCCCGGTTCGAGGAGGTCCGCGCGGACGCGCACCGCGCCTACCGCGAGCAGATCCGCGCCACCGCTCCCGCCCTGCACGAGCGGCTGGCCGGCCGGGAACCGGCGGAGCGGCTGCACGGCAGCGGCGACCAGCAGAACTTCTTCCGGCGGGCGGCCGGGCCCGGCTGGGTCCTCGTGGGGGACGCCGCGCACCACAAGGACTCCATCACCGCCCGCGGGATCAGTGACGCCTTCTGGCAGGTCGAACGGCTGGCGGAGGCCCTGTCGGGCACCCTGGACGGCGCCCCGGACGTGCTCGACACCGCGCTGGCCCGCTACGCCGAGGACTGCGCGCGGCATCTGGCGCCGGGCTACGAGGCCACCCTCGGCGTCGCCCGGCTCGATCCGCACGAGCAGCGGCTCTCCCTGCTGCGGGCCGTGCAGTCGGATGCCGAACTCACCGCGATCTACCTCGACATGGTGGCCGGCATCGCCTCGGCCGGGGCGCTGTACACCCCGCGGCTGCTGGCCCTGCTGTGATGCGTCCGCCCGCCGTGACCGCGGCACCCGGCGCCCTGCACGGCCCACGGCGGCGCTGTCAACTCGGCTGTCGTCACAGGCCAGTTGCCATGGACGCCACATGACGCTGCGCGATGATCCTGATACGGTGCAGCTCGCGCGACTTCGATCACGGTGGGCCACCAGGCCGCGGGGGGCGGGGATCGTCGGACGTCGCGTTCCCTGCCCGCACCGCTGAACCGCTGCTGTACGAGGAATCAGATGCCAGGCACCCGCGACCGGCGGACACGTCACCGCGCCGGTACCCCGAGATCACTGCGATCCTCGTTCGTCCTCCCCTTCGTCATCCCCGCGGTCTGCGTCAGCGGGCTGTGGGGGTACACGGCCGCCGGTCTGGTGGACGACCAGGCCGGGCTGCACACCGACGCCGGCCACGTCGCGTCCGTCGCCCGGCCCGCGCAGCAACTGCTCGCACGGCTGCAGGACGAACGCCGGCTCACCGCCCTGTGGCAGGCGAGCCGCACGGACCCCGCGCGCGCGGACCTCGACTCGGCCCGCGCCAGGACCGACACCGCCCTCGCCGAGTACCGGCGGCACGCCGCCGCCGCGGACACCGCCGCGCTCCGGCGCCGGGCCGGGGCCTACGACGGCGCGCTGAAGTCGCTGGCGGACCGCCGGGCGGCGATCGACGCGCGCAAGCTGTCCTCCGGCGACGCCTTCGCGTACTTCACCGACGCCGCCTCGCAGGGGCTCGCGCTGCTGACCGCGGCGGTGCGCGGCGACGACGCCAGGACGGAGCGGGCCGGCACCGCGACGGTGGCGGTGGCCCGGATCACCGAGCTGCTGTCCCGCGAGGACGCCCTGGTCACCGCCGCCCTGCCCGGACACCGCATACCGGCCGCCGACCGCGCCCGCTTCGGCCGGTACGCCGCGGTCCGGACGGCCGCCCGGGAGGGGCTGGCCGCCGCGGACCTGCCCGGCGGCACCGCCGCCACGTACGACCGGATCACCTCCGGGCCCCAGTGGCGCACGGTGGCCTCGGCCGAGCAGGCCGTCGGCGACGGTCAGGGCACCGCGCTGCCGCGGGACGCCACCGCCTGGCCGGCCGCGGCCGACGGCGTGGTCCACGAGTTCCAGGCCCTGACCGACACCTCCCTCGGCGCGCTGTCCGCCCATGCCACCGACCGGGCGCGGGACTTGCTGCTGGTCACCCTGCTGGGCAGCGCGGCCACGCTGGCGGCCGTGGCCGCCGCGACGGTGCTGGCACTGCGCACCCGGCGCTCCGCGCTCGGCCGGCTCACCGAGTTCGAGCGGCTGTCCCAGGAGCTCGCCGGTCTGCGGTCGGGCACCGAGCACCTGGCCGCCGTACGGCTCCCCGAACTCCTGGCCCGGCTCGAGAAGGGCGAGCGGGTCGATCCGGCCGCCCTCACCCCGCACCGGCAGCACAGCGGCGACGAGATCGGCCGCCTCTCCTCTGCGGTCGACCAGCTGGCGCGGGTCGCCGCGGACTCCGTGCTGCGCCAGTCCCAGGGCCGGCAGGGCTCGGACAAGGTCGTCGGCCAGCTCATCCGGCGGGCCCAGGTGCTGATCCACCGGCTGATCGCGCTGCTGGACGACCTGGAGCGCAAGCACGAGGACTCCGACCTGCTCAAGGACATCTTCCGCGTCGACCACCTGGCGACCCGGGTGCGGCGGCACGCGGAGAACCTGATGATCCTCAGCGGCGCCCCGCCGAGCCGCCGCATGACACGGCCGGTGGCGATCACCGACGTGATGCGCGGCGCGGTGGCGGAGACGGAGCACTACACCAGGGTCAGGGTGCGCAACACCCCGGCGGACCGGCGGGTGGCACTGGCCGGCCGCGCGGTCGCCGACGTCACCCACCTGCTGGCCGAACTCATCGAGAACGGCACCAGCTTCTCCCCGCCCGACACCGAGGTCACGGTCAGCACCGCCCGGGTGGCCAAGGGCCTGGCGGTGCATGTCGAGGACCAGGGGCTCGGCATGCCCGCGGAGATGCTGGAGCGCGCCAACGAACTGCTCGCCCAGCCGCCCCGGGTCGACATGACGGTGTTCGGCGAGGACCCCCGTCTCGGGCACTTCGTGGTGGCCCGGCTGGCCGAGCGGCACGGCATCAAGGTGGTGCTGCGCGAGTCCGACTACGGCGGCACACGCGCCCTGGTGATGCTGCCGGCCGCGTTGCTGGAGGACGTCTCCTCCCCGGTCGTCGACCAGTTGCAGTCGGCCGCCGTCGCCGCGGGCCGGGCCGTGGGGAGCCCGGCGGACCCCCAGCTGACGGACGGCGGGCAGTACGCCGCCGCCGGGGCCGTGCAGGGTGCGCTGACCGCGGCGGCCGGCCCGCCGGCCGGTGCCGACGAGGTGATCGTCCACGCGGCGATGCCCGACCACAACGGCTTTCCCGAGTACGGAGGTGCCGGTCTGCTGCCCCCCGCCGCGTCCGACCACCCCGCGCCGTCGCCGGCCTTCGGGCCGGTTCCGGACGCCCCCGGCACCGGCGCCCGCACCCCCGCGACGACCCCGTACCCGCCCGGCCCGCCCTCGCACACGCCGGGCCGGGCCCCGGCGGGAGCGCACCCGCCGGCCGGGCAGCCGGGCCCCTCCGCGCCGTCGGCCCCGCCCGCACCGCCGGCCTTCCCCGCGCCCCCGGCCGGGTCCGTGCCACCGGATCCCCACCCGCCGGCCTCCCCCTACGCGCCCGAGGCCCCGTCCGCGCCGGCCGGCCCGTACGTTCCGGAGGACCGGCACGCGCCCCCGGCGCCGTCCTCGTCCCCGGCCGCCGACGCGTCCCTGCGGCGCAGCGCGGTACCCCGCCAGGAGCGGCCCGCGCCCGCCACGGACCACCCCTCCGCGGCGGCCGTGACGCCGGCGGCTCCCGCGGCCGGTGCCTCCGCCCCGGACGGCGCCCCGGACACCTCCGGCCCGCTGACGACCCCCTCGGTCCTGCCGCAGCGCGTCCGGGGGGCCAGCCTCGCGCAGCAGTTGCGCCGGGAGGCCGCGTACGCCGAGGACGAACCCGCGGGCGGGAGTGACGACGACGTCATCTCGCCGGACGCGTCGGCCCGTGCGATGAGCGCCATCCACCAGGGGCTCAAGCGGGCCTGGATGTCCGAGGACGACGACACGCCGCACGGTGCGCACGGGCGGCAGAGCGATGCGGCAGGCCCCCCTGCCCATGAACTGTGAGGACGTTACGCAATGACTGAGCAGGTACAGACCGGACGTCAGCTGGACTGGCTCCTGGACGGCCTGGTGAACCGGATTCCGGAGATCCGCTGCGCCATCGTGCTCTCCGGGGACGGTCTTCTGATCGGCAAGTCCAAGGACATGCTCCGGGACGACGCCGAGCACCTGTCGGCGGTGGCCTCGGGCGTGCACAGCCTCGCCCGCGGCGCCGCCCGGCACTTCCACAGCGGAAGCGTGCAGCAGACGGTCATTCAGATGGACAAGGCGTTCCTTTTCGTCACGGCCGCGGGCAAGGGGGCGCGGCTGGCGGCGCTGGCCTCGGAAGAAGTGGATGTCGGGATGATGGCGTACGAGATGGGCACGCTCGTCAAGCAGGTCGGCCAGTACCTGACGGCCGCGCCGCGCGTGCAGTCCCCGGCCGGCGGCCCCGTTCAGAATGCCTGAACCGCGCCGGCACGACGAGCCGGAGGCCGGACGCTACTTACGGCCCTACGCCATCACCGGTGGCCGTACCCAGCACAGTCAGCACGCGTTCACGCTGATCACGCTGGTCGTCGCGCGGTCCGCGCGGGGGGCGGGCGCCGGCCACCTGGAGCCGGAGGCGGCCCACATCCTGGACCTGTGCCGGGACCGGGCGCTGGCGCTCGCGGAGATCGCCGCGCTGCTGGACCTGCCGGTGAGCGTGGTGAAGGTGCTGTGCGGCGATCTGCTCGACGCCTCGCTGATCCTGGTGCAGTCGCCGCCGGGGCGCGAGAGCCGGCCGAGCGTGGAACTCATCGAAAGGGTGATGGATGGTATCCGTCAGCTCTGACCCCGTCATGGCCGGCCCGGTCATGCCGACCGCGTTGAAGATCCTGATCGCGGGCGGCTTCGGCGTGGGCAAGACCACCATGGTGGCCGCGGTGAGCGAGGTCCCTCCGCTGGAGACGGAGGAGCGCATGACCGAGGCGAGTCTCGGCGTCGACGACCTGTCGGGGGTGGAGACCAAGGCGTCCACGACGGTGGCGATGGACTTCGGCCGCATCACGATCGGTCCGGAACTGGTGCTGTACCTGTTCGGCACGCCCGGCCAGGACCGGTTCTGGTTCATGTGGGACGACCTGGCCACGGGGGCGCTCGGCGCGGTCGTCCTCGCCGACACGCGGCGGCTGGAGGCCTCGTTCGCCTCGATCGACTTCTTCGAGGAGCGCGGGATCCCCTTCGCCGTGGGCATCAACTGCTTCCACGGGCGGCGCGACTGCACCGCCGAGCAGGTGCGGGCGGCGCTGGACCTGGACCCGGCCACCCCGGTGGTGCTGTGCGACGTGCGCGACCGCGCCTCCGGCAAACAGGTCCTGCTCGGTGTCCTGGAGGCGGCCCGTGCCGCGGCCGAGGCCCGCGCCGGCCACGGACCGCAGCGGTCCCTGACCGGCGGCTGAGGGCGGCGCGCGGGACACACTGTGCCGGACGGCTGAGGACGGCGCGGGGCACACCGCGCCTGACCGGCTGAGGGGCGGCGCGGGCACCCTCTGCCCGCACCGCCCCTCGGTACCGCCCCGCCGGGCCGGGGCGGCCGCTTCAGCGGTGCGCCACGAGATCCGCGAGGGCGGTGTTGAGCCGCAGGACGTTCACCCGGGGCTCGCCCATGAAGCCCAGGGTGCGCCCGTCGGTGTGGTCCGCTACCAGCCGCTCGACCCGGGCGAGCGGCAGGGCGTTGCGTACGGCGACCCGGCGTGCCTGGAGCCGCGCGTACTGCGGGGAGATGTCGGGGTCCAGGCCCGATCCGGAGGACGTGACCGCGTCGGCGGGGACCTCGGAGGGCCGGATCGCGTGACCGTGCACCGAGTTGTCCCTGACGACGGCCGCCCGCGCGTCCCGGACCTGTTCGATCAGCGTCCTGTTGTCGGCGGCCAGGTTGGTGGCGCCGGACACCAGCAGCGAGTACCGGGTGTTGACGCTGTTGGCAGCCAGCCCGTTCGCGGGCCGGCCCTGGAACCACTTCAGGTCGGCCCGCGGGGTCCGCTGCCCCTTCTTCAGGGGGAGGCCGTAGGACTGGCCGATGAGCGCGGAGCCGACGACCCTGCCGTCCGCCCTGACCTCGGAGCCGTTGGCCTTGCCGGGGAACAGGCCCTGCGCGACGCCGGTGACGGCGAGCGGGTAGAGGACGCCGGTCACCAGGGTCAGCACGAGCAGGGCGCGCAGGCCCGCTGCGAGCAACCGGGCGGTGTTCGTGAAGGAGTTGTTCATGGCGGTCAGCCGATTCCGGGTATGAGGGACAGGAGCAGGTCGATCAGCTTGATGCCGGCGAAGGGGGCGATCAGGCCGCCGATGCCGTAGACGGCGAGGTTGCGGCGGAGCATCCGGTCCGCGCCCATGGGCCGGTAGCGCACGCCCTTGAGGGCGAGCGGCACCAGTGCCACGATGATCAGCGCGTTGAAGACCACGGCGGACAGGATCGCCGAGCTCGGCGAGGCCAGATGCATGATGTCGAGCTTGCCGAGGCCGGGATGGACCGCGGCGAACAGCGCCGGGATGATCGCGAAGTACTTCGCCACGTCGTTGGCGATGGAGAACGTGGTGAGCGCGCCCCGGGTGATCAGCAGCTGTTTGCCGATCTCGACGATCTCGATCAGCTTGGTGGGGTCGGAGTCGAGGTCGACCATGTTGCCGGCCTCCTTGGCGGCCGACGTGCCGGTGTTCATCGCCACGCCGACGTCCGCCTGGGCCAGCGCCGGTGCGTCGTTGGTGCCGTCGCCGGTCATCGCGACCAGCTTGCCGCCCGCCTGCTCGCGTTTGATGAGGGCCATCTTGTCCTCGGGGGTGGCCTCGGCGAGGAAGTCGTCCACCCCGGCCTCCTCGGCGATCGCCTTGGCCGTCAGCGGGTTGTCACCGGTGATCATGACGGTCCTGATGCCCATGCGGCGCAGTTCGCCGAACCGTTCCCGCATGCCGTCCTTGACGACGTCCTTGAGGTGGACGACGCCGAGCACGCGGGCGCCGCGCGCGTCCTCGACGGCGACCAGCAGCGGGGTGCCGCCGGCTTCCGAGATGCCGTCCACGAGAGCGGCGGCGTCCTGGGCGACCGTGCCGCCGCGCTCCTCGACCCAGGCGGCGACCGAGGCGGCCGCTCCCTTGCGGATCCGCCGGCCGTCGACGTCGACGCCGGACATCCGGGTCTGGGCGGTGAACGCGATCCACTCGGCCGAGGCCAGTTCCCCCTGGTGGCGTTCCCTGAGCCCGTACTCCTCCTTCGCCAGCACGACCACCGAGCGGCCCTCGGGGGTCTCGTCGGCCAGCGAGGAGAGCTGGGCGGCGTCGGCGAGTTCGGCCGCGGTGGTGCCGCGCACCGGCACCAGGGCGCAGGCCTGCCGGTTGCCGAGGGTGATCGTGCCGGTCTTGTCGAGCAGCAGCGTGGAGACGTCCCCGGCGGCCTCGACCGCGCGGCCGGACAGGGCGAGCACGTTGCGCTGCACCAGCCGGTCCATGCCCGCGATGCCGATGGCGGACAGCAGGGCGCCGATCGTCGTCGGGATGAGGCAGACCAGGAGCGCCACCAGGACCACCAGCGTCAGGTGGGCGCCGGCGTGCGCGGCGAACGCCGGCAGGGTGGCGCAGGCCAGCAGGAAGACGATGGTCAGGGACGCGAGCAGGATGTTGAGCGCGATCTCGTTGGGCGTCTTCTGCCGGGCCGCGCCCTCGACCAGGCTGATCATCCGGTCGATGAAGGTCTCACCCGGCCGGGTGGTGATCCGGACGACGATGCGGTCCGAGAGGACCTTGGTCCCGCCGGTCACCGCGGACCGGTCGCCGCCGGACTCCCGGATGACCGGTGCGGACTCGCCGGTGATCGCCGACTCGTCGACGCTCGCCACCCCCTCGACGACGTCGCCGTCCCCGGGGACGACGTCCCCGGCCTCGCAGACCACCAGGTCACCGACGCGCAGGTCGGTTCCGGGCACCCGCTCCTCTCCCCCGGCGGCCAGCCGGCGGGCCACCGTGCCGGTCTTGGCCTGGCGCAGGGTGTCGGCCTGGGCCTTGCCCCGGCCCTCGGCGACGGCCTCGGCGAGGTTGGCGAAGACGACGGTCAGCCACAGCCAGCCACTGATCGTCCAGCCGAACCAGTCACCGGGGTCGGCGCAGGAGCAGACGGTGGTCAGCACCGAACCGATCCAGACCACGAACATGACCGGCGACCTGGCCTGGATCCGCGGGTCGAGTTTACGCAGGGCGTCCGGCAGCGACTTGAGCAGCTGCGCGGGGTCGAACAGGCCGGCGCCGACGCGGCCGGTGGCCTGCGGGCGCCCGGTGGGGGCGTCGCGGTGCGGCGTCCGGGTGGGGGTGACTGCGGACATGGAGTCCTCGTGGCTCTCGGTACGGATGGTCATCACGCCAGCCCTTCGGCGAGCGGGCCCAGCGCGAGCGCCGGGAAGTAGGTCAGACCGGTGATGATCAGCACGGCGCCCACCAGCAGCCCGGCGAACAGGGGCTTCTCGGTGCGCAGGGTGCCCGCGCCGGCCGGCACCGGCCGCTGCCCGGCCAGCGATCCGGCCAGCGCCAGGACAAACACCATCGGCAGGAAGCGGCCGAGCAGCATGGCGATGCCGGTGGTCGTGTTGAACCAGTCCGTGTTCGCGTTCAGACCGGCGAAGGCCGAGCCGTTGTTGTTCGCGGCGGACGTGTAGGCGTAGAGGATCTCGGAGAAGCCGTGCGGGCCGGGGTTGAGCGCGGAGTGCGGCGGGGTGGGCAGTGCCGTCGACAGGGCGGTGAGGACCAGGACGAGCGCCGGGGTGACCAGGATGTAGCAGGCGGCGAGCTTGATCTGCCGGGAGCCGATCTTGCGGCCCAGGTACTCGGGGGTGCGGCCGACCATGAGCCCGGCGATGAACACTGCGATGACGGCCATGATCAGCATGCCGTACAGGCCGGATCCGGTGCCGCCGGGCGCGATCTCGCCGAGCATCATGCCGAGCAGGGTGACGCCGCCGCCGAGTCCGGTGAAGGAGGAGTGGAAGGAGTCCACCGCGCCGGTCGAGGTGAGCGTCGTGGCCACCGCGAAGATCGAGGAGGCGCCGACACCGAACCGGGTCTCCTTGCCCTCCAGGGCGCCGCCCGCCAGGTGCAGGGCGCCCTCGTGGTGGGCGAACTCGGTCCACATCATCAGGGCCGTGAAGCCGAGCCAGATCGTGGCCATGGCCGCCAGGAGGGCGTGGCCCTGGCGCACCGAGCCGACCATCAGTCCGAAGGTGCGGGTCAGCGCGAACGGGACGACCAGGATCAGGAAGATCTCGAACAGGTTGGTGAACGGCGTCGGGTTCTCGAAGGGGTGGGCGCTGTTGGCGTTGAAGTAGCCGCCGCCGTTGGTGCCCAGCTCCTTGATGGCCTCCTGGGAGGCGACCGCTCCGCCGTTCCACTGCTGCGAGCCGCCCATGAACTGGCCCACCTCGTGGATGCCGGAGAAGTTCTGGATCGCGCCGCACGCCACCAGGACGACGGCGGCGACCGCGGCGAGGGGCACGAGGATGCGGACGGTGCCGCGCACCAGGTCGGCCCAGAAGTTGCCCAGCTCACCGGTGCGGGTGGGGGTCCCCCCTGCTCGAGCGGAGCCGAGAGCTCGGGGGAGGGTGAACCCGCGCACCAGGGCGAGGGCCACCGCGATGCCCACCGCGGCGGAGACGAAGTTCTGCACGGCCAGACCCGCGGTCTGCACGACGTGCCCCATCGTCTGCTCGCCGGCGTAGGACTGCCAGTTGGTGTTGGTGACGAAGGACGCGGCCGTGTCGAACGCCTGGGCCGGGTCGACGGACCGGAAGCCGAGCGAGAGCGGCAGCACCCCCTGGATCCGCTGGAGCAGGTACAGGAAGAGGACACCGGCGGCGGAGAAGGCGAGGACACCGCGCAGATACGCCGGCCAGCGCATCCCCGCGTCCGGGTCGGCGCCGATCCCCCGGTAGATCCACCGCTCGACGCGCCAGTGCCGGTCGCAGGAGTAGACCCGGGCCATGTAGGAGCCGAGGGGAACGTAGGCGAGTGCCAGTGCGGCCACCAGGGCGAGCAGTTGCAGCACACCGGCAAGTACGGGACTCATGGCGGGGCTCAGAACCTCTCCGGGAAGAGCAGGGCGAGGACGAGGTAGCCCAGCAGGGCGACGGCCACGACCAGACCGACGACGTTCTCGGCGGTCACAGCTTCGTCACCCCCTTGGCGACGAGGGCCACCAGCGCGAAGAGGGCGAGGGTGGTGACGACGAAGGCCAGATCGGCCATCGCGGGCTCCTGGAATGGGTGCGGATGCTTCGGACGACTAGAGGAAAACCCCTCTTCGGCCCGGTCCGGCCCCCCGTTGACGCCTCTCTTACGGCGCTCACCTCGCCCTTGACGCAGCTCTGACGCCGTCGCCGCCACGGCGTTTCCCCCTCGGGCCCGCGGGTACGCGGCGTGCGTGACCGGCTCCGAGGCGGGTCCTTCCCGGACCGCCACCGTCACCGTCAGGCCGTACGGCAACCCTCTGCCGCTCGGGTTCTTCGCCTTCGGCGTCGGCATGGTGCTGCTCGCCGGGATCTCGCTGGGTCTGGTCAGTGGTGACCAGGTGCGTCCGGCGGGCCTCCTGCTCGCGGTCTTCGTCTTCCCGCTGGAGTTCCTCGCCGCGGTGATCGCCTTCCTGAGCCGGGACACCGCCGCGGCGGCGGCACTCGGGCTGTTCGCCACCTCATGGGCGGCGCTGGGTGTGCTGCACGTCGCCGCGCCGCAGCAGGACAGGAGCGTCGCGGCCGGCATGTTCCTGAGCGCGTTCGCCCTGATGCTCGTCCCGCTGGCAGTGGCCGGCTTCCTGGGCAAGACACTGCTCGGCGTGGTCCTCAGCGTGTCGGCGCTGCGCGCCTCGCTCGCGGCGTCCTACCAGCTCGGCGCCGTGCGGCTCGTCGAACTCGCCGATGCCGCGGCGGCCTTGCTGCTGGCGGTACTCGCCCTGTACGCGGGCACCGCCTTCCTGCTGGAGGATCTGCACCGCCGTACGGTCCTGCCGGTCCGGCGCCGCGGCGAGGCACGGCGTGTCATGGAGGACGACGGGGACGGCGGCGGGCGGGCCGGTCCGCCGCGGGAACCCGGCGTCCGCGGCCAGTTGTGAGCACGGGCGGGCGGGGACGGTCGGGCGGGGACCTCGACGGCACGGTCGGCTGTGGGCGACGGCTCCCGGCAAGGCCCCGGGGCGTCGTCGACTGCCGGCGACGGCCCGGGGCGCGGTCAGGCTCCGGGTGGCCCGCCCGGCGCGGTCAGGGCTCGGCGACGGCCCGCGGCGCCGTCAGCTCTGGGTGGCGGCCACCGCCAGGAGCACGGCGGCCGCGACCACCGTGAGCCCGGCGATCGAGAACGCGAGGCAGCGGGCGCGCAGCCGCCGGTAGCGTGCCTCGTACTCGCCGCGCAGCGCCCGGCAGCGGTCCGCGACGCGTTGCAGGTCCGCCCGCGCCCGGGCGAGACAGTCACGGACGTAGTGCTCCTCGATCTCCTCCCGCTGCGCGGTGGTCAGCCACTGCAACGGCTCGGTGAAGGCCCGGGCCCGCTCCTCGGCCTCGGCGACGCGGGCCTGCCACAGCAGGTAGCCCTCGACCTGGTTGACCAGGTGGGCGGGGCTGAGCGGCTCCCCGCCCGTGCGCCCGGCCGCGTCCGTCATGCCGGCAGACCCAGGTTCTCCTGCCGGTCCGCCAGCGACACCTCCGGATGGTTCAGGTCGAACGCCGGGGACTCGCTGCGGATCATGGGCAGGGTGACGAAATTGTGCCGTGGCGGCGGGCAGGAGGTCGCCCACTCCAGCGAGCGGCCGTAGCCCCACGGGTCCTCGGTGCCCACCGGCTTGCCGTACTTGGCCGTCTTCCAGATGTTGTAGAGGAAGGGCAGCATCGACAGGCCCAGCAGGAAGGAGCCGATGGTGGAGACCATGTTCAGCCCGGTGAAGCCGTCGGCCGCCAGGTAGTCGGCGTAGCGGCGGGGCATGCCCTCCGCGCCCAGCCAGTGCTGCACCAGGAACGTGGTGTGGAAGCCGACGAACAGCATCCAGAAGGTCATCTTGCCCAGCCGCTCGTCGAGCATCTTGCCGGTCCACTTCGGCCACCAGAAGTGGAAGCCGGCGAACATCGCGAAGACGACCGTGCCGAAGACGACGTAGTGGAAGTGGGCCACCACGAAGTAGCTGTCGGTGACGTGGAAGTCCAGGGGCGGGGAGGCCAGCAGGACACCGGTCAGACCCCCGAAGAGGAAGGTCACCAGGAAGCCGGTGGCCCACAGCATGGGTGTCTCGAAGGACAGCGAGCCCTTCCACATGGTGCCGATCCAGTTGAAGAACTTCACCCCGGTGGGCACCGCGATCAGGAAGCTCATGAAGGAGAAGAAGGGCAGAAGCACGGCGCCGGTGGGGAACATGTGGTGCGCCCACACCGTCACCGAGAGACCCGCGATCGAGATCGTCGCCCCGACCAGGCCCATGTAGCCGAAGATGGGCTTGCGGGCGAAGACCGGGATGATCTCGGTGACGATGCCGAAGAACGGCAGGGCGATGATGTACACCTCGGGATGACCGAAGAACCAGAACAGGTGCTGCCACAGGATCGCCCCGCCGTTGGCCGGCTCGAACACATGGGCACCGAACTTCCGGTCCGCTTCCAGCACCAGCAGCGCGGCCGCCAGGACCGGAAAGGCGAACAGCACCAGGACGCTGGTGAGCATCACGTTCCAGGTGAAGATCGGCATGCGGAACATGGTCATGCCTGGCGCGCGCATGGTGACGATGGTGGTGATGAAGTTGACCGCGCCGAGGATCGTCCCGAAGCCCGACAGGGCCAGGCCCATGATCCAGAGGTCGCCCCCGATGTTGGGCGAGTGATGGGCGTCGTTCAGCGGCGAGTAGGCGAACCAGCCGAAGTCTGCGGCGCCGTCCGGGGTGAGGAACCCGCCCACCGCGATCAGCGAGCCGAACAGGTACAGCCAGTAGGCCAGCATGTTCAGCCGGGGGAAGGCCACGTCGGGAGCGCCGATCTGCAGCGGCATGATCCAGTTCGTGAAGCCGGAGAAGAGCGGAGTCGCGAACATCAGCAGCATGACCGTGCCGTGCATCGTGAAGGCCTGGTTGAACTGCTCGGTGGAGACGATCTGCAGGCCCGGGCGGGCCAGCTCGGCGCGCATCACCAGCGCCAGGATGCCGCCGAGCAGGAAGAACGCGAACGAGGTGATCAGGTAGAGCGATCCGATCGTCTTGTGATCGGTCGTCGTGACCCATTTCACCACCACGGCTCCGGGTCGCACGCGACGACGGGGACCGGCGGTTTCCGGTGTGATGTGCTGAACGTCTGTCATGCGGCCCGTAACACGCTTTCTCTCAAGACACGGATGCGTGAGTTCCGCGGGACTGCCCGCAGGGCTCGTTTCCCCATCCTTGCGTCCGGGAGGGGGCGAAGTGCTCTCCGCCGTCGCCGGGACGGCCCAACGCCCGGCGCGATTGCACCCGGTCGGCCTACTCCGTCGGGGCGTCGGCGGCGGCCGTTGCGTGCGGCGCTCGCCGAAGAGCGGGACACGCGCGGTGCGGATGCGGTGAACTCCGTGCCGAGGGTGCGGCACATGTGCCGGTGCCGTGCCGGAGCGCCGCCCGGTGTGCGGTGCGCCCCGTCCGAGAGGAACATCCGGTGTCCTGCGTACGTCACGTCGCCCACGCCTTCCTGGAGCGTCAGGGCCTCACCACCGTCTTCGGCAACCCCGGCTCCAACGAGCTGCCGTTCCTCGCCGGTCTGGGGGCCGGTTTCCGTTACGTCCTCGGGCTGCACGAGGGTGCGGTGGTCGGCATGGCGGACGGCTACGCGCAGGCCACCGGGCGGCCGGCGCTGGTCAGCCTGCACGCGGCCGCCGGCTCCGGCAACGCGATGGGCGCGCTGACCAACGCGGTCGCCGCGCGCACGCCGCTGGTCCTCGTGGCCGGCCAGCAGGTGCGTCCCGCCGTCGGCCCGGAGGCGAACCTGGCCAACACCGACGCCGCAGCCCTGATGAAGCCGCTGGTCGGCTGGGCGGCGGAGCCGGCGTGCGCCGGGGACGTGCCGCGTGCGCTCGCCCAGGCCGTCTTCGAGGCGCGGCTGCGGCGCCGGCCGGCGTATCTGTCCGTGCCGTACGACGACTGGGCGGCCGACGCCGACGACAACGCGCTGGAGGTGCTGGACCGGCGGGTCGAGCGGGCGGCCGTGCCGAGCGGGGAGCAGGCCCGCCGGCTGGCCCGGCAGGTCGCCTCGGCGCGCCGGCCGGCGCTGGTGCTGGGCGGCGACATCGACGCGGACGCTCTCTTCGACGACGCGGTGCGGCTGGCCGAACGTCTGGGCGGGCCGGTGTGGGCGGCGCCCTCGCTGTTCCGGCTGCCCTTCCCGAACCGGCACCCGCTCTTTTGCGGAGTGCTCCCCGCCGGAATCGCACCGGTGTGCGAGGCGTTGGAGGGGCACGACCTGGTGCTGGTGCTGGGGGCTCCGGTCTTCCGCTACCACGAGCACCTGCCCGGCCGGTACCTGCCGCGGGGCACACGGCTCGTCCAGGTGACCGAGGACGCCGCCGCTGCCGCCCGGGCCCCCGTGGGAGAGGCGCTGGTCGCCGATCCGGGCGCGGTCATCAGGCTGCTGACCGAGCGGCTCCCCTCCCCCGCCGCCCCGCACGACCCCGGCGGCGCGTACCGGTCCGTCCCCGCGCCGGCTCCCGGTGACGGGCGGCGCCTGCACCCCGAGCAGGTCTTCGCGGCATTGCGCGACGCACTGCCTGAGGACACCGCGTACGTCGTCGAGTCGACATCGACGAGCGCTTCCTGGTGGCGCCAGATGGACCTGCGGCGGCCCGGCTCCTACTACTTCCCGGCCGCCGGCGGGCTCGGTTTCGGGCTGCCCGGCGCCGTCGGGGTCGCGATGGCGCAGCCGGACCGGCCGGTCGTGGCCGTCGTCGGGGACGGC
The DNA here is from genome assembly GCF_040703815.1 of Streptomyces sp. NPDC006743. Taxonomy (NCBI): domain Bacteria; kingdom Bacillati; phylum Actinomycetota; class Actinomycetes; order Kitasatosporales; family Streptomycetaceae; genus Streptomyces; species Streptomyces sp. NPDC006743. The sequence goes on along the minus strand of NZ_JBEYJA010000040.1, from coordinate 33,036 downwards.
TCGGCCAACTACGGCATCACCGCCCTGTGGACGGCCGCCCGGTACCGGGTACCGCTGACCGTCGTGCTGCTGCGCAACGGGACGTACGGTGCGCTGCGCTGGTTCAGCGGACTGCTCGGGGTGCCCGACGCACCGGGCCTGGACCTGCCCGGCATGGACTTCACCCGGATCGCGGAGGGCTACGGCGTCCCGGCCCGGCACGTCGAGGGTCCCGAGGAGCTGCGGGCCGCCCTCGCCGAACGCCCGGACGGGCCACGGCTGATCCAGGTGGACACGGTGCTCACGGCCCCTTCCTGACCGGACCGTCCCGGCCGGGACCCGGCTGAAATCCCGGTCGGCACCACAGCCCGGGGCCACGGCCGCGACCCCACCCGACGGCGTCCGCTGCTTCGGTGCGGTCACTGTGCCGGCCGTGCCGCGGCGCTCACCCTGCCGTGCACGGGGGCGGGCGCCGTACGAGGGTCTCGGGGATCTCGGGGACCGCCCTGACAGGGTGTCAGGGTCGGCTCAGGGTAGGAGCAGGGACGTCACTGATGGTGACGGAGAGGTGGGCGGCGGCAGGCTTGGGACATGCCGAAGACCACTGTTCACGACCCCCGTCCCCCGCGCACCGCGCCCGGTCCCCGTCGCGCCGGGCGCCGGTCCCGGCTCGGGCCCCGCACCGGTGCGGCCCTGGCCGGCGCGGTGGCCCTGCTGGGCCTGGCGAGCGCCCTTCCCGCGAGCGCCGCGCAGAGCACAGGGCCCGCGCGGAGCCCACGGAGCACGCAGGCCCTTCAGAGCGGACAGACCATGCAGGGCGGGCAGGCCGGGCGGGCCTCCCAGGAGCTGCCGGCCGGCTTCGACGACTGCCCCGCTCTTCCGGCGGGGGTGGATCCGGCCGCCTGGCGGTGCGAAGTGCACACCGCCTCACCGCGGCTGGCGATGGGAAGCCTCGCGGTGACGCTCGCGCCGATCACGATGACCCACGCCGAGGGTTTGCTGCCCGACGGTTCGCCAGGACAGGTGTGGGGAGCGATGCACAGCGCGGCGACCCCCGTCCCGGGCGGGCTGACCGGCAGCGACGCGGCCGGACGCACGCCCCTGCTCGGCCTGGCGGTACAGCCCGAGTACGGCGGCCGGGCCGACTTCTACACGGGCCGGTTCAGCCTCCGCTTCCGTCTGACAGGACCCCTGCTGCCCCGAGACTGCGCGATCGGCGCGGCCGAGCCGGTCGACTTCGCCTTCAAGCGGCCGAGCCCTTCGGAGTGGATCTCGACGGACCCGCCCCTGATCAGGTTCTCGGCGTACGACGACACCTTCGCCGCTCCGGCCGCCGAGCGCTGCGGCCCGCTGACGAAGGCGCTCGGCCGGCGTCTCTCCCTGCCCGCGCCGAGCGGCAACCTGATGAGCTACGACGCGACCTACACGTTCAGGACCTACGACCGGCTGCCCGCTCGCTGAGACACGGCCGGCCGAGCGCTGCCGGCGAACGGGCGGCACCCCCGCCACAAGGGCGCCGGGACCGATCGGCACCCGACGACCCGCAACCCCCCGCGCCCGTACGCAGTTGCTTCCCTGTACCCCCTCTGCGACGGAGGCTTCCCTTGCGTATGACCGACATCCAGCGCTGCGAGGTCCGGCCCGGACTGCTGGTGGAGTGGACACTCGACCCGGCGGCCGTCGAGGCCGCGTCCGCTCTGCCCGACGATCACCGACCGCCGGCGTACATCCAGGAGTCGCACATCAGGACGGCCCGGGCCGTCCGCGAGGGCGGGCTGTTCGTACCGACCTGGCTGGGCACCGCGTTCGACGTCCCGGGCAGAGTCGATCTGGACGCCCTCGGGGAGGCCCTGCGCGGCTGGATGCTCCGGCACGAGACGCTGCGCAGCGGCTTCCGCTGGGCCGGTGACGACATGCGCCGGTTCACGCTGGACGCCAGCGACGTGGCGCTGCGGCGTGAGACCGTCGGGTACTTCCCCGAGCCGGAGGCGCTGGCGCGGCACCTGCAGGACCGTTTCGACGTGACGGCGGACGCGTTGCGCTGGCCGAACTTCCTCTTCTGCGCGGTCGTCAGGGACGACGGCGCGAGTGTCTACATGGCGTTCGACCACAGCAACGTGGACTCCTACTCCGTGCAGCGGATCCCGGCCGAGATCCATGAGCTGTACTCCGCCGGGAGGGACGGCGAGCGTCCCGAGCCCGGGCCGGTCAGCAGCTATGTCGACTTCTGCCGGGCCGAGCGGGCGAGCGCCGACGAACTCGACGGCGCCGACGCCGTAGTGGAACGCTGGCGGGAGTTCATCGGCCGGTGCGACGGCCGGCTGCCGGACTTCCCGCTCGATCTCGGCCTGGAGCCCGGCGGTCCGCTGCCCCGGCAGAAGCTCATGCACGAGATGCTCGTGAGCGCCGAGGACGCGGCCGGTTTCGAGGCGTACTGCCGCCCCTTCGGCGGGAGCCTGGTCGGCGTCCTGGCCGCCACGAGTCTCATCGTGCACGAGATCGGCGGTCAGCCGGTCTACCGGACCGTCGTCCCCTTCCACACCCGCAGGAAGTCTCAGTGGCTGGACTCCGTGGGGTGGTACGTCGGCGGCGCGCCGATCGAGGTCGACACCGCCGGGTCGGCGGACTTCCCGGCACTGCTGCGGACGGTGAGCGCGCAACTGCGCGCCAGCAGGTCCCTGGCCCGTATGCCGCTGGCCCGGGTACTGCGCCTGCTGGGGTCCGACTTCCGGCCCACCTCCCCGGACCTGTATTCGATCGTCTCGTTCGTCGACGCCCGGCACATCCCGGGCTCCGAGCGCTGGTCCGAGCTGAAGGCCTACGGCCTGATCCGGGTGTCCTACGGCGACCAGGTGTGCGCGTGGGTCAACCGGCTGCACGAGGGGCTGCAGTTCGCGAGCCGCTATCCGGACACGGACATCGCGTACAAGAACATGCGGTTGTACGTGGAGCAGTTGCGGGAGGTGATCGTCTCGGTGGCCCGCTCGCGGGCCGCGTGAGGGTGCTCAGGCCGGCGGAGGTCCGCCGGGCAGCGCCAGTTCCGCCCAGATCACCTTGCCCTCGGGGGTGTACCGGGTGCCCCAGCGCTCGGTCGTCCGGGCCACGAGGAACAGGCCCCGGCCGCCCTCCTCGGTGGTCGCCGCGTAGCGCAGGTGCGGGGAGGCGCTGGTGCCGTCGGAGACCTCGCAGACGAGGGTGCGGTCGTGGATCAGGCGGACGTGGATGGGCGCGGAGCCGTAGCGGATGGCGTTGGTGACGAGTTCGCTGAGGACGAGTTCCAGGCTGAAGTCCAGGTCGGACAGGCCCCACTCGTCGAGTTTGGCGCAGGCCGCGAGGCGGGTTCCCGCGACGGCGGCCGGATCGGGCGGTACGTCCCAGTCGGCGATCCGGCCGGCGGGCAGCGCGCGGGTACGGGCGACGAGCAGGGCGACGTCGTCCCTGGGCCGGGCGGGCAGGAGCGCGTCCAGTACGGCCTGGCAGTTCTGTTCGGGCGTCCGCTCGGGGTGGCCGGCCAGGGCCTTGCGCAGCAGTTCCATCCCCTCGTCCAGGTCACGGTGGCGGTCCTCGATCAGTCCGTCGGTGTACAGGACGATCTGGGTGCCCTCCTCCAGGTCCAGTTCGGCCGTGCGGAACGGCATGCCGCCCAGCCCGAGCGGCGGCCCGGAGGGCAGGTCGGGGAAGTCGACGCTGCCGTCCGGGCGGACCAGCGCGGGCGCCAGATGTCCGGCGCGTGCCATGGCGCAGCGCCGGCTGACGGGGTCGTAGATCGCGTACAGGCAGGTGGCGCCGACGATGTCCGCGGCGCTCTGCGGGCATGCCTCGTCCTGGTCGATGCGGCCGACCAGGTCGTCGAGGTGGCTCAGCAGTTCGTCGGGAGGCAGGTCGAGCGTGGAGAAGTTGTGCACGGCGGTGCGCAGGCGGCCCATGGTCGCGGCGGCGTGCAGCCCGTGGCCGACCACGTCTCCGACGACGAGCGCGACCCGGCCGCCCGGCAGGGGGATCACGTCGAACCAGTCGCCGCTGACGCCCGACTGGGCGGGGAGGTAGCGGTGTCCGGCCTCGACGGCGCCGTGGTCGGGCAGGGCCCGCGGCAGCAGACTGCGCTGGAGGGTGACCGCCAGGGCGTGCTCGCGGGCGTAGCGGCGGGCGTTGTCGATGCTGACGGCGGCGCGGGCCACGAGTTCCTCGGCCAGGAGCACCTCCTCCTCCTCGAAGGGGCCGTGCTCCTTGGACCGCCAGAAGTTGGCCACGCCCAGCACGGCGCCGCGGGCCCGGATCGGCGCGGTGACGAGCGAGTTGATGCCGTAGTCCACGATGCGTCCGGCGCGTTCGGGGTCCTGGGCCTGCCAGCCGGCCGCCGACGACAGGTCGGGCACCAGTTCGGGCCGGCCGCTGCTGTGGCCGCGGGCCTGCGGTGTGGAGGGCAGGAAGTCGATCAGCCGGCCCTGCTCGTAGAGCGGAGCGTCGTCCCGTACGCCGCGCACGGCGACGCGGCGCATGCCGGTGGCCGCGCGGTCCGGCTCCTCCCCCCGCAGCACCGCGTCGTCGAGGTCGACGGTGACGAAGTCGGCGAAGCGGCCGGCGGTGATCTCGGCGAGTTCGTCGGCGGTGCGCCGGACGTCGAGGGTGGTGCCGATGCCCAGGCCGGCGTCGTAGAGGAGCCGGAGCCGTTCCCGTGCGGTCTCGGCCCGGCCGGCCAGTGCCTGCAGTTCGGTGGAGTCGCGCAGGGTGACGACGGTGCCCGCGGGTCCTCCGTCACGGTCGGTGGGCCGCTGGTTGACGGCGAGCAGCAGTCCTCCGGCCAGGTGGACCTCGTCGGTGGCCTCCCGGCCGGAGGCGAGCAGCGCCGCGGTCTCGGGCTGCAGTCCGGGCAGACGGCTCACCTTCGTGCCCTCCGCGTCCGGCGGGAGACCCAGGAGCCGCCGCGCCTCGTCGTTGGCCAGCAGCAGCCGCCCGTCCTCGCCGACGATGAGCACCCCTTCGCGCACGGAGTGCAGGACCGCGTCGTGGTGGTCGTACATGCGGGTCATCTCGTCGGGGCCGAGGCTGTGGGTCTGGCGGCGCAGCCGCCTGCCCACCAGCGCCGTCACGGCGGTGGCCACGCCCAGCGCCACGGCCCCGGCGGTCAGGATGATCGGGATCTGCCGGTACACCTGCCCGGTGACGTGCTTGACCTTCAGTCCGGCCGAGACCAGGGCGACCACGTGGCCGCGGGTGTCCTCGACGGGGACGACGGCCTGCACCTCCTGCCCGAGCGGCCCGTGCACGCTCTCGGTGCGGACCTTCCCCTTCAGGGACGGTCCGATGGTGCCGACAAAGCGCTTGCCGATCCGGTCGGGCAGGGGATGGGTGTAGCGGATGCCGTGCGTGTCCATGACGACGATGAAGTCGACGCCCGCCGCGGTGCGCCCGGCCTCCGTCAGGGGCTGGAGCACGGCCGAGGGAGCGGGGGCACGCAGCGCCGCCAGGACGCCCGGGGAGTGGGCGAAGGTCTGGGCGACGGCCGTGGAGCGGCGCTGGGCCTCGGCGCTGGTGTCCCGCTGGGACTGCAGGACGAGGGCGAAGACGGCGCAGATCACCAGCAGCACCACGAGGGCCGCCTGCAGCACGAACACCTGTCCGGCGACGCTTCGCGGACTCTTTCCCACCAGCGACCGCCCCGATATCCGTCGAAGACGGGCAAAACGGTCTGCCATCCGGCCTTTGTAGCATCGACCCTCCCAAGTCGTCACGACCTGGGCACATGATCCTTCGCCGGGTCCACCTGGTGAGACAGGCCCGTCGCCCCGCTCACGGCCCGCGCCCGGCGGCCGGGGGAAGGCTCACGCGGCGGGTTTCAGGACGCGGTGAGGTCGCGCAGCAGCGCGTCCAGCCGGTCGAGGACCCACGCCCAGGTCTCCTGGGAGTCGGGGGCGCTGTGCCGGAAGCCGCCGGCCAGCTCCAGGCTGACGTAGCCGTGGAAGACGCTGCCCAGCAGCCGGACGGCATGGGTCTCGTCCGGTTCCGTCAGGCCGTACCCGCGCAGGAGCGCCCGCGTCATCTGGGCGTGGCGCACTCCCGCGCTCCCGGCCGCGGTCTGCGCGTCCAGCGGCAGCCGTGCGGCGGCATAACGGCCGGGGTGCTCGCGGGCGTAGGCGCGGTAGACGTCGGCGTAGGCGGCCAGCGCCTCCTTGCCGGCCCGTCCGGCCAGGGCGTCGGCCGCCCGGTCGGCCAGTTCCTCCAGGGCGAGCAGGGCGATCCTCGTCTTCAGGTCCTGCGAGTTCTTCAGGTGCGAGTACAGGCTCGCCACCTTGACGTCGAACCGCCGGGCGAGCGCCGAGACGGTCACCTGGTCGAAGCCGACCTCGTCGGCCAGCTCCGCCCCGGCCCGGACCAGGCGGTCGGTGGTGAGTCCAGCGCGCGGCACAGTGATCCCTTCTGTTTCCTGAAGGGATTGTGCACTTGCCTAAACATCTTAGGCAAGTGCGGCGGGCGGCGGGGTCGGCGCAGGCCGCGGTGCTCGAGCGAGGCGCCGTGCGGGTCGCGGACCGCGACCCGCCAGTGCGGCGACCGGACGCTCAGCCCTGCGCCATCACCTATGTTGACATACCTATAATCTCATATCTAAAGTCGCCTCCATGCCCGGACCCCGTACGCCCGCAGACAGCGCCGCCGCCGAACTCGCGGTCGCCGTGTCGGCGGTGCACCGGGCCCTGGACCACCGCATCCGCGCGGACTTCCCGCACGACAAACTCCCCGACGGCCAGCTCGCGCTCCTGCGGCTCACCGCCGAGCAGGAAGGCGTCACCGTGCGGGAAGCGGCCCGCATCCTGCTGATGAAGCCGAACAACGTCAGCGCACTCGTCTCCCAGCTCACCGGCCTGGGACTGCTGGAGCGCCGCTCCGACCCGGCCGACAAGCGCGTCGCCCACCTGTACTGCACGGATCTCGCGCGGGAACGGCTCGCCGAGGCGGCCGCGCTCGCCGAGCGTCACCTCTCCGACGCCATGCGGCACCTCGGCGAGGGTGAGATGGCCGCGCTGGGCTCCGCCGTGGGCGCGCTGCGCTCGCTCGCCGCCCGTCTGCGGCCCGCCTGCGACCAGGACTGAGCCGCGCCCTGCGGGGCGCCCCCTGCTTCCGGGCCTCCAGGTCTCCCGGTTCCTTCTCCGCGCTTGTCCCGCCCCCGTCAGCCGGGCGCGCCGCGACACGCCTGCCGCGGCGCGCCCGCGCCCCCCTGTCCTCGTACGACACACGAAACAAGGCAGTCCTCATCATGTCCTCGCCCAGTGCGACCCTGTCGGCAGCTCCGCCCCAGCGGGCGGCAGGCCGCCGCGCCAACCCCTGGCTGACCCTCATCGCCGTCGCGTTCGGCCTGTTCATGGTCGGTCTCGACGGGTCGGTGGTCTCCATCGCCAACCCCGAGATCGGCCGCGACCTCCACGCCACCACCGCCGACCTGCAATGGGTGACCAACGCCTACCTGCTCGCGCTCGCCGCCGCGCTCATCCTCGGCGGCAAACTCGGCGACCGCTTCGGCCGCCGCACCGTCTACCAGGCCGGTGTCGCCGGTTTCACCCTGGCCTCCGTCGCCATCGGACTGTCCGGCGCGATCGTCCCGGTCATCGCCTTCCGCGCGCTCCAGGGCCTCTTCGGCGCCCTGCTCATGCCCAACACGCTCGGCCTGCTCCGCGCCGTGTTCCCGCCGCGCAAGTTCGGCATGGCGGTCGGCATCTGGGCCATGGTCTCGTCCGTCTCCACCGCGCTCGGCCCGATCGTCGGAGGCCTGCTCGTCGAGCACGTCAGCTGGGAATCGGTGTTCTACATCAACGCCCCGATCGGCGTGGCCGCACTGGTCGTGAGCGCGCTGGTCCTGCCCCAGAGCCGCAACGACGCCGCGCGCGGCGAGAAGTTCGACATCCCCGGTGTGCTGCTGCTCGCCGCCGGTGCGCTGCTCGTCGTCCTCGGTGTCGTCAAGGGCGAGACGTGGGGCTGGTCCTCGGCCGCCACCCTCGGCACGGTCGGCGCCGGGATCGTCGTACTGCTGCTGTTCGGGCGGCACGAGATGCGCGTGGCCGCACCGCTGCTGCCCATGCGGCTGTTCCGCAACCGGGCCCTGACCATCGGCACCGTGATCACCGGGCTCAACTTCTTCGTCCTGCTGGGCTCCATCTTCTTCGTGATGCTCTACCTGCAGAACGTCCGCGGCTTCTCCCCGGTCGAGGCGGGCGTGCGGACCCTGCCGCTGAGTCTCGCCTCGGTCGTCGCCTCGCCGCTCGGCGCCGCCCTGACCGAGCGTTTCTCCGCCCGGCTGACGATGCCGCTGGGCATGCTGCTGCAGGCGGCCGCCTCCTTCCTGATGCTCACCTGGAGCGCCGGTTCCGGGTACGGGGCGCTGTGGCCGCCGTTCATCGCGCTGGGCCTGGGCGTCGGCATGGTGATGTCGGCCTCCTCGGACACCATCGTGGGCAACGCTCCGGTCGCGGACGCCGGGGTCGCGGGCGGGCTGCAGGCCACCTCGCTCCAGGTCGGCGGCGCGCTCGGGACGTCCGTCCTGGTGTCCTTGATCAGCGGCCGCGTGGGCGCCACGCTCGGTTCCGCCCTCACCGCGGCCGGCGTGCCGCAGGACACCGCACGCCGGCTCGAGGGTGCGAAGGACGCCGTCTCCATGGGGGTCGCCCCCGTGTCCGGCGCGATGCCCGGCCCGCTGAAGGAGGCGGTCGTGGCCGGCAGCGGCCAGGCCTTCGTCGGCGGACTGCACACCGCGGCACTGACCACGGGCGTGCTCTGCGCGGCAGGTGCCCTCACCGCCGTCCTCGGCCTGCGCGACCGAGGCAACCGCACGGGCAGCAGCACCACCGGCCCCCACGGCAACGGCGAGCACACCCGCGACCGCGACCCCGGCACCGATCACGGCCACGGCCACGACCGCAGCCGCTCCCCAAGGAGCTGACACCCCGTCGCGCGCACCGCAGCCGAAGGGCCCTGTCCGCCGGGAGAACTTCCCCGGCGGACAGGGCCCTTGTGACACGGACCGCTAGTTGTCCGTGCCGACCGGAGAGCCGACGGCCGGTGGAGCGGTCATCAGCTTCCCGAACAAGGCCATGCACGTGGAACAGTGACCGGCCCGCTGCGCGCTCGCCCCGTCGACACGCCGGCCGAGCCGCTGGCCGCAGAGCGTGGTCACCGTGTTCTTGGCCATGACATGCCACACCAGTGCGCCGCCCGCTTTCTCGGCTCCTGCACACATCTCATACATGATCGGCTCCCTTGATGGACGCCTCTCTCACTCCAGGAGACACCCGATCAGCCCTGAGCACGCTGCCACGGACGGCCATTCGGGTGACGGCGCGAGGGCCGGGACCCGGCGGCCGGGCGGCCGGAACGCGGTGCCATCATGGGCGCCATGCGAAAAAGCGGTGCGATACGGACGGCCGCCGCGACGGTGGCCTGCGCGACCCTGGCGATCTGTCTGACGGGCTGCGGCAGTTCGGCCCACCCGCGCGCGAGAGGCGGCGCGAACGGGCCGGGCGGCACACCGCGCGCCACGGCGCCGACCCGTGTCCCCGGCATCGGCGACGGGATGTGGCGGCGCGTCCCGGCCGGCACCCGCCAGGTGGTCGCCGTCTACGGCGCGGGCCCCGACTCCCCCGACTCGACGGTGAAGCTCTTCACCAAGACCGGCTCCCGTTGGAAGCAACTGCGTTCCTGGGCGGCGCACAACGGCAGGAACGGGTGGACGACCGACCACCACGAGGGCGACCAGCGCACCCCCGTGGGCGTGTTCACCTTGAGTGACGCGGGCGGTGTGCTGGCCGACCCCGGGAGCCGGCTGCCGTACACCCGCTCCGCCTCGTTCCAGGCGCCGCACTACTGGAACAAGAACTCCTGGCACGACTTCGACTACGTCATCGCCATCGACTACAACCGCGTCCGGGGCACCGCGCCCAACGACCCCACCCGGCCCGAGGGACAGCGCAAGGGCGGCAGCATCTGGCTGCACATGGACCACGGCGGCGGCACGTCCGCGTGCGTGAGCCAGTCCGAGGACGCGATGCGCTACCTGCTGCGCACGCTCGACCCGCGCCTGCACCCCGTGGTGGTCATGGGCGACTCCCGCCACCTCGCCGCATGACCGGGCGGCCCGAGCGCCGCACGTCCTCCCGCCGGTGCCCGCCGCGGCCCCCCTGGCCCTCCCGGCGGTCCCCCCGCGGCCGGCACACGCCCTTCCGCCGGCGCCCGCCGGCGCGGGCGTCCACGAACCGGACGGACCGGCGACAAGGTGCCGGATGCATCTAACGTCCGGGGTGCCGATGAGACGGGGGCCGAACACGTCGAGGGGAGCCCTGGGATGGCCGAGGAGACAACGGGACGACGACCCGTGAAGGACGACGGGACGGCGGGCCCGGGCGCCGTCGTGGCGCTCCGGGACGTGGGTGTGCGCCGGTACACGACCGACCAGGTGATCCTCGACGGCATCGACTGGACCGTCCGGCCGGGGGAGCACTGGGCACTGCTCGGCGCGAACGGCGCGGGCAAGACGACGCTGCTGCGGCTGCTCGGCGCGCTGATGCACCCCACCACCGGCAGTGTCGAGGTGCTGGGCGCCCGGCTCGGCCGCGTCGACGTCCGTGAACTGCGGGCGCTCATCGGGCACGTCACCTCCGCGCAGCGCGTTCCCCAGGACCTCGACGCCCACACGGTCGTGCTGACCGGTCACACCGGCACGGTGCAGCCGCTGTGGCGGTCCTACGACGAGGAGGTGCGCGAGCGGGCGCACGAGCTCCTCGCCGAACTGGAGATCAAGGATTTGGCGGACCGGCCGTACGGTGTCTGCTCGGGCGGGCAGCGGGCCCGTGTCCTCATCGCCAGGGCACTGATGGCCGACCCCGCCCTGCTCCTGCTGGACGAGCCGTTCAACGCCCTCGACCTGCCCTCCCGCGAGGACCTCGTGGAGGCCATGCAGCGGCTGGCCGAGGGCCGTCCGCGGCTGGCCACCGTGACGGTCACCCACCACCTGGAGGAGCTGTCCCCCGCCGTCGGCCACGCCCTGCTGCTGCGCGAGGGCAGGATTCTGGCCGGCGGGCCCGTGGCGGACGTGCTGACCGGACCTTGGCTGACGTCCTGCTTCGGCCGGCCGATCGCGGTGAACCGGCACGAGGGCCGCTGGTGGGCCTACTCCGGACGACAGGCCTGACCTGGGCGTGTGACCCCGTGTGACGGTCCGGGTCGTGACGGTCAGTGGCTCAGCGTGGCCGGATGCCGCTTTCCACTACCGGGAGTAACGTGATCAACTTTTGCGCGGGTGCTCCCTACAGCCGAGTCGAGCGCTCTTCTCCGTCCGACCCCCCGTGCGAGGATCCTCATGCCGTCCCAGGGCGATGCTCTGCAGCAAGCGCATTCTGAACACCAACAGCACCTGCAGACGTGCCGCCAGTGCCGCGCGGACGGTGCGCCGTGCCCCGTCGCCAAGCACTTGCTGCGCCTGTACAACAACGCCCGGAGAGCGGCCGCCCGGGCCAACTGACCTGACACAAGCGGCGGCAGGCACCGAGGTCCCGGTGCCTGCCGCCGCTTCTTCGTGCGCCCCCGGACCCGGCCGGGGAGTCTTTTTCGGCCAAGTCACCCTGAACCGCGACGCGTTCCGCTCGCGTCCGCTTTCGGCCGACCGGGTGACCCTCCCCGGATGCCGGGCGCTGCCGCACGGAAATTGACCGCCAGGATCACCGGACGCGCCGCCCCAGTTCTCCCACATATCGCTATAAAACGTGTGTTATTCATTCATGCACTCACCTACGCGGCGCACCTTGCTCAGTGCCTCGATCATGGCTGCCGGCTCAGGTCTCCTGGGAGCCTGCTCCGGGTCAGGCTCCCCGTCGGAGGCGGGTCCGCACCCGGGAACCGCCCGGGGCTCGGGCTCCGCGCCGGGATCCGGCACCGCGGGCGGCCGCTCCCGTCCCTTCGTGCCGAAGGGGCCCAAGGGGTACGTGAACCCGTCCGACCCCGAGGTGCTGGCCGCCGAGCGCGAGCGCGGCAGCGGGCCCGTGCGCACCTTCCGGTTCACGGCGGCGCAGACCACGTTCGACCTGGGCGGACGCTCCGTCAGGACGTGGGCGTACGGCGGTGCGGTGCCCGGTGAGGTGATCCGCGTGACCAAGGGCGACATCCTGGACCTCACCCTGGTCAACCGGCTCCCGGTCGCGACGACGCTGCACTCGCACGGGGTGCGCCTGCGCTGCGACATGGACGGTGTGCCGGGGCTCACGCAGGAGGGGATCAAGCCGGGCGAGGAGTTCCGCTACCGCTTCGCCGTGTCCTACCCGGGCACCTATCTCCTCCATTCCCACGAGGGCATGCAGCTCGACCGGGGTCTGTACGCGCCGTTGATCGTGGACGACCCCAAGGAGCCCTTGTCCTACGACAAGGAGTGGGTCGTCGTCCTGGACGACTGGGTGGACGGGGTGGACGGCTCCACCCCGGACGGCGTGCTGTCGCAGCTGCACGGCGGCAAGCGTCCGCCGATGAGCATGGACATGGGCGGCGACTCCCAGCAGGAAGGTTCCGCCGGCCATCACGCCTCCGCCGGCCACAGCGCGCCGTACGGGAAGTCGGCCGGTGGCCCCTCCCGCGTCCTGCGCCACTCCCACAGCCGCCTCCTGGACGGCATGGGCGGCAACGTCGACTTTCCGTACTACCTGATCAACGGGCATCTGCCGCACTCCGCCCAGGTGTTCAGGGCCAAGCCGGGGGACCGCGTCCGGCTGCGGCTCATCAACGCCGGCGCCGACACCGCGTTCCGGGTGGCCCTGGGCGGCCACCGGATGACGGTGACACACACCGACGGCTACCCCGTCGAGCCCCGCGACACGGACGCGCTGCTCATCGGCATGGCCGAGCGCTACGACGTGGTCGTCACCGTCAAGGACGGGACGTTCCCGCTGGTCGCCCTGGCCGAGGGCAAGGGAAGCAAGGCCAGGGCGCTGGCCGTGCTGCGCACCGACCAGGGCAAGGGGCTGCCCTCGCCCTCGGTGCACCCGGACGAGCTGGACGGCCGCCTCCTGCCCGCCCGGGCCCTGCGGCCGCACGAGTCGGTGGCCTTCCGCGACGGGGAACCGGACCGGCACATCCGTATCCGGCTGACCGGCAGCATGAAGAACTACGACTGGGCCTTCGACCACCAGCCGTACTCCACCGAGCACCGCCATCCGGTCCGCAAGGACGAGCGGGTCCGGCTCACGCTGGTCAACGCCACCGACATGTGGCACCCGCTGCACCTGCACGGCCACACCTTCGCGCTGACCGGCCTCGGCGACATCGGCACGCGCAAGGACACCGCGATCGTGCTGCCGCACCGCAAGCTCGTCGCCGACTTCTACGCCGACAACCCCGGCCTGTGGATGCTGCACTGCCACAACCAGTACCACTCCGAGTCCGGCATGATGACCATCCTCGGCTACCGGAAGTGACGAGCACCGCGGTCACGCCGGCGGAGCAGGCGCTGCGCGCTCCGCGGGCGGCGGGGCTGGCCGGGGTCCTGTTCGCGCTGCTGCTCGCGGCGGCGGTCGTACTGATGCGGCTGGGCCTCCCGGAGGGCGCCGGCTCGGTCACCGCGCCGGCCCTGACCGACTCCACCCGGCGTGACGCGGTCCGGGCGGCGCTCGGTCTCGTGCCGCTGGCCGGGATCTTCTTCCTGTGGTTCGTCGGCGTGGTGCGCACCCATGTCGGAGCGGCCGAGGACAAGTTCCTGGCGACCGTCTTCCTGGGCAGCGGGCTGGTCTTCGTCGCCATGATGTTCGCAGCGGCCGCCGCGGCCACCGCCGCGCTCGCCACCGTCCGTGCGCCCGGCACCGCGCCCTCCCCCGCCGCCTGGGAGTTCGGCCGCCGTCTGGCGTACGAGCTGCTGACCGGGTACGCGATGCGGATGGCGGCCGTCTTCACCTGCTCCCTGTCGGTGATGGGACACCGGCTGCGGGTGCTGCCGCGGTGGCTGACCGTGCTGGGACTGCTGGCCGCGCTGACGCTGCTGTTCGCCTCCTCCCGGGTGCCCTGGGCCGAGCTGGCCTTCCCGGCCTGGGCGCTGGTGCTCAGCCTCCACATCCTGGGGGCGGCCGGCCGCCGCACCGGGCCCGCCGCACCGGCGGCCTGAGAGCCGGGCGGCAGCCGCCGGCGCTTTCCCCGCGCACCGGGACGGCCGGCGATTGTGCCCCGCGCGCCCGGCCCCGCGCGGGTGGTGGCCCGTCACTCCTACGGCGGGCTCCGGCGCGCGGCGGGGGCGTCGCGCTGCGGATCCTGTCGTGGGGGAGATGACCGCCGTCCGAGGGCGCCCGCCGAGCGGGTGGTGCCCGAGGACCTGGCCGCCGGAAGGGCGGGTCGCCAATGAGGCTTGTCGTCGATCTCAACAAGTGCCAGGGCTACGCCCAGTGCGCCTTCCTCGCGCCGGACGTGTTCACGATGCACGGCGAGGAGTCTCTGGTGTACAGCCCGTGGGCCGACGACGAGCAGCGGGAGAAGCTGGCCCGTGCCGTCGCGGCCTGCCCGGTGCAGGCGATCACCACGGACGGCACGGACGGGGGCGGCGCGCGCTCCGCCACCGCCGGGCAGGAGGCGTCCGATGCCCGCTGAGCAGTTCCACGAGTGGCTGCGCCGGGAGGGCCGGATCGTCGTCGTGGGTGCCTCACTGGCCGGTCTGCGGGCCGCCGAGACCCTGCGCGCGGAGGGCTTCGCCGGGTCGCTGACCATGATCGGCGACGAGCCGTACGAGCCGTACGACCGGCCTCCGCTGTCCAAGGCGGTCCTGCTCGGCAAGGCGGCGCCGGACCGCACGGACCTCCCCCGGCGCGTCGACGTCGACGCGACGTGGCGGCTGGGCGTGGCCGCGAGCGGACTCGACCTCGCGGGCCGGCGGGTCCGGCTCGCCGACGGCGACGAGGTGCCCTACGACCGGCTGCTCATCGCGACCGGGGTCCGGGCCCGGCCCTGGCCGAAGGAGGAGGAGGCCCAGCTCGACGGGGTCTTCGTGCTGCGCACGCGGGACGACGCCGTGCGGCTGCACCGGCGGCTGAAGGCCGGGCCGCGCCGGGTCTTCGTGATCGGTGCCGGGTTCACCGGGTCGGAGATCGCCTCCGCCTGCCGCGACCAGGGCATCCCCGTCACCGTGGCCGAGCGGGCCGACGCTCCGCTGGTGGGCGCGCTCGGCGGCGTGGTCGGGACGGTCGCCGCGGAACTGCACCACGACAACGGGGTCGACCTGCGCACCGGCGTCATGGTCACCGGTCTGGAGGGCAGCCCGGTCGGGCGGGTGCGGGCCGCCCACCTGTCCGACGGCAGCGTCGTGGAGACGGACGTCGTGGTGGTGTGTCTGGGCGCGACGCGCAACACCGACTGGCTGACCGGCTCCGGGCTCGGGGCCGGCCCGCGCGGCATCGCCTGCGACGCGGGGTGCCGGGCGTTCGACTTCCGGGGCATCGTCACCGACGACGTGTACGTGGCCGGGGACGTGGCCCGCTCCCCGCACCCGCTGTTCGGCTACCAGTTCCTGTCCCTGGAGCACTGGGGCAACGCCGTCGCGCAGGCCGAGGTCGCGGCGCACAACATGATCAGCGCCAGTTCCGACCGGCGACCGCACATGTGGGTGCCCGCCTTCTGGTCGTCGCAGTTCGGTGTGAACATCAAGTCCGTCGGCGTGCCGTCCATGGGCGAGCAGATCATGATCACCCAGGGTTCGCTCGCCGAGCGCCGCTTCGTCGGGGTCTACGGCTACCAGGGCCGGGTGATCGCGGCCGTGAGCTTCGACAACACGCGGTGGCTGGAGTTCTACCAGCGGCAGATCGAGATGGGCGCGCCGTTCCCGGTGGAGTACCCGACGCTGGACCGGCGGCCCGAGGGCCGCAGGCCGGTGCCGGCCGACTTCCCCGACCCGTCCCTGCCGACGCACGGCCCGACGGTGACCCTCAGCGGGTACTCACCGGCCGACCGGCGCATGGTCTTCACCCCGGCCCGCCACTGACCACCGCGCCGCCGGCCGGCGCCCCGCCCTGCCCCATTCCGAGGACACCCCGAGGACCTCCCATGACGCAACCGTCGCTCATGCGCCGGATCACCGACTTCTCCAGCCGCGCCAACCCCTACCCGCTCTACGCGGAGCTGCGCAGGACGCCCGTGCTGCACGAGGAGGAGGGCGGCCCGTACGTCGTCAGCTCCTACTACGACATCCTGGGCCTGCTGCACGATCCCCGGATCAGTTCCGACGCCGGCAACCTCACGGCGCCGGGTGCCGACGAGCTGTCGGAGCCGGAGGCGACGGGCCTGCCGCCGAGCTTCATCCGGCTCGACCCGCCCGAGCACGACCGGCTGCGGCGCATCGCCAACAGTTCGTTCGGACCGCCGCACCGGCCGCACCGGATCGACTCCATGCGCGAGGAACTGGGAGCTGTCGTCACCGAACTCCTCGACGGGCTCGGCGACGCCCGGCAGGTCGACCTCGTCGACCAGTTCGCGTACCCCTTCCCGGTGACGGTGATCTGCAGGCTCCTCGGCGTGCCCCGCGAGGACGAGCCGCGCTTTCGCGCATGGGTCGACCCGATCGTCGCCGGCCTGGACCCGGACTCGCGCGACGACCCCGGGGCGCCGGTCCAGCGCGCCGCGCAGGAGGCCCGGCTCCAGCTCGGCATGTACCTGGCGGGGCTGGCGGAGCAGCGCGCCAAGGAGCCCCGCGACGACATGCTGTCCGATCTGACGGCCGGCCACGGCCCGGACGGGGCCATGTCGACGATGGAGGTGCTCAGCACGGCGGTGCTGCTGCTCATCGCGGGCCACGAGACGACGGTCAACCTCATCACCAACGGCATGCTCACCCTGCTGCGCCACCCGGAGCACCTGCGGCGGCTGCGCGAGGACCCGGGGCTCAGCGTCAACATCGTCGAGGAGCTGCTGCGTTACGAGCCCCCGGTGCAGCTGGTGCCCTCGCGGACCTGCATCACGGACATCGAGCTGCGCGGGGTGACGATCCCCAAGGGCTCGCGGATCTGGCTCGTGCTGGGCGCGGGCAACCGGGACCCGGAGCGCTTCGAGGACCCCGACCGCTTCGACCCGGACCGCGGGGACATCCAGCACCTCGGGTTCGGCAGCGGTGTCCACGTGTGCTTCGGCGCGCCGCTGGCCCGGCTGGAGACGCAGATCGCGCTCATCGAGCTGGCGCGGCGCCTGGACAATCCCCGGCTCGTCGAGGACCCGCCGCCCTACCGGCAGAACGCGGTGCTGCGCGGCCCGCGGCACCTGAACGTCGCGATCGACGGCGTGCTGGCCTGACGAGCCCGAGAATCTTCTGGACAACAGAGAAAAATCAGACAAAATGAATGAGTATCCCCATCGCGACTTCGAGGAGCCGCCCCCGCATGGCGTACGGAGCCCACCACAGCCCCACCCCGCCGCCGCGCCCCGACCTGGACCTGGCTCGTGACTGCGAGCACTGTCTGGGCTGGGGGACCGTCGTCACCCAGGACGGTCAGCACGAACTGTGCGACACCTGCCAGTTCGCCCCGGACGACGGCGGTCCCTCGCTCGGCCTGAGCGCACGGCACCGGCCCCCCGGCTGACGGCACGACTCCGTCCGGCGGCGCACCGCTCCGGCGGTCCGCGCCGGCCGGTCCGGGGCCGGCCCCGTTCCCGCCCGGCACCGGCGGCGGTTGTCCGCCCGGCACCGACAGCGCTGCTCCGTCCGAGTGGTGCGACCTCTCACCCCGTCGTAGCGTCGTTGATGAGTTTCTGACGTCATCGGTTGGGAGCGGACATGGGCGAACACACTGTGAGGACCGCGGTCACGCTCGGTGCGGCCGTCCTGCTCACCGCGGGTCTGGGAACGGCCTCCGCGGCGCAGGCGGCACCGGCAGGGGCGGGAGCCTCGCACACCACGCACCGGCAGCCCGTGTTCGTCGACTGCTTCTGGAAGCCGCAGACGCGCCCCGACGCGTTCATCCTGGCCTGCGGCGACGGCAACAGCCGCCTGTCCTCGCTGCACTGGACGAAGTGGAACGGCCGCTCGGCGGTGGCCGAGGGCGTCAACCTCGTCAACGACTGCAAGCCGTACTGCGCGGCCGGGACCTTCCACTCGTACCCGGTCGTCGTGCGCCTGGACCGTGCGGAGCCGTGGAAGAAGCACCCGCGGTTCGAGCACTTCACCCGGCTCAGCCTCGCCTTCCCCGGGCACCGGCCGGACGGGTACGGGCGCGTGGTCACCTACTCCCTGTGGAACTGAGCCCGTGATGCGCCCGATCACCAAGGGCCTGCTGGCCGGCGCCGCGGGAACACTCGCGCTGGACGTGGTCACGTACGGCGACATGCTGCTACGCGGGCGGCCGTCCAGCAGCATCCCGGCCGAGGTCGCCGGCCGGCTCGCCGGCCGCGCCCGGATCCCGCTCGGTGGCGGCGAGGAGAAGGAGAACCGCACCCAGGCGGCCGGGGCGCTGATGGGCTACGCCACCGGGGTGGGCGCGGGAGTGGCCTACGGCCTGCTCGGCCACCGGCGCCCGGCGCTGTCCGGCTGGGCGGCCGGGCCGCTGCTGGGTGCCGCCGTCATGGCGGGAGCCAACGGGCCCGCGACCGTCCTGCGGCTGACCGACCCCGCTTCCTGGGACCTGGCGTCCTGGGTGTCCGACGTCGTGCCGCACCTGGTGTACGGCCTGACCACCACGGCGGCGTACCGGGCCATGCGCTGACCGGTGGGCGCCGGCACCGGGTGGCCGCCCGGTCGACGAGAGCGGGGAAGCACCGTGATGTTGCGCATCGGGGCCGAGGAGGAGTTCCACCTCGTGGAGGCCGGGAGCGGACGGCTGGTGCCCAGGGCCGGCGCCGTCCTCGAACGGCTGGCCGGAGCCGGGTTCGCGCCCGAGCTGCAGCGGTCGGTCGTGGAGAGCAACAGCGGGGTGCACGACACCCTGGACGGCCTCCTCGCCGACCTGACCGCGTCCCGGCGCCGGCTCGCCGCGACGGCCTCCTCCCTCGGACTGGCCGTGGTGGCCGCCGGCACCGTCCCGCTGGCCGCGCTCGCCCCGGGCGACGTCACCGACGACCCGCGCTACCGGCACATGGCCGAGCGGTACCGGCGGGTCGCCGACGAGCAACTGGTCTGCAGCGCGCAGGTGCACGTCGACGTACCCGACCGGGACACGGCCGTACGCGCCATGTGCCTGGTCTCGCCCTGGCTCCCCCCGCTGCTGGCGCTCTCCGCCAGCTCCCCGTTCTGGCTGGGCGCCGACACCGGTTACGCGAGCTGGCGGACCATGCTGTGGCAGCGCTGGCCCACCGCCGGACCGGCCGGCTGCCACTGCGGTGCCGACTCCTACGACGCCCTGCTGGCGGACCTGCTCCGCTCGGGGGTCATCAGCGACCCGGGAATGGTCTATTACGACGTCCGGCCCTCCGCGCACCTGCCGACGCTGGAACTGCGCATCTGCGACGCCTGCCCGCGGGTGACGACGGTGGTGCTGGTGGCCGGGCTCTTCCGGGCGCTCGTCCACGACGCCTGCGCCCGGCTCGCCCGGCGCGACCCACCCGGGTGCGACGGTCACCACGAGTGGCTGCGGGCCGCCACCTGGCAGGCGGCGCGCACGGGCCTCGAAGGCCCGCTGGTCGATCCCGTCACCCGCCGTGCCGCCCCCGCCCGCACGGTCCTGGCGGGCATGCCGGCCCGGTTCCGCCCGGCGCTGGAGGCGTCCGGCGACTGGGACACCGTCCGTGAGCTGCTGGACGCGGCCCTGGCCGACGGCAGCGCGGCGCGGCGGCTGCGGTGCACGGCCGGACAGCTGGGTCAGGCCGCCGCCGTACGGCTGCTGGCCGCCGAGACCCGCGGTGCCACGTCGGGGGCCGCCCGAGCGGCCCGCTCCGGCGGCCCCGGCCGCTCCACCGGCGCCACCGCCTCCCGCCCGCTCGCGCCGGGCCCGGGGACCGGCCGGGGGACGTGAGCGGCGTACTTCGCCCCGGCACTCCCCCGCCGGGGCGTTTCGGAACGCGCCGGACGGGCAACTCCTTGTGTCGAGCGCGCTGCAGCCGGGGAGTCGCCATGTGGAAGCGCAGGAAGCGCGTACGGTCCGCCGTACCCGTGCCGCTGGAACTGTGCGACCTGTGCGCCCTGACCTTCCCGGCGGACGAGGCGGTGCGCGGGTACGTGCCGGACTCGTCGGCCGTGCACCCCACCGAGGACTGGTTCGACGGGCTGCGGCTGGTCACCGCGTGCGGTGAAGCGCACTTCGCCGCCGTCCAGGAGCGCTACCGCCACCGCCCCTTCGTCCAGGAGGAACTCTGGGCGGCCAAGATCGACCGCGCCCTGAGCGGCGGCACGCCGGTGCTCACCATGGGGCAGCTCGGCTGCCGCACGGGGCTGCACGCACCGGAGATCCGGCGCGCCATCGCCTGGCACAACGCGCACCGGCCGCACGGCCCACAGCCCTGACGGGCGGGACAGCCAGGACACGGTTTCGCAGGCCTGCGCGGCGGGCACCCGGGGCGGACCCGTCGGCCGCACCGCCCCGGACGGCGGAGCGTGCCCGGACGGGCGCCGAGCGAGGAGGCCGGACATGAGCGAGCACGACACCGCCGCGGTGGGCCGGGCGGAGGACGGCCGTCCGACCGCGTCCGGCGACCTGCTGTCCGGGCCGCAGCCCGACGTGGCCCGGGCCGCCGGTTACCCCGACGCCCCGCCGCGGGTGGGTTTCTTCACCGACACCTCCGTCTGCATCGGGTGCAAGGCGTGCGAGGTGGCGTGCAAGGAGTGGAACTCCGTGCCCGCGGACGGACTGGGACTCAGCGGCATGTCCTACGACAACACCCGCGGCCTGGGCGCGAACACCTGGCGGCACGTGGCCTTCATCGAACAGACGAGGCCGGCCGGCCCCGCGGAACGCGCGGCGGGCGCCGAGGGGTTCGACGTGTTCGAGGCCGCCCGCGCCCTGGACACCCCGGGGGCCTCCCCGGCCTCACCTGCCTCTCCGGCCCCCTCGGGGCCCCCGGTGTCCCCGCCCGCCCCCGACGGGCGGACGGAGCTGCGCTGGCTGATGTCCTCCGACGTCTGCAAGCACTGCACGCACGCCGCCTGTCTGGACGTCTGCCCCACCGGAGCGCTCTTCCGCACCGAGTTCGGCACGGTGGTGGTCCAGGAGGACGTGTGCAACGGCTGCGGGTACTGCGTGCCGGCCTGCCCCTACGGGGTCATCGACCAGCGGGAGGAGGACGGCCGGGTCTGGAAGTGCACCCTGTGCTACGACCGGCTCGGGGTCGGCATGGAACCGGCCTGCGCGAAGGCGTGCCCCACCGAATCCATCCAGTTCGGCCCGCTGGAGGAACTGCGGGAGCGGGCCGCCGACCGGGTGGAGCGGCTGCACAGGGACGGCGTCACCGGGGCCCGGCTCTACGGCGAGAACCCGCAGGACGGGGTGGGCGGCGACGGCGCGTTCTTCCTCCTGCTCGACGAGCCCGAGGTCTACGGGCTGCCGCCCGACCCGGTGGTCACCACCCGCGACCTGCCGGCGATGTGGAAGCACGCGGCGCTGGCCGCCGCGGCGCTCGCCGCCCTCGGCGTCGCGAGCTTCGTGAGGAGGCCCCGATGAGCGGACCGGGCGACGAGAGGCGGACGGGACCGGACGGCGGGCGGGGCCCCGACGCGGGCGACGCAACCGGCGGCGGACCGGCCGTGACCCGGGGCGGTGTCCGGGGCGCGCGCCCCGGCCGGCAGGCTCCGGCGCCCGGCCCGGCCGACCGGCCGGGACACACGGACCGCTCCGGGCGCGCCGGACG
This sequence comes from Streptomyces sp. NPDC006743, assembly GCF_040703815.1. Lineage (NCBI taxonomy): Bacteria > Bacillati > Actinomycetota > Actinomycetes > Kitasatosporales > Streptomycetaceae > Streptomyces > Streptomyces sp. NPDC006743. Next base: position 11,295 of record NZ_JBEYJA010000040.1, on the reverse strand, counting down.
GTCCGGGCGAGGCCGGCGCCGGCGCGGCGAGCAGCCGATGGTGCCCGACGCGGCGTTCTCCTCGTACTACGGCGAACCGGTCCTGAACAAGCCCACCTGGAAGCCGGCCGACATCGCCGGGTACCTCTACCTCGGCGGGCTGGCGGGCGCGTCGTCCCTGCTGGCGGCAGGCGGGCAGGGCACCGGGCGGCCGGATCTGGCGCGCGTGGCGAAGCTGGGCGCGGCGGGTGCCATCAGCCTGTCCCTGGGCGCGCTGGTGCACGACCTCGGCCGGCCCGCGCGCTTCTTGAACATGCTCCGCGTGTTCAAGCCCACCTCGCCGATGAACACGGGTTCGTGGCTGCTGGCCGGGTACGCGCCGCTGACCCTGGCCGCCGTCGCCGCCGACCTCACGGGCCGTGCGCGGCTCGCCGGGGCGGGCGCCACCGCCGGGGCGGCCGTGCTGGGTCCGGCCGTGGCCACCTACACGGCCGTGCTGCTCTCCGACACGGCGGTGCCGTCCTGGCACGAGGGCTACCGGGAACTGCCGTTCGTCTTCGCGGGGTCGGGGGCGAGCGCGGCGGCCGGGCTGGCCCTCCTCTGCGCGCCGCCGCGGCAGGCCGGGCCCGCGCGCCGGATGGCCGTGCTGGGTGCCACGCTGGAGCTGGGCGCCTTCCGGTGGATGAAGCGCGGGATGGGCCTGGCGGCCGAGCCGTTCGAGCAGGGCCGGCCGCACCGGCTGCTGCGGGCGGCGGAGCTGCTGACCGCGGGCGGCGCCGTGCTGGCGGCGTACGCGGGCCAAGGCGCCGGGCGGCGCGGGCGCGGCGGCCGGGTGCCGGCGGCGGTCGCGGGGGCGGCGCTGCTGACGGGTTCGGCCGCGCTGCGCTTCGGGGTGTTCCACGCCGGTGTGGCCTCCGCCGAGGATCCCCGCTACACGGTCGTACCCCAGCGCGAGCGGCTGCGCGCCCGCGCCGGCTGACGGCGGCACGGCCACCGCCGGACGGGTGACCGGGCGGCGGTCGAACGGGTGAGCGCCCGGCGGCCGTACGGCCCCGCACCGCCCCGCCGCGGATCCGGTTTCACCGCACGAGGACGGGGTACCCCGCAGCCACCGCGCCGCTCCACGGAGCGCCGTAACCGGAGAGGAGGGCCACGAAATGGGTGTACGCACCTGGATCGACTCCTGGCCGGTCTACCGCCAGCTCACCGGCACCGACCCGCTGGGCCGGGGCGCCGCGGCCAAGAGCGGGCCCACCGCGCGGCTCACCCCCCGGGTCGCTTCCGCCGACCGGGTCGTGAAGTCGGTCTGCCCCTACTGCGCCGTGGGCTGCGGCCAGAACGTGTACGTCGAGGACGAGCGGGTCACGCAGATCGAGGGCGACCCCGACTCCCCGGTCTCGCGCGGGCGGCTGTGTCCCAAGGGCTCGGCCAGCCTCCAGCTGACCACCGGGAGCGCCCGCGAGCACCACGTGCTGTACCGGCGTCCGCACGGCACCGAGTGGGAGCGCCTGGACCTGGACACGGCGATGGACATGATCGCCGACCGGGTCATCGAGGCGCGGCGCGCGGGCTGGCAGTGGGAGGTCGACGGCACGCGCACCCGGCGCACGCTCGGCATCGCCAGTCTGGGCGGGGCGACGCTGGACAACGAGGAGAACTACCTCATCAAGAAGCTCTTCACGGCGCTCGGGGCGATCCAGATCGAGAACCAGGCGCGTATTTGACACTCCTCCACCGTTCCCGGTCTGGGAACCTCGTTCGGCCGCGGCGGCGCGACCACCTTCCAGCAGGACCTGCAGAACGCGGACTGCATCGTCATCCAGGGCTCGAACATGGCCGAGTGCCATCCGGTCGGGTTCCAGTGGGTGATGGAGGCCAGGGCGCGCGGCGCCAAGGTGATCCACGTGGACCCGCGGTTCACCCGCACCAGCGCGCTCGCGGACGTGCACGTGCCGCTGCGCGCGGGCTCGGACATCGCCTTCCTCGGCGGGATCATCAACCACGTGCTGAGCACCGGCGCGTACTTCCGTGACTACGTCGTCGCGTACACCAACGCGCCGGTGGTGCTGCGGGAGGACTTCCGCGACACGGAGGACCTGGACGGGGTGTTCTCCGGGCTGGACCCCGACAGCCGCAGCTACGACAACACGAGCTGGCAGTACGAGGGCACCGAGATGCAGGCGGCCTCCGGGCAGCGCGACGAGGAGTACGACAAGCGCACCGGCTCCGCCCCGGTGAGCGAGGCGGCGGGCAGCGAGTCCCACGGCTCGGGCGGCCCCGCCCTCGGCGAGGACGAGCCCGAACGGGACGAGACCCTGAGCCACCCGCGGTGCGTGTTCCAGGTGCTCAAACGGCACTACGCCCGCTACACGCCCGAGCTGGTGGAGCGGATCTGCGGGGTGCCGCAGGACCTGTTCCGGCGGGTGTGCGAGCTGGTCACGGAGAACTCCGGGCGCGAGCGGACCACCGCGTTCGCCTACGCGGTGGGCTGGACCCAGCACACCGTGGGGGTGCAGTACATCCGGGCCGCCGCCGTGCTGCAGAGCCTGCTCGGCAACATCGGCCGGCCGGGCGGCGGCATCATGGCGCTGCGCGGGCACGCCTCCATCCAGGGGTCGACGGACATCCCCACCCTGTTCAACCTGCTGCCCGGGTACATCCCGATGCCGTACGCGCACCGCAACGAGGACCTGGACGCCTTCGTGCGCGGCGAGGCGGCCCGCAAGGGCTACTGGGGCAACATGCGCGCCTACATGGTGAGCCTGCTCAAGGCCTACTGGGGCGATGCGGCGACGGCGGAGAACGACTTCTGCTTCGACTACCTGCCGCGTCTGACCGGCTCGCACTCCACCTACGAGACGGTGACGGCCCAGCTGGAGGGGGTCTGCAAGGGTTACTTCCTCATGGGTGAGAACCCGGCGGTCGGTTCGGCCAACTCCAAGCTGCAGCGGCTGGGCATGGCCAACCTGGACTGGCTTGTCGTACGGGACTTCTCCCTGATCGAGTCGGCCACCTGGTGGAAGGACGGCCCGGAGACCGAGACCGGCGAGCTGCGCACGCAGGACATCGGGACCGAGGTGTTCTTCCTGCCGGCCGCCGCGCACACCGAGAAGGACGGCAGCTTCACCAACACGCAGCGGCTGCTGCAGTGGCACCACCAGGCCGTCGAGCCGGCCGGGGAGGCGCGCAGCGACCTGTGGTTCACCTACCACCTCGGGCGGATCATCCGGGAGAAGCTGGCCGGGTCGGCCGATCCGATGGACCGGCCGGTGCTGGACCTGACGTGGGACTACGCGACGAAGGGCGAGCGGGCCGAGCCCGACGCGGAGGAGGTCCTGGCGGAGATCAACGGCCGCGACGCCGAGGGCCGCCCGCTGGCCTCGTACGAGCAGCTCGCGTCCGACGGCTCCACCGTCTGCGGCTGCTGGATCTACTGCGGGGTGTACGCCGACGGGGTGAACCAGGCGGCGCGGCGCAGGCCCGGCGGCGAGCAGGACTGGGTGGCGTCCGAGTGGGGGTGGGCGTGGCCCGCCAACCGCCGCATCCTGTACAACCGGGCGTCGGCGGACCCCGACGGCAGGCCGTGGAGCGAGCGCAAGGCGCTCGTGTGGTGGGACGCCGACGCGGGCGAGTGGACCGGCCACGACATCCCCGACTTCAAGAAGGACAAGGCGCCCGGCCACCGGCCACCGCCGGACGCCACCGGTCCCGAGGCGCTCTCGGGCACCGACCCGTTCGTCATGCAGGCCGACGGGAAGGCCTGGCTGTACGTGCCCTCCGGACTCACCGACGGGCCGCTGCCGACCCACTACGAGCCGCAGGACTCCCCCTTCCCGAACCTGCTGTACGGCCGGCAGCGCAACCCGGTGCGACAGGTCATGCCGTCCGTCCCGGACAACCGTTACCAGCCCAGCGGCGACGAGCCCGGCTCGCAGGTGTACCCGTACGTGGCCACCACCTACCGGCTCACCGAGCACCACACGGCGGGCGGCATGTCCCGCTGGCAGCCCTATCTGGCGGAACTGCAGCCCGAGTTCTTCTGCGAGGTGTCGCCGGAACTGGCCGCCGAGCGCGGGCTCGAACACACCGGGTGGGCGACGATCGTCAGCGCCCGGGGTGTCGTCGAGGCACGGGTGCTGGTGACCGACCGCGTGCCGCCGCTGAGGGTGCACGGCCGCACCCTGCACCAGGTGGGGCTGCCCTACCACTGGGGTCCCAACGGCCTCAGCACCGGTGACGCCGCCAACGAGCTGATGCATCTGTCCCTGGATCCCAACACGCACATCCAGGAGACCAAGGCGTTCGCCGTCGACATCCGGCCGGGGCGCCGCCCCCGCGGCCCGGCCGCACCGGCGCTGGTGCGCGCCTACCGGCAGCGGGCCGGCATCGACGACCGCACCGGGACCGAGCCCTGACCGGCCCCCGGCGCGGTCCCGGCACGGTCGGCTCCTCGTCCGCTCATCTCAGGACGAGCGAGTGCGGGCCGGGAGCGACCAGCTCGCCGATCACCGGAGCCCCGGGCACCTCCCCGGCGACGAGCAGGCCGCCGGAGGTCTGGGCGTCGGCCAGCAGCAGCCGGGTGTCCGGGTCGGTGGCGCCGAAGTCGGTGAAGGGGGCCACCCACTCCAGGTTGCGCCGGGTGCCGCCGCTGACGTAGCCGTCGCGTACGGCCTCCCGGGCGCCGTCCAGGTAGGGCACGGCCGCGGTGTCGAGCACGGCGGTGACGCCCGAGGCGCGCGCCAGTTTGTGCAGGTGTCCGAGGAGTCCGAAGCCCGTCACGTCGGTGGCGCAGCGGGCCCCCGCGGCGACGGCGGCGGCCGCCGCGTCGCGGTTGAGGGCCGTCATGGCCGCCACCGCCTGCGGGAACCGTTCCCCGGTGGCCTTGTGCCGGTTGTTCAGCACTCCGAGGCCCAGCGGTTTGGTCAGGGACAGCGGCAGGCCGGGCCGGCCGGCGTCGTTGCGCAGCAGCCGGCCGGGGTCGACGAGGCCGGTGACGGCCATGCCGTACTTGGGTTCCGGGTCGTCCACGCTGTGCCCGCCGCCGACGTGGCAGCCGGCCTCGGCGGCGATGTCGAGGCCGCCGCGCAGCACCTCGCGGGCCAGCTCGAAGGGCAGCACGTCGCGGGGCCAGGCCAGGAGGTTCACGGCGAGGACCGGGCGGCCGCCCATGGCGTACACGTCGGACAGGGCGTTGGCCGCGGCGATGCGGCCCCAGTCGTACGGGTCGTCGACGACCGGGGTGAAGAAGTCGGCGGTGGACACCAGGGCCGGGGCCGCGGAGCCGTGCGGGGCGGGCAGGGCGACGACCGCCGCGTCGTCGCCGGTGGCCGGTCCGACCAGCATCGGGATGTCCTTCGGTGCCGGCAGCGGCGGGGTCAGTCCGCCGAGCAGGTCCTCCAGTTCGCCGGGCGGGATCTTGCAGGCACAGCCGCCGCCGTGGGCGAACTGCGTGAGCCGTACGGGCGTTTCGCTGCTGGCGGTCATGCCGGGTCCTTCCGGTAGCCTGGCGGGCGGTGGAGGCGTGTGGGTGCCTGGTGGCCCTCCCGGTCTTCAAAACCGAGGTGTCCGAGGATCTCGGGCAGGCGGGTTCGATTCCCGTCCGCCTCCGTCCCCCGCAAGCTTCCTACCTGCGAAAACACATAGCCCGCAGGTGCCGTGGCCAAACCATGGCCGCACGAGGGCCTCTCAAGGTCAGAAATGCGCCTTACGCTCCCCCCGTGGTTCCCGGCCGGCAGCGGCGGTGCTGGTCGTCGATCCGTTCGGTGTGTCCGCGGGCGTCGAGGAGTTCCAGCAGCGGCACGGCGACCCGCCGGGTGGTGCCGAGGGCCCTGCGCGCCTCGCTCAGGGTGAAGGGCTGCGGCAGTCCGCGCAGCACGGCGGCGGCCTCCGTGTCCGCGCCCGGCAGCAGGACGACTCCCTCGGTGACGCGCAGCAGCGCGCCCGCCCGGACGGCGGCGGCCAACGCCTTGCGGTGCAGCCCGAGTTCGGCCAGGCGGTCGGCCTCGGGGGCGCGGAAGGGCGTCTTCTCCAGCTCCTCGCGCACGGCGTCGACAGCGGCCCGCAGGGGCGGCGGCAGTGCGGGGCGGGCCCGGGCGGGGACGTACAAGCGGCCTTCCTTGCCGAGCAGCCCGGTGGCGCCGGGGGTGCGGGCCAGGGCGTCCACGAGGGTGCGGTCGGGCAGGCCGAGCAGCCGCCGGGCCGCTTCGGCGGGCAGGCCCGGCTCCATGGGGTGCTGCTCGGCGTACCGCTCGACCTCGGCGGCCAGCCGCTCGCGCAGCCGGGCCCAGTGCGCCGGGTCGGCCAGCCAGTCGCCGGTCACCGGCGCGGTGGGCGCGGGCACGCCCATGGCCAGCAGTTCCGAGCGGCGGACGAGGCCGCGGCGGCGCAGTTCCGCGGCGCCGTCGGGCCGGCCGGTCAGTGCGGCCAGCTCTGCGGCGCGGGCCCGGCCCGCGCCCCGCCGCTCCAGGGGCGGGGGCCGGACGTCGAGGACGGTCGCCGCGCAGGGCGGCCGGCCGCCGCCCGGCTCGCGCAGCACCGCCCGGTCGCCCACCCGCAGCGGCAGGCGCCGGCTCAGGGTGAGCCTCGCGGTGTCCTCGCCCAGGGGGCGCACGGTCACCGGGACTGCGGCCGTGCCGAGGTGCAGCCGCAGCGTCCGCGGCAGGTCACCGGTTCCCTCGCCGCCGACGCGGACGTCGGCCAGGTCGGTGAGCAGCCAGCGGTCCGGGGTGAGCAGCACGTCCCCGCGGCGCAGCGCTCCGTCCAGGGGGCCGTGCACGTTGACCGCCACCCGCGCCACCCCGCTGACGGCCGTGCGTTCCTGCTGGAGGCACTGCAGCGCGCGTACCCGCAGCGCGGTCGTACCGTCCGAGGCCACCAGGCGGTCCCCCACGCGCAGGGTGCCCGCGCCGAGCGTGCCGGTCACGACGGTGCCGTGCCCGCGCACCGTGAACGCGCGGTCCAGCCACAGCCGTACGTCGGCGTCGGCGGGGGGTTCGGGCAGGGTGCGGGCGAGGCGGGCCAGTTCGGCGCGCAGCCCGTCGAGGCCGGCGCCGGTCACCGCGCTCACCGCGACGGACGGCACGGTGCCCAGGGAGGTGCCGGCCAGCCGCCGGACGGCGTCGGCGCGCACCGGCTCGGGGTCGGCGAGGTCGCTGCGGGTCACGGCGAGCACGGCGTGCCGGACGCCGAGCGCGTCGAGGATCACCAGGTGCTCCTGCGACTGGGGCTGCCAGCCCTGGTCGGCGGCGACCACGAAGAGCACGGCGGGCACGGGCCCGGCCCCGGCCAGCATGGTGGCGACGAACTTCTCGTGTCCGGGCACGTCGACGAAGGCCAGGTACTCGCCGTCCGGTGCGGTCCGGGTCCACACGAAGCCGAGGTCGAGGGTGAGCCCGCGGCGCCGTTCCTCCTCGTAGCGGTCGGGTTCCATCCCGGTCAGGGCGCGCACGAGGGCTGACTTGCCGTGGTCGACGTGGCCGGCGGTGGCCAGGACCCGCATGGCGCCGCCTACCTTTCCGCGACCCGGCGCACGGCTTCGGCCAGCCGTTCGTCGTCCTCGGGCGGCACGGCCCGCAGGTCGAGCAGGCACCGCCCGCCCTCGACCCGCCCCACCACGGGCAGCGGGCCGGTGCGCAGGGCGGCGGCCCAGGATCGAGGCAGGGAGAGGGCCGCGCTGGGCAGTGTCACGCCGGGTGCGCCGCCGCCGCCGACCGTGGCGGCCGAGGCGACGGCCCGTACGTCGATGCCGGCGCCGCTCAGGCCGGCGGCGAGCTGCCCGGCGCGCCGGTCCAGTTCCCTGGGGTCGGCGGTGAGGGCCGTGGCGGTGGGGGTCGCGGGGCCCGTCAGGGTCGCCTCCAGGGCGGCGAGTGTCAGTTTGTCGACCCGCAGCGCGCGGGCGAGCGGGTGCCGGGCGAGGCGGTGCACGAGGCCGGCGTCACCGAGGAGCAGTCCGCACTGGGGGCCGCCGAGCAGTTTGTCCCCGCTGGCGGTCACCAGCGCCGCGCCGGCCCGCAGTTCGGTCGCGGCGTCGGGTTCGTCGGGCAGCAGCGGATGGGGGGCGAGCAGGCCGGAGCCGATGTCGACGACGACCGGGACGCCGAGCGCGGACAGGTCGCGGGTGGCGACGGCGCGGGTGAAGCCGCTGATACGGAAGTTGGACGGGTGGACCTTCAGGACGAACCCGGTCTGCGGGCCGACGGCCTCCGTGTAGTCCGCGACCGCCGTGCGGTTGGTGGTCCCGACCTCGCGGAGCCGGGCGCCGGTGGAGACCAGCAGGTCGGGCAGGCGGAAGCCGTCGCCGATCTCCACCATCTCGCCGCGGCTGATGACGATCTCGCGCCCGGCGGCGAGCGCGGTCGCCGCGAGGACGAGGGCGGCGGCGCCGTTGTTGACGACGTGTGCGGCGGCTGCCGACGGCACGCGTGCGCGCAGCGCGGCCAGGGCGCTGCGGCCGCGCCGGGCGCGGACACCGGCGCTCAGGTCGAGTTCCACGTCGGTGGGTCCTGCCGCGTCCTGCACCGCCTGCCGGGCCGCCGCCGACAGGGGCGCCCGGCCGAGGTTGGTGTGCAGGAGGACGCCGGTGGCGTTGATCACCGGGCGCAGTCCGCCGGCCGTGGGCGGCAGCAGCGCGAGGGCGGTGTCGGCGACGTCCTCGGGGGCCACCGTGCCGTGGCGTGCCTGCTCCTGTGCCTGCCGTACGGCTGCCTTCACGGGCCGCGGCCCGAGCCGGCCGGCGGCCTGGAGCAGCCGCGGGTCGCGCAGGACGGTGTCGGTGCGGGGAATGCGCCGCCGGGCGTCCGGCGCCGGCCGCTCCCGGGCGGTGGTGCCGCGAGGACCGGCCCCGGACGGGCCCGGCCCGGTCGTCCCCGTGGTCGCGGCCGTGCCACGCTCTCCGTGCCCCGCGACCCGTTGGTCCACCGCAGCCCCTCCGTTCCGAGCGCGCTCTCCCGGCCGTCCTGGCGGGCCCATCGTCCCTCAGCGACGGCGGTCCTCCGCACGACACGCCGGTACCCCGGCGGCGGCGGAGGACACGTCCGTACGCTACGGACCGTCAGGCGCTGGGCGGGCGGCCGTCAGGCGCCGGGCGGCCGGCCCTCCGGTGCTGGGGCGGGCGGCCGTCCGGGGCTCGGCAGCCGGGCGTCAGGTGCTGAGCAGCCGGTTGAAGAAGGACCGGTAGCGGCGCAGCGCCTTGCGCAGTTCCTCCGTGTCCACCTGTTCGCCCTGGCTCCACTGCCCCTCCAGCTCCTCCTTGTGACGGGCGAAGGTCGCGGCCAGGGTCTGCATGACGTCGGCGACCAGGGTGTCGGCGGCGTGCACGGCGTCGCGCGGGTCGTCGACGAACTTGTTCTGCGTCTCGTGCCAGCGGTCGCGGAACCCCTGCTCGTCCTCGGTGCTGAGCAGGCGGGGGGCGTCCTCGCCGTCACCGGCGGGCCCGGTCGTCTCCGGGGTCCGGGCGGTGTCCGGGCTTCCTGCTGCTGCCGGGCCCTCTGCCGTGTCCTGGCCTCCTGCCGTCTCCCCGGTTCCCGTCGTGCCGGGAGGCGCCGTGTCCGTGTCCGGGGTCGCTTCCGCGTCCGCGGTTCCGGCCGCGCCGGCGGACCTTTCCTCTCCGGCCGTCCGGTCCGGACGGTCCCCCTGCGGGGTCGTGGCCGTACCGGCCCTGCCCGGCGAGGGGGTGCCGGTGCTCTCCCCCGGGTAGAGAGGGGCCTCGCGGGAGGCCGTTCCCGGTTCACCGGTCCGTTCCGGTGGGCCGGACCCCTGCTGCGCCAGGTCCTCGGTGGACAGGCCGCCGCTGAAGCGGCTCGGCTGGTCTTTGTCTCTGTGCATGGTGTTCCTCCCTGCCGGGCCGGCGTCGTCGGTGTCGTCGGCGGGCGCCGGCCGGGGTGGCAGGCCGGGTGTCAGGACCGGGCGGGTGCCCGGCCTCCGTCGGAGAGCAGTTCGTCGAAGAGCGCGCGGTAGTGCACCATGGCGCCGCGCAACTGCTCGGTGGTGGCCTTGTTGCTGGTGCTCAGCGTCTCGATCTCGTGGGCGGCCCGGTAGTGGTCGAGCGTCCGGCCGTGCTCGACCGACAGGTCGGCGGCCTGCTGCTCGAAACCGCCGGTGGGATAGCCGCGCTCGTGCATGAGCGAGGTCACCAGCCGGTCCGCGTCGTGCACCGCGTCCTCGGGCCGGTCCACGAACTCCTCCTGGACGCTGCTCCACTCGCGTGTGTAGCGCTCCCGCGAGACGGCGGGCAGCGGCTTGATGTCCAGCGAGTCGTGCCGCTTTTCGCGGTCCTTGAGTTCGCGCTCGCCCGCCCTGCGGCTTTCGGCCTCCTGGACGGTCCGTTCGTACTCGGGGCCGAAGCGCTTGCGGAGACGGCGGCGCCGGCTCAGCAGCGAAACCGCCACGGCGATCAGGGCCAGCACGACGACGATCGGGATGATGATGGCGAGAAGTGTTCCCGTGGACATGTGATGCACCCCCTTGGGCACTGCTTCGCGTGCCCAACATCGGTGGGATTATGCGTAAGTGTTGGGTTCCACCCCTTTCGCCCCGATTTTTTTCTCGTGGTCCGCACCCGCCGCTCAAGATGCCGTCACGCGAACGGACGACTAGCGTCTACCAGTGAGAGCCGCAACCGGGGGGACGCCCCGGGCGAGGTCTCCACCGCGGGGCCCGCCGGACGTGTCGCACCTCCGGCTGTGACGCCGACGACCGCGCCGCACGGTCTCTCACGACTGGGCGCGGCCATCATTCTCGCGCTGTTCCCCTTGCGCGAGACGATGGAAGGAAAGGTATTACCCATGCGAGCACAGCGCGTCAGGCGCCTCTTCGCCGTGTCCGCGGCCGGCATCATGATGGCCGGCGGCGCCGCGATCGGCGCGGCCGGGACCGCGTCGGCCCACGACTCCAACTACGACTCCAACCACCACTCCGGATACAGCCGCGACTGCTCGGACCGCGGCGGCTGGTGGGACGACTGCGGCTACGGCAACCACCGCGGCGACCGTGGCGACTACGGCGACCACGGCGGACGCGGGGACTACGGTGACCACGGCGGACGTGGGGACTACGGTGACCACGGACGCGGCGACCACGGCGGTGACCACGGCGGACGTGGCGGTGACCACGGCGGCGGTGACCACGGCGGACGCGGCGGTGACCACGGCGGCGGTGGCGGCCACGGCGGTGGTGGCGGCCACGGTGGTGGACGCTGACCGAGAACCCACAACCATATGAGCCACGGCGTGCGGTGCGCGGACCGCACGCCGGGGCGGGGGTGTGGGGGCGGGGGGATGAGCGGGATGTGCGCCGCGCCCCGTGCCGGCGGGGGAGTTC